>WRJK01000030.1 GCA_009782285.1 Clostridiales bacterium
TATTTTAACCGTGTCAGCCAGTTTGTCCACGCCAGTCTGAAGCTTCCTCCTGGCTTCCTCACCAAAAAACAATTCCTTTGCCATTTTTATTCCCTCTTCCTTTCTATAATTCTACCGTAGCCAAAATGTCCTTTTGGCTCATAATCGTGTACTCATCGCCCTTGTACTTGATCTCAGTCCCTGCGTATTTAGAAAAAACAACTGTGTCTCCAACTGCCAGCTCCATTTTGTCGTCCTTCGTACCAGGCCCTACCGCAACGACCTCGGCCATCTGAGGCTGCTCCTTCGCCTGCCCCGGAAGCACGATGCCGCTCTGGGTCTTCTCCTCCGCCTCAAGCCTTTTGATGACCACTCTTTCGCCTAAAGGTTTAATTCCAAAACTCATTTTGATATCTCCTTTCTGTCCTCTGTTTATAATTACTTTTTGGATACCAGCTTTTGTTAGCACTCTGTTTGATTGAGTGCTAATAATAATTTAATACTTTCACTTTCAATTGTCAAGGCTTTTTTCATTTTTTTCCACGAATTTGCAAAGATTTCATGTAATAGAACAAATACTGCTGCGCTACCCCTCCATACGCGCCAAATTCTCTTTCGGCGTATTCGGTCATGGCTTTGGCGCTTCCTTTGTCTATCCCGTAAAGGCTGCTCATCGCCTGCCTTACCCAGACGTCGACCGGGAAGCTCCCGTGATTGCCCATGGAAAACAGCATGATGCACCTTGCAACCTTTGGCCCCACGCCAGAAAGCCCTGTCAGGTACCCGAAAGCCTCCTCGCCGCTGGAGCCGCCAAGGCTATAGAGCTTTTCACAATTGTCCTTGCTGACTGCCTTTGCTGTTTCGACAATGTATTTCGCCCTGTACCCGAGCCTGCAAGGGGCAAGGTCTTCTTCAGACAGCGCCGCCAGCGCGGCTGCCTCCGGAAACTCGAAAAACTCGCGCCCCATGTGCTCTCCGGCAGGTTTTCCGAAATTCTCGCACAGCGCGGAAATGCAGCCTTTTATCCGCTTTATGTTGTTGTTCTGTGAAATGATGAATGAGATCAGCGTTTCCCACTTGTCCTGCTGCAATATGCGGATGCCTTGGCCGAATTCGACGGCTTTTGCCATGACTGGGTCGTTTGCCGACAACTCGGCTTTGATGCCCCCATAGTCCCTTTTGAGGTCGAGGTAGCTGCTCCAAAACCCTTCGGGGTCAGAACCGCCTGCGTTGCTGATGGCGATCTCCCCAGAGTATTCGTCGTTTTCTCTAGGGCTGAAGGATATGTTGACAGGCTGCGTCCCGGATGCGAGCCCTGTGTAGCTCCCGTCTGCCTGCCTTTCCCATCTGAAGCACTGCCCACAGTCGAAGATGTGTTCAAGGTTGAAATCCTTGACGCTCATGTGTATAGTCATCCTAGGTCTTTCACCTCAACGTCAACGCTGTCGATGTTGAACGCTGTCATAAGCCCGACCTGCAAGGCTACTTGCTCCTGAAAAGATTTTGCCGTCTCGATAATTTTAGCGCCGTACTTAATCACAACCATTATTGTCAGCCTTATTCCGCTTTTCGTGTTTTCGGTCTGCACCCTAGTCACGTACAGCATGCTTCTGCCGCTTTTGACGATGCACTCCACGATGTCGCCAATGACCCTGTCTGAGATAATGTAGTCACCCATGTAGCTGTACGTTGGCCTCACCACGGACTTTTCTGCGAACCCGCCTCTCCCGCTCCTGCCCTTTGCCCTGAAAATCCTCAGCGGGTCGACAAAATACCCCGAGAATTCCCTCTTTATCTGAAACGTAGGCACTGGGATGAGGTGCTTGCCCAGTTCGTTTCTCTGCTTTTTAGCGGTTTCGCGTTCGTTTTCGCTGGTGATGGATTCGATGTACACCGTATCTAAAATTTCTGGAAGGCCAAGCCTCTCCACAATCTTTTCCGTCATGCCGTCCGATGTGCCAATGATCAGTATGCTGCCCGGCGACACTTCCTTTATTTTGCTTTTTACTGCGTTTTTATGGCTTTCGTCTGTGAAAAGCGCAGTTTTAATCGCCCCGATCCTCGTGGTTTGCCTCTTGGCCGAAACGCCCGCCAATATGCCGTTGCCTATTATGAATAGGCCGTCGTCGATTATCCCTTCTATGTTTCTTTCACGGCACAGGTTCATCGCCTGATAGCTTTTCCCGGTTCCACTTTTTCCTACCAAAGCATAAACTTTCATCTTTACTTCTCCATTTAGTTCTGATATAATCTTCTTAAGTTCTACATTATAAAAGGAGGATTAAACAATGGCTTACAAAATTACAGACGCTTGCATCAGTTGCGGTGCTTGTGAATCTGAATGTCCGACAGAGGCAATAGCGGCAGGCGACGGTATTTATGTAGTTGACGCTGACAAATGTATAGATTGCGGCGCCTGTGCAAATTCGTGCCCAGTTGATGCGCCGGTCGAAGGCTGACCAAAATGAACACCGCAGTTAAATAGCCATAATTAAGGGAGCGTTGCCGCACAGACAACTCTCCCTTATTGTTATTCGAAATGCAGTGGGCTGGTTTTCAGCTTTTGGAATCGATCAGTTTATCCTCTCTTCCACATACCTGACAATGTCGCCGATGTTTTGAAATTTCTCGGCGTCTTCATCAGGGATTTCGATGTCGTATTCGTCCTCAATAGCCATTATTATCTCTACTGCGTCAAGAGAATCCGCTTCCAAATCCTTCATTAGGTTTGTTTCCATAGTCACTGCTGATTCTTCTACACTTAGCTGCTCAACGATTATACCTTTTATCTTTTCAAAACTCATAACAACCTCCATTGCATATTGCAGCACATCACACGAACTAAAAATTATTATAGAGTACAGGAATAATATATGCAACATAAATTTATTTTTTTTTGCTCTTTTTCACATATTTTTCACTCATGCAGCCTGAGCCATTCGGTATACATCGCTTCAAGCCTCAGCTTAGCCTCTTTCAGCTCCTTGTCGCAGCTCCCAAGCAGCACGTGGTCTGTGGCGTTTTCCTCCCTGTTCATCTCTTCCTCTATTGAAGTGGCATGGGCTTCCAGCTCGTGAATCTCCGCCTCCAGCTTGGATTTTTGCTTTGCTGCCCTCCGAAGTTCGCTTTCCCTTTTTTTGTTTTCCATCCGCTGCTCGTTTGCAGCCTTCACCTTGCCGGCTTTTTTCCCCGCCTGCGCACCCAGCCTCCCCCCAAGCTCGTCCAAGTACTTTTTCCCCGACGCTATGGCCTGTTTCTTCTCGGAGTAATAGTCATAGGCGCCTAGGTAGACGGTTATCCCGCCCCTGCCCAGCTCGAAGATTCTGTCGGGTATTTTGTTGAGGAAATACCGATCGTGGGAAACGGCAATGACCGTTCCCGGAAATTCGAGGACTGCGTCTTCGAACACCTCCTTTGACGATATGTCAAGATGGTTTGTCGGCTCGTCCATCACCAGCACGTTGGCACCCGAAAGCATCAGCTTCAAAAGCGACAACCTGGCCTTCTCGCCGCCTGACAGTGCTTGTATCTGCAAAAACACGCTGTCGTCCTTGAAAAGGAACCGGCCGAGCATGTTCCTCATTTCTGTGCCCGAATACAGCCTGTATGAATCGTTCAGCTCCTCAAGGAGCGTGTTCCCTTCCGTCAGCTGGGCCTGCCTCTGGTCGTAGTAGCCAAACGCCACATTGTGCCCCTTCTTTAAAAACCCATTGTCCGCTTTCATCTCGCCAGTCATAATTTTCAGAAGCGTGGTTTTTCCAATCCCGTTTGGCCCGACAATGCAGATTTTTTCGCCACGCTTAATGTCAAAAGACGCATCTTCGAACAGCGTTTTCCGTTCAGCGCCGCTCCCGAAGCCTTTTGAAAGCCCTTCGGCCAGCATCACGTCGCTGCCGCTTTTAAAATCCTGCTTGAACCTTATTTTCATCTTTCCCGCTTCTGGGGCAGGTACATCGACAACTTCTGCCCTTTCAAGCCTTTTTTCCCGCGACAATGCCCTTTTTGCCAGTTTTTCGGTGCCGTGCTGCTTGAACCTCCTTATTATTTCTTCCTGCCTAGCTGTTTCTTTCCTGTACTGCTGGTATTTGCGCATCTCCTCTTCGCGCCTCGCTCTCTTTTTGCCCGCATAAGCGCTGTAGTTTCCTTCGTAGATGCACAGTTTGTGGTTTTCCACCTCGAATATCCTGCCCGCGACCTGATCTAAGAAGTACCTGTCGTGGGATATCAGGAGCATGCTCCCAGAATAGGATTTCAGGTACTGCTCGAACCACTTTATGGCACCAATGTCGAGATGGTTGGTCGGCTCGTCTAAAAACAGCATGTCCGGTTTTTTGAGCAGGAGGCACGCCAAAGCCAGCCGGGTCCTTTCCCCCCCCGAGAGCAGAGACACTTTCTTGTCGTAGTAATCCTCGCCGAAAGCCATGCTCCCCAAAACCCCGGCTATGTCGCTCTTGTACCTGTAGCCTTCACGCCGCGCGAATTCCTCCTGCAGCTTGTCGTACCTGAGCACAAGCCCTGCGGCATCTGCCCCTTGGGATGAAAGGGTTGCAATTTTTTCTGATGTTTCCTGCAATTCGCGCTCTATGCTAATAATGTCGGCAAATATGGCGCGCACTTCGTCAAGGAGCGTACCGTCCTGGGAGAAATTGTCCTTCTGTCTGAGGAAGCCTATGGTTTTATCCTGAGATACGAAAAAGTCGCCAGAATCGGCTGCCAGCTCCCCTGACAGTATGTTCAGCAGGGTTGTCTTCCCTGCGCCGTTGTTCCCGACGATTCCGATCCTATCGCCTTCGTTCACGTGAAAGGAAACGCCTTCCAGCACCGTCTCCGCACCAAACGATTTCGTTATGTTGTTCGCAGAAAGCACGATCATAGTTCCAAATCCGCCCAGGCGTCCAAAGCCAAGCTGTCCTTTCCCCCTGCTGTGAACTTGTAGTGCGCAGCGCATCCGATCATGGCTGCGTTGTCGGTGCACAGGGCGGGCGGCGGGCAGAAAAGGCGGATGCCTGCCTTGGCGCACTCCTCGCCCAGCATCTTCCTCAGCAGGCTGTTGGCGGCGACGCCGCCTGCCAGCGCTAGCTTGTCTTTTTTCATCAACTTTGCAGCGTTTAAAGCCTTTGACACGACAACTTCCAAGATTGCGAGCTGGAAGCTTGCCGCCACGTCAGCCGTGACGGTTGTCCTCCCTGCCTGTTTTTCTGAGTTCAGGTAGTTCATCACGCCGGTTTTGGTTCCGCTGAAGCTGAAGTCGAAACTGCCTTTCTCCAAAAACACCCTCTTGAACATTACAGCATTGGGGTCGCCGCTTTTCGCTGCCTCGTCTATGGCAGGCCCCCCAGGGTACGGAAGCCCCAGCACCCTGGCCACTTTGTCGAAGGCTTCGCCTGCTGCGTCGTCTCTGGTCTTGCCTATTACCCTGCATTCGTTGTACCCGGTGACGTCCACTATGCTCGTGTGCCCCCCCGAGATGACTAAAGCCATGAATGGGGGCTCAAGCTCTTTGTGGGCTATGTAGTTTGCGCAAATATGCCCATGGATGTGGTGTACCCCTGCAAGCGGCTTGTTCCAAGCAAATGCAAGCGCCTTTGCGGTGGCTATCCCGACAAGAAGGGCGCCAACAAGCCCGGGCCCTTTTGTCACCCCTATCACGTCTATTTCGCCGGGCGCTACCGACGCTTCGCCCATGGCGCTTTCAAGCACTGCGTTTATGTTTTCCAAATGGCGCCTTGATGCGATTTCCGGCACGACCCCGCCAAAAACCCTGTGCACGTCGATTTGCGATGAAATGACATTCGAAAGCACGTCCCTGCCGTCTGCTACCAGTGCTACGGACGTCTCGTCACAACTCGTTTCAATTGCAAGCGTCACCAATTTTTTTTCTTTCATTTTTTCCACATTATGATTGCGTCTTCATGATCGTCTTCGTAATACTCTTTTCTCTTTCCATGCACTTTGAAGCCGGTGTGCTTGTACAGGGAAATCGCATTTTTGTTCGACTCTTGGACTTCAAGGGTGAACATCCTTACCCCTTCCCTTACGGACAAGTCAACCAGCGAACAAATTAGCGCCTTTGCAATCCCTTTCCTCCTGAAATCCGGATGCACCGCCACATTCGTGATGTGCCCCTCGTCAAGGATCACCCAAACCCCGGCGTAACCTGCCATCTCCCCGTCCAGCTCAGCGACGATGTACCTTGCAAGGCGGTTTCTGGCAATTTCCTCATGAAATGACTGCTCGCTCCAAGGCCGGCTGAAGCATATCCTGTCCATGTCCGCAAGGGGTTTAACGTCGCTTATGCCTGCCCGCCTGAATAATAGGCCGTCCATGCTACAGCCCTTTCAGAGTCAGCAAGCCTGCTTCAAGCTTTCTCTCGGCTTCAGCTTTGCGCATGTACATGGGCATCAGTTCCCCATAGCTTGACTGCCTGCCCTCCCTGCAAAGTTTCAGCGCGAGCTTCGCAACAGACGACGCTTTTTGAAACCTTGCGCTTTCTGGGGCAACTGCAACTCGTGCGCCGTCATCAAGAAGCGACCGCTGCCAGTCTGTGATTTCCCCCCTGCAAGCGTCTGCCCCGTCTCCGAAAAACACTGCGTCCGAAATCCCCCGGCCTGCCATCCCTTGCCGTAGCAGCAGCAGGTATTCGCCCGCTCCGTAAGCCCCGCCTTCCACCACTTCCAAGATGCCCCCGTTGCTGTCCCAAGCAAATGCGCCTCCGTACACTTGGTTGCGCCTAGCGTCGAGCATGGGGCAAACCAGCCCCTTGCAGCCCCCTGCGTTGTACAGGAAGCTCTTCAGAGTGGGCACCGAAACGCAAGGTATGCCCATGGCTTGGGCGAAAGCCCTTGCTGTAGAAACACCTATCCTAATGCCGGTGAAAGAGCCCGGGCCCACCGACGCGGCGACGCATGAAATGCCTTCTGCCGCAAGCCCGTTCTTCTTCAGAAGCGATTCAGTCATGGGCATCAGGCTCTGCAGGTGGCTCATCGCGATTTCCGACTCTTCATCAAACACATTGCCGTTTTCATCAATGCACGCTACTGAAGCGCGGGCACCTGTCGTTTCAAATGTCAAAATATGCATCGTATGCCCTCTCGAATTCCCCGCTGCCGTAATGCATGCGTATCACCAAGCTTTCTGCCGGCATCACTCCGGCTATTTTGTCTGCCCATTCAACAACGCAGACTCCGCTGCCGTTAAAATACTCCTCGCACCCCAATTCATGCATCTCCTCTTCGCTGGAAATCCTGTACGCGTCGAAATGGTACAGGGGGAGCCTTCCGCTCCTGTACTCCTTGATTATTGTGAAGGTCGGGCTCGTTACGTCTTCTGAGACCCCAAGCCCCTCTGCAATGTACTTTGTCAAAGCGGTTTTGCCCGTCCCCAGTTCTCCGATGAGGGCTATCACGTCGCCCGCTCTTGCTTTCTCTGCAAGGCTGATGCCGAACTCCCTCGTTTCTTTTTCGTTTTTAATATAAATCTTCCTTGCCATGTCATTCTGGTTTTGTTAGCTCGTATATGGCATCCGCGTAGATTTTTGCCATCAGCACCATTCTGTCGATCTCAATATACTCGTTCTTCTTGTGAGCCAAATCCTCGTCACCGGGAAAAACCGCCCCAAACGCCACCATGTTCCCCGCAGCCCTGGCGTAAGTCCCGCCGCCTATTACGGCAGCTTGGCTTTCATAGTCGCCGGTATGCCTCCTGTAGACGTCCATCAGCGTACTGACCAGCGGAGCGTCCGCAGGGAAATATATCGGCTTGTGGTGCTTATGCCTGACGATCCCGAGGTTGTACCTGTTGACTGCCGGCGCCATGCCTGCGAACACCGCGTCGTCGCTTTGCGTGACGGGGTACCTGATGTTGAGGGTCAGCCTTGCTGCTTCGCTGCCCATGTCTATCATCCCCACGTTGAGGACAAGCTTGCCCGATACTTCGTCAGACAGCCCGCAGCCCATCCTAGTGCCGTCTGTTTCAAACCCTATGTGCTCATTGTAGAAACGCACGAATTCATTGACGTCGTCGTTTGCAAAGGAAACCTTGCCAAGGAACTCCATCATCACTGATATGGCGTTAAGGCCATTTTCCGGCGCCGCTCCGTGGGACGAGATGCCGTGCGCAGTAATTTCAAGGCTTTTCCCGATTCCCTTGACGTTTATTCTCCGCTTGCTCTCTTCCCTGTACTCAGCGGCCTTTGCCTTAATCTTTTCGTACGCCCCTGCCCGTTTGTCCATCACGACTGCTCTGGCGTGGTCCGCGACCATGTTTGCTGCGTTTCCACCCCTGAAGCTGCGCAGCTCAAGGCCTTTTGCCGTTTCCTTGCCCATTTTTTTCGCAAGCTCAAACACCAGTATCCCCTTTTCCGCATGTATCACGGGGAATCCAGCGTCAGGGGCAAACCCTAAAGAGGGCGCCTTTGTTTTCTGGAGGTACCGTTCCATCCCCTTCCATTCAGTCTCTTCGTCCAGCCCTAGGATGAGCCTGACTTTTTTCTCGGGGGCAAACCCTGCGTCTTTCAGCACTTTCATTGCAAAATACGACGCTACGGCAGGGCCTTTGTTGTCCATGGCCCCTCTTCCGAATATCTTTCCATCGGATATTTCTGCACCATATGGAGGAAAATCCCAGCCGCCCCCTTCCGGCACCACGTCCAGATGCACCAGCACTCCAACCACTTCCTCGCTTTCGCTGATGATTTCTCCTTCTTCGTCGAAGGTGTAGCCGCCGAATTGTATGTGCCCTCCGTAATTGTCTATGTTCTCAACCTCAAAACCGTCGCTCACAGCCAAGTCCAACATGTATTGGAACGCTTCGTGCACACCCCTTCCAAAGGGCATTTCGCCGGCCTCCGGTGACGCCACGCTCCGGTGCCTGAGAAGCCCTTGAAGGGCCTTGACCATGTCGCCCGTGTTGTTTTCAATTAATTCCAAGTATTCCATATGCGTCCTCCCGCGCTTTCTGCGCCCTGCCCAGATGCCCTGAAGCAGCCAGGCATTCATTTGCCGCAAGGTCTTCGTCCAGAGGGATGACCGCGTACACGTCCCTGCCTCCGGACTTGTATTTTTCCACCCAAGTGGGCACTGCCTCTGTTTCCATGCGGGTTATTCTGTTCCCCCCAACATCGTATTCGATGGCAACCTTTGCAATGACGCCGATTTCAGTGTATTTGCTGTTCATCACATCCAGAGTCTCGACCCTTTGGTTCGATATGAAATTCCCTATGCTGTAAAATACCGGAACCAGCGCTCCGGTCCTGTCGTTTCTCACATAGCCGGCTTCTTGGAGCGTGTGCGGGTGCGATGCGAATATCATGTCCACGTCCATGTCGTTCACCGTTTTTTCGGCGATGTACCGCTGAACCGCGCTTGGCTGCAGGTGGAATTCCTCGCCCCAATGGTAATACACAGCTACCACGTCAGCACCGGCTTCCCTTGCATCTGCCACTGTCCGTTTGATCTTCTCCAAGTCTTCGTCTATTTGGCTGTACCTGAAAAAGTTTATCAGCGCCGCAGCGTCCCGAGAGACTGCCGAACCGTTTACCAGCAGGTCGCCCGACTGTGAAGACGATGCATAGGTGTAGGCGACTACGCCCACTTTGACGCCTTTAACGTCTGCTATGACGTAGTTCGCCTGTTCGGGCTCTTCCCTGCTCCCTGCCGCCGGAAGTCCGTTCGCACGCAAAACCTCAATTGTCCGTTTTAGCCCGGCGACCCCTCGGTCCAACATGTGGTTGTTCGCCGTCACAGCGACGTCAAACCCAGCTGACCTAAGTGCTGAGGCAAGCTCGTCAGGTGCGCTGAACACCGGGTACCCTGTGTAGGGCTTCCCGCCAAAAGTAGTCTCGAGGTTGCAGATCGCCAAGTCTGCGCTTTCGATGTGTTTTTTTACATATGCGAAATTGTTGTTGTAATCATAAGCGTCCATCGCACTGTCGTACTGGGAAGCGATTTGCGATTTGTGGACCATCACGTCTCCGACGCAGGCGATGACCAGCTGGACCGGTTCCGCAGGAGCCTCCTCCTGCATGTCAATTTCGATTTCCAGTTCTTTTTGGTTCGCGTCCGTGGCCGGGGCAGCCGCCCACTGGCACCCCTGCATAATGAAAGCCGCCACGAGGCACGCCAGGGCAACTGTCCTTGGTTTTGCTGCAAGCTTCTTTTCACTCATGTTGGCTCATCCTCGTCCACCGGCTCCTCGTCGTCCTGTATGACGACCCAGTTCGGCTCAACGGTGTACCTTGACACGATTTCCCCGTCATGAACAGTTTTGATGACCACCGATTTTATAGGGTCGCCCTTGTCGTCAAAGGTGATGCTCCCTGACGCCCCGGGGAATTTTTTTGTCCTTGCCAGTGCCTTGGCAACCTTTTCGCCGTCCTGCCAAGTGCCTGCCCGGTTGAGGGAATCCACAGCGAGTATGTACGCGTCAAACCCCAAAGCCACCGCGCTGGGCGGTACTGCGTCATCTCCGTATTTATTCTTGTACTGCTCCAGAAAAATCTGCGTCATCTCCGTAATCCCTGACTCCGGGTCAAAAATCGTCGAAAATGCCACGCCTTCCGCAGCCTCTGCCCCTGCCTTTTCAATCAAATCGGCTGTCTCCCAGTTGTTCGTCCCCAAAAACACTGCGGTTATGCCCATCTCCTTCGCCTGCCTAAGTATCTTTGCTGCATCGTCAACGCTGGAAGGCATGAACACCACTGCTGCCCCGGACGCTCCGATTTTTCTGAGCTGCTCTGTGAAATCTGAATCCTCCGGATTGTAATCCTGTGAGCTTATTATGGCATTCTCATCACCTGCAAGCTGGATCATTTTGTCCCAGAACGCTTGGCTCACCGCTGCTGCCGTGTCGTCGTTTTGGGGTTTCAAAATCGCCGCCTGTGTCACTAGCATCTCTTCTGCTGCGAATTTTGCAGCCGCGATGCCTTCATATGCGTACACAAAGCACACCCTGAAATAATATGGGTTGTTCCGGGTTACGAGCCAATTGGTGTTTGTTATGGAAATAGCCGGGATTTTCTCTTCCTCAAGGTATTGTGCGCCGATCAGCGAATAGACTCCCCCGTAGCTCCCGAGAACTATCGCCGGATTTTTGCCGATAAGGTTTTGAATCGCAGATTCGGCTATGTATATGTCTGACTTGTTGTCAGCGTAAACGAGCTCGACTTTCTTTCCTAATGCCCTCGGGTACAACTCATGGGCCAGCTCGATCCCTTTTTTCTCAAGTTCGCCGTATTCCTGATACCTGCCAGAAAGCGGCTCGAAAATTCCGATTCTTATCACCGAGTCCGGGTCTTCCTCTTCCCCAAGAAACTCAGCTTTGAAATTGCTAAACGTCTCGCAGCTTGTGGTCAGTAGCATAGTCAACAAAACAACGAAGCAGACGGCAGCCATATTCTGTCTTTTCATGTACGCATCTCCTTGCTTCCTAAATTATACTGGGTTTTCCATAAAAGGTAAAGCAGAAAATCATATGTTTAATTCGTTTAAAAACAGGTATATTAAAAGTATTAAAAAATCGAACAGGAGGATATTATTATGAAATGGTCTTGCTCAATTTGCGGTTATACTCATGAAGGAAATGAGGCACCAGCCCAATGCCCACAATGCCGTGCGTCATCTGACAAATTCATAGCTGCGGGGAAAAGCGGTGAAAGGTCATGGGCAGCTGAGCATGTGCTTGGCGTTGCCAAAGGCGTAGACCCAAGGATAATAGAAGGCTTGAAACTGAATTTTGAAGGAGAGTGCACCGAAGTCGGGATGTACCTTGCCATGGGCAGGGTCGCCTACAGGGAAGGCTATCCCGGAATAGGCATGTACTGGGAGAAGGCTGCCTACGAAGAAGCCGAACATGCCGCCAAGTTCGCGGAGCTGCTCGGCGAAGTCCTGACGGATTCCACAAAGAAGAACCTTGAAATGAGGGCAGAAGCTGAAAACGGCGCCTGCGCCGGCAAGATGGCCCTCGCCAAACTGGCGAAAGAACTGAATTTGGACGCTATTCATGACACCGTACACGAAATGGCTAAAGACGAAGCTAGGCACGGGAAGGCTTTTGAAGGGTTTTTGAAGAGGTTTTTTGAGTAGAGGGGAGAGTTTTAGTTTGTAGTTGGGAGTTGGTAGTTGTTAGTTGGGAGTTGGTAGTTGGGAGTTGGGAGTTGGGAGTTGGTAGTTTTTAGTTAGTAGTTGGGGGCTGCTGGAACGCTCGACGCGTATCAGCAGCCCTTTGTTGATGGTGTGAGTTTTGCTGAACGGGTTACGGCTGATGAGGCAGGCTGATTATTCTGCACAAAGGAGGCCGGCTGCCATGATTTTCCGTTCCGGCAGCATTCATTTTAATATCCGTCGATTCATGAATGAATGTATCCACATCTCGAAATCTCTGCTCCTTTGAGTGACCGGGGGTACGGGGGCAGCGCCACCGTTAAACAAGCGGCAGCCATACTCTTGACGAGCCGGTTTTGCTGTACAATGGAGTGGCGCCGACGGGAAGCAGGGTTTATTCCTGCTCCCCGTCGGCGACAACGTAATGGTGCAGCAAAAATCCACGATTGTCAAAGGAACCGTGGAATAGCGGACTGAGCGGCGCGAAGGAGCATATGCCGCGAAAGCCCCTTGACTGAGTGGATAGGCACACGGCCTTGCGATATGTTTAAATGCCATGCTTTGGAATCATTATGCGTATTGATGGCTCTCAAATGCGTATCGGTGGCTCCCTACCAGCGGAATTGTTCCGTCACCTCTGGATCGTCTCCTGTATTTTCCGCCTTGCTGCTGTAATGTATGAACAGATCCAGCAAATCAAGCATGTCGATCAAACCGTCTCCGTTTACGTCGCACATGCTTGCGGTGACGCCCACGTCGTGGGAGTCTTTGACCTTGGCCAAGGTGTCCCAATCTAGGGAATCCTTGTCATAGCCACAGTACAGAAGCATGATGCCAAGATCCAATGCGTCGACAAAGCCGTCCCTGTCCAGATCGTATCTTGAGTAAAGCCGTTCGACTGTTGTTGTGGCTTCGCCTGCTTCAATGTCGGCGTCAAGGTATTCTGTTGAGTCCCCGGCATATCCAACGACTTCAACATTGGTAAGCTTAACAGTAGCGTCGCCCAGTGCTCTCGGAACGAATACCAGTTTTGCGATGTCCACTGAGGCTTCGGACGTAAACCCACTTGAATCCTCCGATTCATAAGTGAGCGTGGTTTGCCCTTTCCATGTGCCGCTGTCAGCCAACTCCCACAATATGCTGTCGGAATTGCCAAACCCGTTTAACTGTTCGATGCGCTTGAAAGAAAGCACGTTGCCGTCCAGCTCAAATTCCATTGCAACGCTCAGTACGCCTTTTGCATCCTGAATCGATAAAATGTATTCTGCTTCACTGGTGATGTAGCAGGCCGGATCTGTGCGGATGCTCAGCTTGGCGGTCTCGTCCACTGTAGGTTCAGGATCAGGATCGGGTGCCTCGACTGCAGCGTTGACATAAGCAGGCATTCCGTTTCTTATCCCTACTGCAGCTACGTTGCCGAGCCTTGGAACTGCCCCGTCAGTGACGATCTCACTGATCACAACTTTTTCTACCGACGAAAAGCCTATGCTTGAACCGGAACGGTACATCAATGTATAGATACCCGAGTCAAGATCATAAGCCTCCGAAAATCCGTTCATTGGCTCAAGGTAATACCCTTCGCCGTCAACAGTTATTCTTACGTCTACTGACGTTATGTCTTTTGCGTTTCTTATATACAAAAAGTAACTGTCGCCTGACCCGGCAACGCTTACATAGAGAGTGTCGTCGTCTGTGCCTAAGCTTGAAAAAGCAATCCCACCGGCAGGGAACGCAAGCGTTAGTGCAAGAGCAATGCAAATTGTTAATCCTAATAATCTTTTTCTAATAATCATTTTTTTATCCCTTTCACATTTCGATCTTAATATGCTTCTCACAAGGAGGCATCCCGCATACCCCATTATTATTACATATTTGGAGTATATTTGTCAAAATGTTTTTTCCAAGCAACGCAAATCAAACAAAAGCCGCACCCAACTCCAATTCGGCTGCGGCTTGCGCTATAGTGGTAAAATCATGTCACGGCTGGTACGGAAGCGTTTCGTAGCCGGGCCAGCCCGCAATGTGCCTATGCAGTATCGCTAAGTCTAGTAGCGTGACCTCGCCGTCGCCGTCCACGTCGGCGGCAACCATGTTAATTGCGATTCCGGGCCAGTCCGCTAGGTAGCGCGACAGCAGCGAGGCGTCCATAGGGGCGACGCGCCCGTTGCCGTCCACATCGCCGCAACGTGGGGCGTTTACCTTAATGGTAAATTCTCTCACATAGCTGGCTCCATTCTCTTCAAGGCCGTTTGCGATAGTGGCTCTCACCGTCGCTTCTCCCGGGCTGTCAGTGTAAAGCACGTTGCCCGTAATGGTGGCGCCTGTTGTGCCGCTTGAAACAACGCTCCATGCTATGTCCTTTTTCGTAGCGTATTCTGGGGCAACAACGCCGTTGAGGGCATGGGGTTCCCCTGCCGTGACCGCCTCCGGTATGCCCGTTATGTCAGAAACGGGCACAAAGAGGGCTTCTACAAGGATGCTGATGTTAAACACAAAGTCTGTTCCAACAGCTGAACCGTTGACGATTGTAGCAGTAACGACCGCCGTCCCCGGCAATGAAGCGTAGAACACGTCATTGACAAGGGTTGCGCCTGTCGTCCCAGGGTCGCTCAGGCTCCAAACGATGTCCTGGTATGTTGCGTTGGCTGGATAAACTTCTCCAGCGAGGAGTAGAGGAAACCCTGCCCATGCTGCATTGGTGACCTGCCCGATGTGTATCACCGGCGTAAATTTTACTGTTATGTCAAAATCTTTCGAATAAGGGATGCCTAACCCTATGCCGTTTGCAATAGTGGCTGTTACACCTACTGTACCAAGACCTGTTGTGTAGAGCTTGCCATCCGCAATGTAGGCACCTGTCCCCCCGGCGTCCTTGACGCTCCACTGGATGGTTCTGTAGGTCGAGTACATCGGCACAGCAATTCCAGACAGGATCAGTGGCACTCCTAAATCAGCTCCGGTCGGCACAGACAATATGTTGGACACTGCTTGGAAGTCCCCTACGTCCATGGCGCCGCCTTCGATCACTGCATCGACGCGAACGGAGTTCCCGTCCCTTATTCCTGTAGCGCCTACGTACCCAAGCTTTGGAATTACGTTGTCATCGAAAGTAAACTCGCCGATCGCAACCCTGCCAAGTGACGTAAAACCTACGCCTATACCGGCTTGGTACATCAAAAGGTCGTTCCCGTAGCCGTCGTTATTGTCCTTAAACCCGCCCTTTGGTTCAATTATGTATGTCCCGCTGGGCTTGTAAATCCCAAGTTCTACCGTCGTGATGGCTACTGCGTTTCTTACGTAAATGCAGTAACTGTTGTCTGTTTTTTCTATGCTCACATATAGAACGTCCTCATCACTGCCCGAGCCGACGCCGGCAATTGCACCGACAGGAAATGCAAGAGCAAGCACTAACATGAAGCAAATTGCAAGTCTTAAAAATCTGTTCTCATTCATCGTTTCAACCCTTTCTCTTTTTGATCAGCGCTGGTACGGAAGCGTCTCGTAGCCAGGCCAGCCAGCAATGTGCCTTTGCAGTATCGCCAAATCGTAAGGCGTTACCTCGCCGTCGCCGTCCACGTCGGTGGCAGCCATGTTTATTAAAATTCCTGGCCAGCCCGCTAGGTAGCGCGACAGCAGTGTGGCGTCCATAGGAGCAACGCGCCCGTTACCGTCCACGTCGCCATAACGGAAGGCAGGATCTACGGTTATGGTGAAGTCCTTGACAAAGTCGACACTAGTTCCCCTGCCGTCCACTATCGTAGCCGTCAGCACGGCCGCGCCTTCCGCTGTTGTATTCATCCCGTTGCCGTTGACAATGGTGGCGCCTGTCGTTCCTGCGTCCTTAACAGCCCATAGGATGTTTTTGTTCGTTGCGTCAGCAGGTGCAACTGTGCCTGTGAGCGTGAGCGGAACCCATGCGGTGGCTGTGGACGGCATGCCGGATATGTCGGTTGCAGAGACAAAGCCCTCTGGACCGCTTGCTCGCCTTATGTTGATCCCAAGCACAGGAGGGGCTATCGGCTCCAATTCGCAGTTAGCCAGAATGATATGGTCACCACTGAAATCAACGACCCTCACAATATCCATGTCTAGCAAAGTGATCTTGACAGGCTCGTCCCCTACGTATATGAACTCCAGCCTGCCCACCGTCATCGACGTCGCTTCTATCGGGTTGCGCACTACGTTGCAAAGAAAACCGCATGTCCAAATGTCTTTGTTGCTATTGTAGTCGCTGTACGAGCTTGATCCGAAGGGTAATGAAAGGCTCCTGAGAAACCTCATCGGGGCGGTGTCAGCACCCGTCCCATACATCTGCAGCTGGTCCATGCCGCGTTCGACCTTAATGTGAACCAAGCAGCCGTTGTACGCCCCGTTCGGAGTGCTGACGGGGATGTTTATCGAAACAGGATATGGCGCAGTTCCTGCGCTAGCGACAACGTCCTGCATGTGCACCACAGGCACATAGCTCACGTCTACGCTGAAGTCCTGTACGCAGGGAACCCCCTCACCTTTTCCGTTTGCTATTGTGGCAGTGACCACCGCTGTGCCGCTCGATGTAGTGTGAAGTGCGCCGTCTATGATTTCAGCACCCGTGCCCCCGGTGCTCTTGACGCTCCAGGCGATGGTTTGGTTGTTTGCGTACATCGGGACGGGCACTCCGCTGAGGGTCAAGGGTATGCCCAGTCCGGCTTTGGAGGGCCCGGCTTCAATTCTGTCCACCGGAGCGAAGTCCCCCGCGTCCATACCTCCGCCGTCTATCACCGCTTCGACTTGGACCGAGGCTCCGCCCCTTGTCCCCGTTGCGGCTACGTACCCGAGCTTCGGGATTACGCTGTCCTCTAAAATGAACTCGCCGATCGCAACCTTGAAGGGCGCCGTAAAACCTATGCCTGCGCCGGCTTTGTACAGCAATTGGTAGTTCTTGTATTTGTGGTCATAATCGTCCCGAAACCCATTCATAGGCTCGATCAAGTACGCCCCGGTGGGCTTGTATATCCCGAGGTCAATCGCTGTGATGGCCGTTGCGTTTCTTATGTACACGTAGTAATAGCTGCCTGTTTTTTCTATACTCACGTACAGAATGTCGTCATCGCTGCCAGAGCCTGCAAAAGAAACCGCACCGGCAGGGAAAGCAAGCACTAGCGCAAAGCAAATTGCGAGTCTTAAAAACCTGTTCTCATTCATCGTTTCAACCCTTTCTCTTTTTGATCAGCGCTGGTACGGAAGCGTTTCGTAGCCAGGCCAGCCGGCAATATGCCTTTGCAGTATCGCCAAGTCGTAAGGCGTAACCTCGCCGTCGCCGTCCACGTCGGCGGCAGCCAATTTTATCAAAATTCCTGGCCAGCCCGCTAGGTAGCGCGACAGCAGCGTGGCGTCCATAGGAGCAACGCGCCCGTTACCGTCCACGTCGCCGTAATGCAAGGCGCTCACGGTGACGATAAAATCTTTCGTATAGTTGGTGCCTTCTTTTTCGAGGCCGTTTACTATTGTTGCTCTCACAATCGTTGTTCCTGTGTTTTCAGTATAAAGCACATTATTCGCAATGTTGGCACCTGTTGTGCCGCTTGAGACAACGCTCCACATGATGTCTTTGTTCGTTGCATTCTCAGGCTCAACTATGCCTGCGAGGGCAAGCGGGATTCCTGCCTCAGCTATAGTCACCATGCCAATGATACCAGTCACTGCTACAAACGGTGGTGGTATGGGCTCTTTCACTATTACCATGAATTGCCTGACGTAGTCACTCATTCCATTGTTCGCGCCACCCCGAACCGTGGCGCTTATGATGACAGTCCCCCCGGACGTGGCGTTCAGTATGTTGCCGCCTGTTATGACGGCGCCTGTGGTGCCTGCTTCCAAAATAGACCACTCAATGGTTTTGTTTGTAGCGTCCCCTGGCATAACCGTGCCCGTCAGGGCAAGGGGCTCACCGACCATAGCCTCGCTGGGCAGGCCTGCTATGCTCTCTACTGCCACAAAGGGGGCAGAGCCTACAGCGATGGGGAAGTCTTTGATATAGTCGACACCGATCCCCCTGCCGTTCACTATCGTGGCCGTCAGCACGGCTGTGCCTATCGCTGTCGTGTTCAGCCTGTTGCCGCTGACTATGGTGGCACCTGTGGTCCCTGCGTCTTTAACGGTCCATATGATGTCTTTGTTCGTTGCGTCAGTGGGGACAACTGAGCTGGTGAGCGTACGCGAAACCCCGGCCGTGGCTGTGGACGGTACGCCTGATATGTCGGTTACCGCGACAAAGCCCTCCGGGCCGCTCGCCCTTGTAATGTTGATCTCAGCTACAGGGGGGGCTACCGGCTCCCTCTCGCTGTTGGCCAGAATGTCATGATCCTCGCTGAAATCTACTATCCTCACCAAGTCCATGTCGAGCAGGGTGATCTTGACAGGCTCGTCTCCTACGTATGTGAACTCCAGCCTACCAACCGTCATCGTCGCCGCTTCTATCGGGTTGCGTGCCGCATAGTAAAGAAAGCCGCATGTCCAAATGTCTTTGTCGCTGTTGTAGTCGTTGAACGAGCTTGATCCTGTTGGCAATGAAAGGCTTCTGACAAACCTCATCGGGGCAGCGTCAGCACCTGTCCCGTACATCTGCAGCTGATCTATGCCGCTTTCGACCTTAAGGTGGACCAAGACGCCGTTGTACGCCCCGTTCGGGGTGCTGGCGACGATGTTTACCGAAACTGGGTATGGCGCAGTTCCTGCGTCGGCGACAAAGTCCTGCCCGTATGCTGTCAGCGGCATGCCCGGCATCAGCGTCAGCAGTAGCGTGACCACTACGATAAACGGCAGTGTTTTTTTTAGCCTCTTATTTTTTCCCATTTCCTCTCTTCCTCTCTATCGAGCAAATAACTAAGATAATCAGATAATCTAAGATAATTATAGATTGATTCTGTCAGCATTGCAAGAGCCACAATTTTGTTTAATGGCAAAAAACAACAAGCTGGCGAAGCTTGATGCTTCGCCAGCCTGAAAAAACCTGTTCGGAACTCGCTGAAATTGTCAGTCTGTGTAGTGTATGAAAAGGTCGAGCAGGTCGAGCATGTCGATTATGCCGTCCCCGTTGACGTCGCACATGCTTGCGGTGACGCCTTTGCCTTTTGAATCGTTGACTTTAACAAGTGTGTTCCAATGCGGGGAATCCTTGTCGAAACCGCAGTACAGCAGCATGATGCTGAGGTCCAGCGCATCGACCAGGCCGTCCCTGTTCAGGTCGTATTTTGAGTAAAGCCTGTCTATCGTTGTTGTGGCTTCGCCGACTTCAATAATAGAGTCAATGTATTCTGTCGTTTCCCCAGTATGCCCTACGACGTTTACGCTCGTCAGTTTCACGGTCGTGTCGCCCAATGCCAGAGGAACAAATATGAATTTTACAAAATCCACCGGGCTCTCGGATGTAAACCCGCTTGAGCCTCCTGATGGATAAGTGATTGTGATCGTCCCCCTCCAAGTGTTGCCGCTTGTGTGGACCCAAGATATGCCTTGGACGTAACTGAATCCGTTTAGTTTCTCAATGCCCTTGAAGGCTAGCATGCTGCTGTCTAGTTCAATGTCTAGTTCAATGTCAAGCACGTTTACTGCATCCCTGATCGACAGGACGCATTCCACTTCCCCTGTGATGTAACTGACCGGGTTCGTGTGGATGCTCAATTTGACAGGTTCGCCAACTGTAGCTTCTTTGACATCAATACTGAAGTCTTGGATGTAGTCCCCCCTGTCAGCGGTGCCGTTGGCAATCGTCGCTGTAATAATTGCCGTTCCCGCCGCTGTGGTGTTCAAGGTATAGCCTCCGCTGATGGTGGCACCTGTCGACCCTGGGTCTTTTACGCTCCAAACAATGGTCTGGTTTGTTGCATTGGCTGGAACCACTGTACCTGCGAGGATGAGTGGCACACCTACTGTAGCTGACACCGAAATGCTCGCGATGTTTGTTACAGGGACGAAGTCCAAGCTGAACGTGACCATAAAGTCTTGTACGTAGTCCGAGCCGACAGCAAGGCCATTGGCAATCGTTGCCGTGACAGTTGCTGTTCCCGCTGCTGTGGCGTTCAGGTTGCCTCCACTAATGGTGGCGCCTGTCGACCCCGGATCTTTCACGGTCCATGCTATCGTCTTGTTTGTCGCGTTGGCCGGGGCCACCGTGCCTGTCAGCGCCACCGGCGTGCCGGCTGTGCCTGCCGTCGGTACGCCCGTGATGCCCGTCACCGGGACGAACGCTAGGCTGAACGTTATGGTGAAGCTCTGCGTGTAGTTTGTTCCGGCTCCCAGCCCGTCCACTATCGTGGCGACTACGTTGACCGTGCCTGCGCCCGTCGCGCTGGCTTGGCCGCCGCTCACTGATGCGCCCGGTGCTGTGCTGCCCGCGCCCAAGCTCCAAACAATGGTCTGGTTTGTCGCGTTAGCCGGGGCTACCGTGCCTGTCAGCGCCATCGGCGTACCGGCCGTACCGGCCGTCGGGACGCCCGTAATGCCCGTCACCGGGACGAACGGCAGGCTGAACGTGACCGTGAAGTCTTGGACGTAGTCCGAGCCGACAGCGAGGCCGTTGGCAATCGTCGCCGTGACAGTTGCTGTTCCCGCTGCCGTGGCATTCAGGTTGCCTCCACTGATGGTGGCGCCTGTCGATCCCGGATCTTTCACAGTCCATGTTATCGTCTTGTTTGTCGCGTTGGCCGGAGCCACTGTGCCTGTCAGCACCACCGGCGTGCCGGCTGTGCCGGCCGTCGGGAGGCCTGTGATGCCCGTCACCGGGACGAACGGCAGGCTGAACGTTATCGTGAAGTCTTGGACGTAGTCCGAACCGACAGCGAGGCCGTTGGCAATCGTCGCCGTGACAGTCGCCGTCCCCGCCGCTGTGGCGTTCAGGTTGCCTCCACTGATGGTGGCGCCTGTAGCCCCCTGGTCTTTGATACTCCAAACTATGGTCTGGTTAGTAGCGTTGGCTGGGGCCACCGTGCCTGTCAGCGCCACCGGCGTACCGACCGTACCGGCCGTCGGGACGCCCGTGATGCCCGTCACTGGGACGAACGGCAGGCTGAACGTTATCGTGAAGCTCTGCGTGTAGTTTATTCCGGCTCCCAGCCCGTCCACTATCGTGGCGACTACGTTGACCGTGCCTGCGCCCGTGGCACCGGCTTGGCTGCCGCTTACTGACGCACCTGGTGCTGTGCTGCCTGTGGCTAGGCTCCAAACAATGGTCTGGTTTGTAGCGTTGACTGGAGCCACCGTGCCTGTCAGCGCCACCGGCGTACCTGCTGTGCCAGCCGTCGGGAGGCCCGTGATGCCCGTCACCGGAACGAACGGCAAGCTGAACGTGACCGTGAAGTCTTGGACGTAGTCCGAGCCGACAGCGAGGCCGTTGGCAATTGTTGCCGTAATAGTTGCTGTTCCCGCTGCCGTGGCGTTCAGGTTGCCTCCACTGATGGTGGCGCCTGTAGCCCCTTGGTCTTTGATACTCCAAACAATGGTCTGGTTTGTAGCGTTGGCTGGAGCCACCGTGCCTGTCAGCACCACCGGCGTACCGGCTACGCCGGCTGTAGGAAGGCCCGTGATGCCCGTCACAGGGAAGAACGGTTTTTCGTTTACAGTGACATAGAAGTGATATGCTGTATTTACGCCACCATCGCTGTAGTAAACATTTATTATTTTCTGCCCTGCTCCGTCAAGCACTGTGCCATCCGCAGGGTCGGTCGTAAAACCTGTTACTGTTTTATATTGACCATTGCTGTAAAGGGCAAGTATTTCCAGCCCTGTGAGGTCAAGCTTCTCACCCTCGAAATACACAGTTTTGTCAGGCATACTAGCCACAGATATACTCAATAGTACAGGCGGAATCACTGATACGTTGAATGTTGCTGTCTTTGTAACGCCATCCTCACTGTAGCTAACTGTTATAGACTGCTGTCCTTCCACGCTTAGCGCAGCACCATTTGCAGGCACCGTCGTGTAGGAGGTGACCGTCTTTGTGCTGTCGTCGCTGTACTTTGCTGTTACGATCATATCCGCAAGGTTCAAGTTTTCACCGGTGTAGTATACTGTCTTAGTCGGCATCGTTATCACTTCAATGCTGTCCAACACAGGCGGATCCTCCACAGTTATCTTGCCCTGCTGTACGCCAAATTTCGCAACTTCGGTGCTGCTTATCGCGAAGCCGTCGAACATGTCAAAATAACCAAGCTCCAAGCTGCTGCCTTCGATTACGCCGCCTGCCGTTCCGTCTTTTATCTTGAACGTCATCGTGAACAAGACTGTTCCGCCTGTTACCGACGCCCCGCTTGTTGTGAATGCACTAAAAGTCATGCTGTTTTCCAATATGGGCACGGCTGCAAAATTCTCTGCTATTATGTCCCCCACCGCTGCGCTGACGTACTCAAGCTTGTCTTTGTCGTACTTCATAGTTAAACCGTAGCTCGACACCCCTGGATTTTCTTCCAATGCCACGGCAAGCGTTACTTCTTCGCCTGCTTTGCCTGACCCGCTTGATACTATTACCGCAGTGGCTTTGTCTGCAACGGCCGTGGAACTAATCATACTGCGGCTACCCGATCCTGGCTTCGGTCCAAGCGGGGTACGGTCAAGGCCTGAGAAAAACTGGTTGAGCCTTGTTTGGTCGGAACGGTCTATTATCCCGTCTCCATTAACGTCTGCATTAGCCTCCACAAAATTGTTCGGCGTCCTGTCGATGCCCGAGATGAATAGGTTAAGCCTTGTTTGGTCGGAGCGGTCTACAGCCCCATCCCCGTTCACGTCACCGTAAAGTGGAGCCGTTGTCGATACTGCTCCGTTGACTGTGTCAAAATGCACGGGCACGTCGCCGGCACCGTAAATGTCCTCTGGAAAGTACGATACTGTTATCGGCGAATCTTTCGCCTCTGACAATATCTCAAAACGCAAAACTGCAACCGCACCATTGGCTGTAAAGTTCACTGTCTCCCTGTCGTTAGCCCAGTACAGCGTGTATGGGTACTGATATCCAGAATCTTCGTCATCAACGAAGTGGTGTTCTTCACCCAACACTCCTTTGTCCTCCACCCCGACTTGGCGCAGCACAGCCCTGTTATAACTGACGCTCAGCATCATCACTATTATGCCTGGGTTGTTTTCAAGACTGATTGGAACGTCAATTGTGTCCCCGACTTTTCCTGTCGCGTTGGACACTATAATGGTTGGTGCATCATCGCGAGGCGAAAAAGCCAATCCGCCTGCACTGCTGTCCGCTGCAGCTGTCAATGCCACACCGGGCAGCAAGCTCGAAATTAGAATAAATGCCAACAGAATCGATATGCTTTTTCTGAAACGATTCTTCATTTAATGAACCCCCTTACTTTAGTATTCCTCCTTTGTTTTGTCGTTGAGGTTCGACTTTTTCAGCCTCTTTTGTTCTGGAGTTGTGGTTCTCTATTTTCAGACGAGTTCCGCTAACGGGAAACGTTGTCGTCCTGAGTATTTTCTTGTGTGTCCCTTTTGGCAGTCACCTCCTTACTTATGCGTTTTTGTTTGTGCAATCAGACATAATATATCATATTTGCCTGAAATAATCAACCTTTTTGAGTGCTTTTAATGTCATTCGGCACAGCAAATAGCAACTCCACCTTCATCTCGATGTCGTCCCTGCCAAGGAACGCAAAGGCGGCTAGGTATGTTTCTTTCCCGCTCCCTTCGTATTTTTTAGCGTAGCCCTTTTCCTTTATCTGTTTCATGCCTGATTTCAATGCTTTGTCATAAAGCTTCTTCTTCGCTTCAGCTGATGCTTCCGGATAGGCAGATCCGTGAAGTCTTCCTCTTTTTCAGTGAATTCGGCAATTATGTTCACGTAAAAAGCTTCCTTCACTTCACGGTTGGGGATTTCGAGCAGGTAGCTTTCTGGGCCGGCGCGAAAGCGCCTTTCCTTCACTGTCAAGTAGCCTGTTTGAAAAAGCTGAGCAGCGAATATGGGTTTACCACCCGGTTCTTGCCGTCCCATGAATAGCCGTCGTACCATTCCAGCATCTCGCCTTCGACATCGGCAAAGTGCTTAAAATCTTCAATGGTTGACAGGTTTTCAATATGTTCGCCAAAATATTCGCCAAGGTCTTCAACGGTTATCCCACAGATGTTTGCATACTCTTTCGTCAGGGTTATGTCCAGCAGGTTGTTGTTAGCCCTTCTTTCAGTATGTCAGGCGTATCGTTTGCAATGTTGCTCAAGTCGAGCCGCAGTACCGGGTGCTTCTCAAAACTGTAATCAGAACCGTATATCCAAAGCCCGTTGAAAAGCTCCTTGTCCCCACTGAACGCTTCGCTTATGGTATCAATCAGCAACGACTTCCTCCTTCCTTTCGGTGGACGCTTCGCGTCCTGATGTGAACAGTATATGGAAATCCAGTTGCAAAATCAATGGCGTTGCGAAAACTTTCAACGCCCCGGCGAATACGGGAGCACCTCGTAGCCGGGCCAGCCCGCAATGTGCCTTTGCAGTATCGTCAAGTCGAAGGGCGTGATCTCGCCGTCGCCGTCCACGTCTGCAGCAGCCCTGTTTATCACGACGCCCGGCCAGCCCGCAAGGTAGCGCGACAGCAGAGTGGCGTCCATCGGGGCGACCCTGCCATTGCCGTCCACGTCACCGCACTTGTAGTTTTCTACCGATGTCTCGGTGCCGTCTGCCAGTACTTCCATGGTTGAAAAGCCCGAGTTGTCAACGACGAACAATTGGGTGTCCTGCGCACTGATGCCGCCGCCAACTTGGCTGATCATGGTTTTGCCGCCATACAGCGCAACGCCAATGAACCCTTTGGCGCTCCCCGCCGGTCCGGTTGCCCAATCGACCTCTTGCACAGAGTATTCCATGACCCCTGTACCCGTCCCTTTGATGACAATACGGTACCGCCCGGTGCCTGGAAGCCAAATATGCTTTCCTCCGTCCTCGTCAACGGAAGCGAACACATCGTTTTCGAGTGATTGGTCACAAGCTCCTCCAACGGTTCGGCAGACAAGCGTGTTGGTGCCGTCGTAAACCTCTATGTCGGCTGGGCCTTTGATATTGACATATTTCCCCGGGCTCTCTTCCGGAAACCTTGCCGGTTTTGATTTCATCCACGCCACGTAGGCGTCAAAATCGTGCGGTCCGACGAGCGAAACGGTGCCGCTCTTCGCGTAGCGCTTTGTTTCAGAGCTGTTTTTACCGCTAATTTGCATCAGCTGGGCAAGATAAGCTTTGTATTCCTGAGTGTTTTCATAATCATCCTGAACAGCTCTGCTGCCTGGAAGGACGAGGGTCTGCCCAAATTTCCAGTGCCCCCAAGGAACGCCGGTTGCCCAATCGCACGGGTTGACGATATTAAAAATATTGTAGTACACAGAAGCACTTGGAAAGCTCTCCAAGTCAACGGGGTTCGGCGATGCAATTGTATAAGCGTAGATGTTGTTTTTTAGCGCATAGGTTTCGGTATCAGCCAACTGCGCCGCAACTAGGTTAGCTGCCCCGGCACCAAGGCTGTGGCCTGTGACAAGAATCTTGTTTTTCCCCTTGTCAGACATATTGCCGAAAGCTGCCACGTACTGCCCAAGCGCATTCAGCACCTTGTCGCGGAAGGGCAAGAAGCTGTAGTGCTCGCCTGCCGGCATGCCTGGATACTTTGCTACAGCGTCTGCCGCCCAGTCGATCGCGCTAGCTGCACCTCTCAGAGTCACTAAAATCAAGTTGTATTCTACGCCGTCAATGGTTATCGGCTTGTTCCCGATTGCGAAAGCAAGTTCGTCTTCTTCAGAGTTTACGCCATCGTACTCAAGCTGGTTTTTCGGATGGCCGGGATAGCTGACCAGCATGATCGTTTCATCGGCGAAGCCAAGCGAGCGGTAAGCTTCTTCAATGTAATGCCCTTTGGTTTCGTTGTCGTGTATGTCGCAATTCCCGTTGTAAGCTGCCGCACTCAGGACAGAGCAGGCATACGCGAGGTCTGCATTGTAACCTGTGGAAGCCTGTTTGAACAAACTAGCCTCATTCCACGGGACAACGGCAGTCCGCGTTTCGTCCCCGTCAAAATGGAGCATCTTCGAGCCTTCTTCAAGAGTTCCGGTGACCTTGATCCCTGTGACGTCCTCTCCGTTTACGGTTGTTTTCACGTCAATGCCCGGGTAGTCGGCTGTGTCGTAGGGGCTGCCGCTACTGGATAGCCGAACAAAGGCGTCACTGCACCCGAAAAGCCCTTTTGTTACGCCGTACACATCGTCAGTGCTGCTGCACCCGTCGATTGCAATGCGGCTCGACACCGACCCGGCGGCTGAATCGAACCCTTGATATGCTGTCACTTTGTTCTCCATGTAGGCTATTGTGCCGCCGGAATAGCCGGTTCTGCCGGCAGAGCTCTCAACAAAAACATTGCCATAATTCGCACTGCTTTGAACGTTTGTCTCGCATCTGCCCATGCCTGTGCCCACGTCGTCGCAGGCATTGTGCCTAATGAGCCCAGCAATGCCTCCAGCTACAGCCGGGGCGAAACTGATAGGGAAGTAAATCTTCCCATATGTGGCAATGTCCGCGTTGTTGCTGCAGTCCTGTATGGTCAGCAGCGCTTCGATCGGGAGGTTTTTCAGCGTTCTCCAATCATATGAATAGAGGTCCACATGACCGACAATGCCACCGGAAATGTTGCCTCCAAGGACTTTTCCGTCATTGGTGCAGCCTTCGATTACTAGGGCAGAAACAGATTTGCCGGGCAGTTCAGTGCTTCTGGCGTCGATATCTGCATATCCTACCATCCCGCCGGCTTTGCTTCCCGTGATAAAAGCCTCGTTGCGGCAATCGGAAATGCGAACATCAATCGCAAGTTCGTTAAGATCGTATTCGCCGGGCTGGTATTCACCTGTCAGATACTCATTTCGCGAGTAATGTATTGCCATGGCTCCGAGCCCTCCAATCATCCCGCCGGAAGTGAGGGGTCCTGGCCAATTGCCGGGGCTTACTTTTATGCGTCCTGTGTTAAGGCATTTTTCAACAAGGACACTGATGCTTGCTGAAACGCTCTCGTCTATTTTCTCCATCAATATGTATAGGCAATCCAGATAGCCGATCATTCCGCCTGAACTGTCCTCGCCATTTATGCTCCCATGGTTCTCACATTCCGTAAGGACAATGGATGAATCCCTCTGGCCGTGGTAAATTATGTCGTTGTTGCCGCTTCCATCCTTTGTGATTATGTAATTGTCAATAAAATCGTCACAATAGCCGATGATGCCACCAGCGCTTTGTCCATCAATGTCGCCGTAATTGAAACACCTAGTGAACTTTACGTGGCAGGGCCCGCAGACGTGGCCAATAATGCCTCCGGCATCATCTTTAGCCGCCGTATTTGCGTAATTTGCGCAATCTGTAACTGACATCTCAACAAGACCGGTATCTACTACCTGCACATAGTTGTAAATATAGGTCATGCCAATTAGCCCTCCACTGCACCAACTGCTGCTTATTGCACCTGTAACATAGCAATTGGATACTGCAATGCTGTTTGAGTCCCCACACTCCAGCGAACCGACAAGCGCCCCGGCGCAAGACCCGCTAAGCCTGGAATTGTCTATTTTGACGTTTTCCACGCCAAGGTTTTTGATCGCCGCATGTTGGGCATAGCCAAACAACCCTGCAGCCATCGGTCCACTGCTTGACCAATCAACTCTGATTATTTCAAGTCCTGTGATGCAGTGCCCCCGGCCGTCCAGTGTGCCTGTAAACGGATCGTCCTGTGTGCCTATTGGCTCCCAATCCCTCGTGCCATTGTGCATCCATTGTGCAAAATCCATGTCGCTTGCAAGATAGTATTTCCCGTTCAATGGATAACTGCTGTTCTTTCCAATGCTTTCAAGTGCTTCTAGGCTGTTTATTGCAATGTACCCTGTCAAGTCGTCAATTGGCAGTATCGGGGCAAGGAACTTGCCATTTGAGCCATAGCCTTCTGTTTTGCCTCTCGCATCCGCATTAACTGCCGCAAACGCCCCTTCTCCAGCCACGAGCGGCAACATCATAACTATTGCCAAGATGAGTGAAACTATTTGACGCGTCTTTGTTCTATTCATTTTGTTTTCCTCCTACAAATGTGAATAATGTGAATTGTTGCTGATGTTTGATACGTCCATTATACATATGTAGATGGTTACTGTCAAATATTCCTCCCCTTTTTATGGCCTATTCAAAATTATGTGAGGCAGCACCTCGTAGCCAGGCCAGCCCGCTATGTGCCTCTGCAGTATCGCCAAGTCGAAGGGCGTTACCTCGCCGTCGCCGTCCACATCTGCTGCAGCCCTGTTTATCACGACGCCCGGCCAGCCGGCAAGGTAGCGCGACAGCAGAGTGGCGTCCATCGGAGCGACCCTGCCGTTGCCGTCCACGTCGCCGTATAAGAATGCAGCAGGCTTGAAGGTTAACTCAAACACCGGCGAGACCGAAACGTCGCCGTCCGGCATTGCAAACCATGGCATGGCGGACAACCTGTCAAATTTAGCATCGCTGTTTTCACATTCCCAACGGACGAACTTGTAGCCTTCGTAAGGCTCGGCTTTGAGGGCGACAATCGCCCCGCTGGCCATGTCGAATTGCTGGCCGCCTCCTGCCCTAGCGCCGTTGACGTTGACATAACCGCCAATGCTTTCGAGGCTTTCGCTAATTGTCAAAGCATAGCGGTCAGTTTTTACTGTCACCCAAATGCTGTCGCTGTACCTTCCATCTCGCGTGGTGACTGTGATTTCCACCTTTCCTGGGCCAATCAGCG
>WRJK01000031.1 GCA_009782285.1 Clostridiales bacterium
TCCTTGAACGAATCTTCCGTCGGCGTTACCATAAAGTAGCAACTGTCGTCCTTCTTCCTGTTTCTCCAGTGCTTGAAGTCGTAGCCTATAAACTTGAAGTCGTCATCGTTAAAGTCCACGAACCTCGTTTTCTCCATCGACACTTCCAGCCCTAGGCTCTCAATAACGCTTTTCGCTATCTCGCCCGCCCGCCTTATGTCCTCCGCTGTTTTTGCGAATAGCAGAAAATCATCAGCGTACCTCACAAACCGTATCCCTTCGGCTTCCAGCGCCCAGTCCAGCTCGTTCAGATACAGGTTCGCCAATAATGGCGATATCACGCCGCCCTGCGGGGTGCCGGAGTTCGTCTCGTGATATTTCCCCTCCGCCATATATCCCGCTTTCAGCCAAGCCCATATCATATCCAGCACCGTGCCGTCCGCTATGTACTTTGCGAGTACCCTCATCAACTTCTTGTGGGGTATATTGTCGAAGAAACCTTTGATGTCGCAATCGTATATGTGATTGTTCCCGGTCTCCACGTTCCACAGTATTATCTGCAACACTCGCTCCGCACCCAGATTGGGTCTGTACCCGCACGACCATTTGTGAAATATTTCCTTCTCGCATAACGGGCTTAGGACATTGACAACGCTCTGCTGTACCACTCGGTCTTTGATTATCGGGATTCCCAACGGTCTTAGTTTCCCGTTCTTCTTGGGTATATATTCCCGACGCACCGGCGTTGGCTTGTATGTCTTGTCCCTCAACTCGTTCAAGATTCCCATAATCTTGTTTTCTTCATCTGCCTTAAAGGTCTCGATGGTCTCGTAATCCACGCCACCGCTCCCCTTGTTAGCTTCTACCTGTTTCCATGCCGCCATCAGCTTCCTGTCAAACAATATTTGCCCATAGATGCTGTGCCACTTAAGCTTTAATTCCTGATTCACTTTATCCTTCTCCTCTCTCAGGTTCGTTCGGCTCGTTTAAGCCGCAGCTTCGTCACCGTTTGCATTACCTATAGTTCTTGAGTCGGTCTACAAAGGTCAACCCCCTTCTGTTCACCGCAAGTTTGGTCTTACGGCTACTTCCATACTATGAGATTGTCTGACTCCTCCGCACGCATACGCAACTTCACATTACGCTTATATGCGTATACCCGTATTGCTACGGTAATGCGGAGGTCTCACAGGGTCATCGCACCGTCCTTATTGACATGCCAAGCGCCTTCACATGATAAGCTCCGTTCACCCGGTTGGCTCTTTCCGATAAACGATTTAGATTTCCCGACTCTTCGCACGGTCATCAACTTACCCCGCCGCTGCTGCGCTTCACGCGTATTTCGGCCTGCCAATCCGCCTATGGGCCTCTCGGTTTCCACATCCCCTTCAGACACTGCCTCACAACAATGCCCTGGATTAGGCTTCCCAATTTGCGCCAACGCTCATGGGGGAGGACTTCCACCTCCGAGACTCCCTACACTTCCGGACTCTTGAGCCGTCTTACCGCAGTATCGTTCTCGTTGTCTTTATCGTGTAAGTCTATGTGCGGCTTCCGCCGCATATATGGTGCGACTGCCTGTCGCACAAAACGCAAACGGCCATTGCGACCGTTTGCATTTTTTGCATGTTGGCTATAACACTACATGCCATTTACTGCCAGCGCGATGTATTTGTAGTCCCAAGAACTGCGCTGCACATCGCTGAAGATTAAGTTGATGCCCTGCCACTCGTCATCTTTCGGTTCCCTTGCCAAAAGGTAACGAACTAGGGCTGTTACAGCTTCAGACCTAGTGCTTTTACCCTCAGGCATAAAACTGCCGTCCGGATAACCAGTGAAGATGCCGGCTTTTACAGCTCTAAGGATGTTATCTTTATCTTGATGGCCAGACAAGTCGCTGAAGCTGTTTTCTGCCATAGCAGACAAGCCGTCAGCCTTTACTAACATCACGGCCATCTCGGCACGGGTCAGGGCTTCTGCCGGCCGGAAGTTGCTGCCTGCGCTGCTTTCTACAAGCATCGCCTTTTTGGCCCACTCAATGGCGGCATATGACCATCTTCCGGGTGAAACATCCGGAAATGAAGGCACGCTTTCAGTGGGCGCTTGCGTCTGCTGCGGAACTTTCAGGCGATATAGGATTGTGATGAATTGTTCCCTTGTCATATGGTCGTTACCGCGGAAGGTATTGTCTTCAAAGCCCTTTATGAAGGCGGCAAAGCTTTCGGGAGCCGCTAAAGGCGCGGAAGCGTCAACAATACCAGCGGGCTTATCTGCAGCACCACCGCCGCCACCGCCGCCAGGGTTTCCAGAAGCGGCATTTGCCTGCTCTACGGAGATGCTGCCATTTTCTGTGCTTAGTTCAATCAGTTTTCCGTCCTGCCCCCTAGTGTTTGCTGGCACGTATGACACAAATACAGGAAAGGCCCCAGCTTTTGCCGTGGACAAAACATTGAATTGCATGTTTAAGATTGTGCCGTTTGAGTAGTCGTTTGCAGCGCCTGCCCAAGACACTTTTAGCGGGTTTTTGCGGTAGGTATCAGCATTTAGCCCGACAAAGACAAGGTCACCCAGCGCAGCCCCTTGCGTCAAGTTGCCCGGACTGTTCAAGCTAAGAATACTTTCATCGTAGCCAATTTCAAGCTGCATCCCCGCAAGCCCCGGGTTGTTGTCAAGTATTACCTGCACAGTTACGGCATCGCCCGGCTTGACGGCGGCGGCAGGCACTTTTACCGAAACAGTTGGCTCGCCCGCAGGCGCAGCATATGCCGTAGGCAGCGGGCTGGCTAGCAGTACTATGCAAAAGGCCAAACATAGAAATTTTGTTTTCATCGTATGTATTCACTCCTTGCTCTATTATGGGCATCAGCCTTCAGCGGGGAATTTTTCAAACCAGCCGTTGATATATTGCATGATGAGTATGGCATCGAAAAGCGTGATTTCGCCGTCGCCGTCAACGTCAGCCGCAAGAATGTCGAATGGCCCGGTGCTCCAGCCATTTACATACTGCATGATGAGTATGGCGTCATATATCGTTACCTCTCCATCGCCGTTCACGTCCCCGTAAAGAAAGTTGACGACAGACACGCTGCCATCATAGGTGTAGGCATTGACAGGGTGTCCATTTTGGTTTACGGTATTGGCTGGTATATTTGAAATCGTTATCGGGTACACGCCTTCCTTCGCATTGTCAAGGATGGCAAATTCCAAGTTCAGAATGATTCCGGTGTTAGAATCGTCTGATGCGCCGGCCCAAGAAACCATAAAGGGGTTGTTTTGCATCGTTTTTTCATTTGGGCCGACAAAAGCAAGGCTGCCAAGCGCAGGCCCTCTTGACACGCTCTTAAGACGAAGGGCGGTTGCGTCATAACCGAGTTCAAGCTGTAGGCCAGCTAGCCCCCAAGGCATAGGAGGAACCAAGTCCGGATCTCCTTCGCCCCATTGAATGTTCTCATACCATTGGTTCAACCGGACGGTCACGGTTACGGTATTGCCGGCTCTGCCTTTGACATGGGAGCCTATGATTTTAAACCCGCCAGAATATACGGATGATAAATAGAAATCCTGTGTATAGTCGGTGCCTATTGCGGTTCCGTCAGCAATGGTGGCCCTGATGACAAGCCGGCCTTCCGCTGTGGTTCTGATGGTGTCTCCAACGATGACAGCCCCGGTTGTTCCGGCGTCAAGCAAAGACCATGTGATGGTTTGGTTGGTGGCATCGAACGGGATTACCATTACACTACCGCTCAGTGATTGTGGTTGGCCAACATCAATAAACCAAGGTATGCCGATGACATCATTGGGTCCGAGGATATTCTCTACCGGAATGAAAGGAACGATAACGTCTGGCACAAAACTGGCACTGACAGTTACATCATTTCCAGGCATGGTAAATGACGTATCGGTGCTGTTTGGGTTGCTGAATACGCCGCTGTTAGCCGATGTCCAGCCTGTAAAGTGGTAGCCTGCGCGCGGGGTTGCTTGCAAAGGCACCTGAGCGCCTTCTTGGTAGTTGCCACTGCCTATGACATCGCCGCCTTCTATGGGGTTTGCCGTTGCAGTTAGTTTATATTCCTTAGAATCTACAATCTCAAAGTGCGCGGTGGCTGTCATGTCATATGCCGGCATCCTGAACATTATGACCCCAGTGTCGGAGTCCCTTAAGCTGTCGCTGTCAGAAAACGTCCATTTTACAAATCGGTAGCCGGGGGATGGTGTCGCGGTCAAGGTGACAAGAGTATTTTCTCTGAAATTGCCACTGCCGCCGACAGTACCGCCTGCTGCGGGGTTTGACACTACGTCCAAACGGTATCTTTTGTGTGGATCCGGACTAAACCATGCTTCAAAGGCTCTGTCTTTTTCCGCAGCGAAAGTGAATTCTTCGATTTCACTGATTTTTTCGTCATCTTCATACCAGCCATAAAGCTTTTCACCCGGGCTTGGCACCGCAACTAGCCTTACTGTAGAACCTCTTTCATAAATTCCGCCGCCTGTGAATATACCGTCTAGCGTAGGTTCATGTCTTACAGATATCGTCACATGGCTGTCATGGCCTAAACTGCGCAAGCCTAGGAAATTTTGGCAGTCGTTGAAGGCGTTTTGGGCTATGTTTGCGCTAGGCAGCCTGTTGCAGACATAGACTCTTGTCAGCTTGGAGTTGTTTGCAAGGGCAGAGGAGCCTATGCGGGTCACGCTGCAAGGTACCCTTGCCTCAACTAGGCCGGTAGCGTAAAAAGCTTGGTCGCCGATGGTTTTCAGGCGGTTGCCAAAGTAAGCGCTGGAAAGCCTTGCGCAACCTTGGAAGGCACTTGCCCCTATATCTGCTTCGCAATCGTCAAATACTACATGGGAAAGCCCTTGGGGGGGGATGGCGCTGCCGTTGTAACAGTTTTGGAAAGCGTTGTTTCCAATGCTTATTACACTGGCCGGGATGGTGATGTTTGGTAGGGCAGTACAGCTGGAGAAAGCGTATGCTCCTATCGAGTTCAGCTTGTCGCCAAAATCCACCGCAGTTAGATTGCCAAGGCCAGAGAAGGTGTATGGGCCAATGTCCGTTGGGCTGCCGTCAAATACCACTTTCTCAAGACTTGAACAGCGTTGAAATGCGCCATTGTTAAAACCGCCTGCAATCGTTTTCAGGCTGGATGGGAATGTTATGTATTTGAGGTCGGTGCAGCTGTAGAAGGCTCCTGCGCCGATGTTGGTAACCCCCTCGCTTATTATCAGGTCTTTCAGCGCTGTGCAGTTCTGAAAGGCGTTGTTGCCGATGGACGTTACTTTTGGGCCTATTGCCTGAGCCTCCAAGGCAGTGCAGCCGTTGAAAGCTGAAACGCCAATTACGGCCGTGCCACCAAAAGCGATGTTTTTCAGCGCCGTGCATCCTGCAAAGGCACTGCTCCCTATGGTTTCCATGCTGTCTGGCATAATAACAGTGACCAATCTTGTTGCGTTCTGAAACGCGTTATCCGCGATCTTTTTGCAATCGTCCCTGACTTTATACTCAGTCACTGGGACACCGTCCACTTGCGCATTTGGGGCGAATTTGAGCAATGTTTCCCCATCGTCGCTGTACCATACGTAATCTTCGTCGTCAGCCAGTGCGGTGAGGCTGGTTGCCATACATGCGAACAACAAGATCGCCAATGTGAGCAATACAATACTTTTTTTCATTCTTATCATCTCCCTATTCATGAAATTATGTTTGTAATGTGTTGAAAAAAACAACACTATGAAATAATACTATCCATCTTGCAGTTTGTCAATTGTCATGTGGACTTTAATTGTAAAGATGTAGTCGTCGGCAGGGCAAGGGTCGACAACGGCGCAGGCGGAAAGCTCTGGGGTCGCCGATTTTTCATGTAAATACCGTGAGCAAGGATTACGGGAGCGCCATGTCAATGGGCGCGAACAACGTTGGCCCGTGGTACTATACGGCTGACACGCCGGATTCGTCGCACCGGGTTTATCGACGTATATGCAGCAGCTATGGCAGATACCGTGGTTTCGGTCACATACGGCAATGTAGCAACAGTCAGCACTCTATCGTAGAGTGGCAATAAGACAAACCATTGCCAAGAATTTCATCGTCTTTTTTATGACAAGCGCATCGATTTTTTCTTCATGTCTCATAAACTGGCGGAAATGCCGCAATCCCCCTTCCAAGTGCTGGACACCAACATTTTGAAAGTTTTCAAAAAATGATGTTGACAATACCCCTCAAATATTGTAACATGAAATTAAAATTTTGTAACGCAGTAAAACAGTGGAGGGGGACTGGGCGTGAATACAGGGGATTTTATTTTATTGCACGTGTTAGACGTTTTTAAAGCGGTGTTAGACAACGAATTAATCGAGCCGCATGATGATTTTTTTACAGAAGGGGGCGATTCTCTAAAGGCAGGCAGAGCCACATATGAAATAAACGAAAAGCTGCAAGTGGACATAAAAACAAGCGCGTTTTTCGATCACAGGACTGCGGCGGAGTTGGCCGCGCACATCAGTTCAGTTGGGAAAAAAGAGGTTGAGCATATCGGCAAAGTTGAAGAAAAGGGGTGGTACCCGCTTTCGTTTTCACAGTCGCGGCTTTACGTCCTGTATCAGCTTGAAAAAACAATGTTAAATTATAATTTGCCCCAAGTTTGCATAATTGAGGGCTTTTTTGATCTTGGCAAAGCGCATGAGGCGTTTGCCGCAATCATTGACAGGCACGAGAACCTAAGAAGCTCTTTCCACTTGGTCGACGGGCAGCCCTGCATGAAAATCCATGAAAAAGTTGATTTCGAATTCGAGCATTACGAGGCGGTCAGCTGGGCTTGGGACAGCATAGCCAAAGAATTCGTCAGGCCTTTTGACCTTGAGCGCGCCCCTTTGATGAGAATTGGCATTGCCAAATTGAGCGGCAACAGGACGGCGCTGTTGTTTGACACGCACCACATCGTATCCGACGGAACCTCAATGAACATACTAATCGGCGATTTTACAAGGCTTTACTCGGGCCAATTGCTTTCGCCCCTTGAAATTCAATACAAGGACTACAGCGAGTGGCAAAGGGCTCAGAAGGCTCGCAATCTTTTTGAGGGCATGAAATCCTACTGGGTCGAGAAATACGCGGACGGCGCACCGGTGCTGAACCTGCCGACAGACTTTATACGGCCGCAGCCCCGGAGCTTTGCAGGGGCATGCCTGAGATTTGACATTGGCGGCGAATTGACCGCTGAGTTGAAAAAAATGGTGAGGGAGTCAGGAGTCACCTTGTACAGCGTGCTGCTGGCAGCTTTTTTCATCCTGCTGCACAAATACTCTGGCCAGGACGACATTGTTATCGGCTGTGCGGTTGCTGGCAGGAACCACAGGCAGCTGGAAAACATCATCGGGATGTTCGTTAATTCATTGCCGGTAAGAAGCGCCCTGCGCGAGTCAAAAGAGGCCGGCGAGTATGTGAGCGAACTGTGTGCAGAGCTTGGGAAGATGTTTGATTTCCAGGGCTATCCCATTGAAGAAATCATTGAAAACATCAGGGCCAGAAGGGAAGGCGGAAGAAACCCGTTGTTCGACGTGATGTTTGTCCTTCAGAACATGGAGAGCGTGGACATCTTGATTGAGGGCGCGACTGTCGAGGCCCATGAAATAGATACGGCGACAGCCAATGTGGACCTGACCCTGGAGGCGCGGGAAAAAGGCGGCAACATAAGCTTTAAGCTGGAATACAGCACTGAGCTTTTTGAAAAGGCGGCCATAGAGAGAATGGTTGGCCATTACATCAATATCTTGACGGAGGTGAGCAGCGGTCAAGGCAAAACCATTGGAGGCCTGGACATCCTCTCTGAGAGCGAAAAAACGGCATTGCTTTCGGATTTTAACGCTCCCGGCGAAAATTACTCAAGCCTGCCTATTGCAGATGTTTTTGAAACTGTTGCAAAATCATGCAGGGATCGGGTTGCTCTGGAATTTGGGGACGAATTGCTGACATACGGCCAGTTTAACGAAAAGGTGAACGGATTTGCCAATTCCCTGATTCAGATGGGCGTGCGCCCCGGAAACCGCGTAGCGTTGTTCTTTGAAAGGTCCATTGACATGGTAATTTGCATGTTTGCCGCTCTGAAAGCAGGGGCTGTCTATGTTCCCATAGAGCCGGGGTACCCTGCTGAAAGAATCAGGTTCATTGCAAACGACAGCGAAGCGAGCTGTTTGATATTTCACGACAGGACCAGCTTTGTCAAAGATGTTGAAGGAATCGATGTTGAGACGATGGTTTCCTTTGAGGACTTGGCGAAAATTAGGCCGGCGCCGAGTTTGGCAGGCCGTCCCGGATGCAGCGGCAAGGACGGGGTTTACATGATGTACACCTCCGGTTCAACGGGCAACCCAAAGGGGACGGTAATTACAAGCGAAAACATAGCAAGGGTCGTACACAACACCAACTATATCAGCATCAGCAGCCAAGATGTTTTGCTCCAGCTGTCAAGCTATGCCTTCGACGGGTCTGTTTTTGACATTTTCGGAGCTTTGCTAAACGGGGCAAGGCTTGTTTTGATTGGCAAGGACAGTATTTTGGACGTGGACGTGCTTGCGGAAACTATTGTTGACAAAAGAATCACTGTTTTCTTTGTGACGACTGCCCTTTTCAATGTTTTGGCTGATTATAAAATTGATTCGCTGGCCGGCGTGCGCACAATTATATTTGGGGGGGAATCGGCAAACGTTTCCCTTGTTAAAAAAGCTTTTGCGTTTCTTGGCCCCGGCAGGATTGTCCACGCATACGGCCCCACTGAAAACACCACTTTTTCTACTGTATACCCTGTCGATTCCCTTGCGGAAAACGCGGACACCGTTCCCATCGGCAAGCCGATTTCCGGCACAAAAGCCTATGTGCTGGACAAAAACAGCGGGCTGCTGCCCATCGGCGTACCCGGAGAGCTGTGCTTGGCGGGCTCCGGTTTGTCTTCAGGGTACGTCAACAGGCCGGACCTTACGAACGAAAAATTCATCGACAACCCGTTTTGCCCCGATTCCAAGATGTACAAGACCGGAGACGTGGTGAAGTGGGATTCTTGCGGGAACCTTGTGTTTCTGGGCAGGGTGGACAACCAAGTGAAGATACGGGGCTTTCGCGTGGAATTGGACGAGGTTTCTTCTAAAATTGCCCAAGACGCCAGAATCAGGGATGTATTTGTCTGCTTGAAGGAGGGGAACAACAACAAGCAGCTGCATGCGTACTTGGTCGCAGCCCCTGATTTCCCAGTCGGCGAACTGAAGCTTGCGCTGCTGTCGCAGCTGCCGGAGTACATGGTGCCTTTGAGCTATACGGTTTTGGACAAATTCCCGATCAACGCAAACGGGAAAATTGACAGAAGCAAGTTGCCCGAGCCGGCGATTGGCCAGCTGAGCGCAGCGGAGCCCCCTGAGAGCTTGGTTCAAAGCAGCATTGGCAGCATATGGAAGTCTGTCTTGGGGGTTGAGGGAATTGGTTTGGATGACAACTTCTTCGACATTGGCGGGAATTCTATTTTGCTCATACAGATGCATGCGCAGATCAACCTGCTGTACCCGGACAAGGTCAAGATCACGGACATATTTGCCAACCCGACCATCCGTCAGATGGCTTTTTTCCTTGAGGGCGAGGGCGGCGCCGGGGCAGCCGTCACTATGCCGTCCATCAGCTTTCCGGCAGAGTACTACAGCAACAGCCACAGCAGAAGCATGGCGAGCATTTTCAGTTTTTGCATCGACAAGGGGACCGTGCAAGGCTTGAACAAGGTCGCATTGCAGCAGAGCGTTTCTGTGGAGCATTTGCTGGTTTCACTGTACATGAGCCTTGTTTCCGTCTTGTCAAAACAGCAAAGCGTCTTGATCCACTACTCGGACGGCAGAAGCAGCATAAGAACAATAGAGCGCTGTTTTAGCAATGACGAGGACATTTTAGGGTGCGCTGAGTACATTGAAGCGAATATTGACAGCCTGCCTTCCTTCGGACTTGAAAAGCTAAGCGCTTTGAACAAAAAAACCGAGGGGAACGGCACTTCCATTTTAATCGAGTACAGAAAAACGCAAGGCAGGCACGTCAGCTTTTCTGCGTATTACGACATGACGGTCGCGATAAGCAGGCTGGAAGAAGAGATAGAAATAATAAGCGAGAGCAACAGCACTCTTGACAAGCACAAAATGAAAATTGTCGATCAGCTGTATTTGCAGCTGATCCGAAAGTTTATTGTCTGGTATTCAAAAGAAAGGGGTTTTTAATGGATAACCTAGCTATTGTGTTTCCCGGCCAGGGCTCCCAGTATTCTGGGATGGGGAAAGAATTATACGACAAATACGAGTATGCAAAAATGATTTTCGACATTTCGTCGGAAATACTGAACTGCGACATTAAGCGGATATGCTTTTCCGGCGGCGACGAACTGCTCAGGACAGAGGTTGCACAGCCGGCGATTTTCATCGTCAGTTACCTTCAGTACCGCTGGTACATGGATGTTGCCGGCGCTGCCCCCCTTTATTTGTGCGGCCACAGCTTGGGTGAGATAACTGCGCTGGCTTGCGCTGAAGCGATGAGCTTTGAGGATGCGTTGGCGACAGTGCAGATCAGGGGCCGGGTCATGCAAAAGGCGGAGGATTTTGGCAATGGCGGAATGCTTGCGATCTTTGGCTTGCCAAAAGAGAACATACGGGAAATCTGCGCAAAAGCGTCGTCTTGGGAGAGCAGGGTGGAGATTGCAAATTACAATTCCTGCGAACAAACGGTAGTGTCGGGCAACACTGAAGCGTTGAACGCTGTTGAGGAATTGCTTGACGGGTTGGGCTGCAAATGCTACAGGCTTCCGGTCCGGTCGGCGTTTCACAGTTCCCTCATGGAGAGCGCGTCGCTTGAGTTCCATGAACAGTTGGCGCCTTTCAATTTTAAGGCACCCAATATCCCGGTTTTGTCAAGCGCTTCCCTGGAATTGTACACAAAGGGCGGCATCCGGCCGACAATTGCTTCGCAGATTGTCTGCCCAGTCAAGTGGGTATCGGCAATCGAGTATTTCCGGGCCAAAAACATCCGGAAAATAATAGAACTCGGCCCCGGATCAGTCTTGAAAAGGCTTAACCGGAAGATCTGCGACGGCATCGCGTTCCTGTCCTATGACGAAGACCTGCCTGAAATTGAAAAACCAAGCAAGGTTGACGTCGACGCTGCCCAGTATTTCCAATATTTGACCCGCAGCATGGCAATAGCTGTAAGCACGCCGAATTTGAACAGCGATACCAGCACTTACAATGAAAACGTGGTATTGCCTTACAGGAAAATCAAAGACATTGTGGTCGAAATGGAAAAATCCCCAGACAAAGCCACGATGGACAGCGTGATTTTAGCAAGCAAAATGCTCGATATGATGTTTGAGGAAAAAAAGACCCCATTAAAAGAACGGCAAGACCGGCATGCGCAGTTGTATGCGGAGACGGGTATCCGGCTATGCTGCTAGATTTTGACGCTCTAATTGAAGAAATTGACGTTGGCATAGTGGAGGCTCCCGAAAACGACATTGCGGTAATCGGTTTGAGCGGCAGGTTCCCAAAGGCAGAAAACGCCAGCGAGTTTTGGGCGAACATAAGAAGCGGCCGGGACTGCATCGGGGAGTTGCCTGAAGGGAGAACCAAAGACTTGAGGCAGTACCTGCGTTTGGCCAATAGCGGCGAAGAATCTGCCGAATTCGACATTGGGGGATATTTGGGGCAGATATGCGATTTTGACTATGATTTTTTTGGCTTGTCGCCGAGGGAAGCGAGCCTGATGAACCCAAACCAACGGATTTTGATGCAGGTAATATGGTCGTGCCTAGAGGATTCCGGGTATGTGGGCAGCAGGCTTTCCAAAACAAAAACCGGCATTTACGTAGGGCATAGCTCGGATTCCATTACTTACGAACATTTTGACTATTCGAGGCTGATCGCCCTCAACGACCCTGATGCGCTGACTGCAGCCTTGACCGGCAACATTTCATCGATACTTGCCAGCAGGATAGCTTATTTCCTGGATCTGAAGGGGCCTGCCTTAGTGGTGGACACGGCGTGCTCCTCATCCTTGGTCGCTGTTCACATGGCGTGCCTTGGCATACGGAACGGGGATTGCGAGCAGGCCATTGTCGGAGGGGTGAAAATCTGCGGGATGCCGGTAAAACGAAAGCAGCGGCTTGGGATTGAATCTGCGGACGGCCGTGCCAAAACCTTTGATTCTTCCGCCGACGGCACAGGGAGGGGCGAGGGCGCCGGCGCGATTTTGATAAAACCTTTGAATAAGGCTGTCATTGACTGCGACAACATCTATGCTGTCATCAAGGGGAGCGCCGTCAACCAGGACGGCCACTCTATCGGCATAACCGCGCCAAACGCCGAAGCGCAGGAGAGGGTTATTCTTGATGCTTGGCAAGGCGCCGGCATCGACCCCAGGACAATTTCATACATTGAGGCTCACGGGACGGGGACAAGCCTCGGGGACCCCATCGAAATAGACGGAATAACGGGGGCGTTCAGAAACTTCACTGACAGAAGGCAGTTTTGCGCAATCAGTTCGCTTAAGACGAACATCGGGCATTTGGACAACGCGTCAGGAATAGCGGGCCTGATAAAAACCATACTGGCTATGAAAAACGAGGAGCTGCCGCCAAGCATCAACTTTAAGCACCCAAATCAGAAAATAGATTTCGAGGATTCGCCGGTATACGTCAACGACAAGTTGAGGGAATGGAAGACATGCGGCATTAAGCGCTGCGGGGTAAGCGCCTTTGGGCTTTCCGGGACAAATTGCCATGTTGTCTTAGAAGAACCGCCGAAACCTGCAAGAGAAATTTCGCCTAAGCCTGACTGCCATGTTTTTACCTTGTCGGCAAAGGACAGGGGTTCGCTGGCGGCGTCGGTAAAGGAATACGTTAAGTTCCTTGGGGACAACCGCCACTTAAGGATTGGCGACGTTTGTTTTACGGCATCGGCAGGCAGGGAGCATTTTAGCTGCAGGCTGTGCCTGGTCGTGTCGAGCGTCGACGAGCTGGTGCTGCGGCTGGGCATGCTTGCAAATCTGGACAGCATCGACGAAAAACCGGCAGAGGGCGTTTACCTTAATTTAAATGCTACAAAACAGGGTAACGGGATCAGCGGCAAAACGGCTGATTTAATTGACCTGTATCAGAAGACGAACAGCGCAGATTGCCTTGATGCGATATCGCAGCTCTATGCACAGGGGCACGACATCGAATGGGAGCAGCTTTTTCCCGTGAATTCTGTGCAGCGGATCAGCCTTCCTACCTATAGTTTCAGAGGTGCGCGGTGCTGGGCTACCGACAGCGGCCTTGACGATGACGAAGTGGTGTTGACTGGAAAGCAAAGCGGCTGCTATACGGATACCGAAATCGAGGTTGCAAAGATATGGCGGGAGGCCTTGGGGTATTCTACGTTTGACGTCACAAAGCATTTTTACGAAATGGGCGGGGATTCGATAACTGCCATCCGTGCGGCAGCAATGGTTGAAAGCCGGCTTGGCTGCGAAATCGACCTAGCCGAGTTTTTAAGGCTGCCGACTATTTCAGGGATTTCCAAGGTTGTTGCGTCGAAGAAAGAGGGCTCGAAAAAAAGCCGTGTGCGCCAGGCAGAACCCCGGGAGTCCTACCCTGTGTCGTCTGCCCAGAAACGGCTGTACCTGCTCGACAAGATTGACAGGACAACGGCGTACAATTTGCCTTTTGCGCTGGAGCTGAAAGGGAAGGCTGATCTGGGCGTTTTGCGGCAAGCGCTGCTTAAGCTGATGGATTTGCACGATTCCCTGCGTACGGAATTCCATTTTGCCGACGGAAACATAGTGCAAAAAATCAACAGGGGCTGCATGCCAGACATCATTCAACTGTATGCCAGCCTTGACGACATGGCTTCGGTCGTCGATGGTTTTGTCAAGCCCTTCGACCTGAGCAAGGCCCCGCTGTTTCGGGCATGCCTTGTGTCAACAGCAGCGGACAGCCATGTTTTGCTGATCGACTGCCATCATATCATCACGGACGGGGAGTCGATGAACCTGCTGGTGTCCGATTTGTCAAAGCTGTACAGCGGGGCCCTGCCGGAGCGCGGCGGCATCCAATACACGGACTATTCCGTCTGGCAGGAAGAAATGATCAAGACGGATTACTACAACAGGCAAAAAGCGTACTGGAAAAGCACCATTTCGGGGGATGCCCCGGTACTGAACATGAGCACTGATTTTGTTCGGCCCCCTCTTCAAAAATTTGACGGTGATCGAATAGAGTTTGAGATAGAGGACAGGCTGTACAAAAAAATCACAGGTTTTTCAAGCCAAAACGCAAAAACTGCAACAGTGGTCCTGCTTGCGGCTTACGGATTGCTGCTGTGGAAATACACAGGGCAGCAGGAAATTGTAATCGGTGTGCCGGTTCTGGGAAGGCCCTTTCCCGAACTTCGGAAGATCGTCGGCATGTTTGTGAACACTGTGCCTTTTCTGTTTAGGATGGATGCGGCCATGTCTTTTTCCGAAGTTGTTAACCGCGTTGACAGCAACATGAAGCTTTTGCTCGAAAACCAGGACTATCCTTTTGAGCTGCTGCTGAATGACGTGAACCCAGTCCGCGACCTGAGCAGGAACCCGTTGTTTGACACTATGTTCACAATGGGGGCAACAGACAACAAGCCCGTTTTGTTTGCCGGCATGGAATCGAAAGCATGGGGCATCAGGAACAGAGCCTCCAAATTTGACATTTCCATGGAAATGCAGCGAACCGGCAGTTCCATGTTTTTCAATGTCGAATACAGTACAAATCTGTTTGCAGAGGATTCAGTGAAGCTGTTTGGGCGGCGCTACATGCATTTGCTTGAAACCCTCCTTGACGAGCCTTTGGCAAAACTGGACGGGATTTGCCTGTCCATGCCGGGAGAACTCGATGATATACTCTATTCGTTTAACGATACTGAAGCATATTACGACAAAAGCCTGACTCTAAGCCGGGTTTTTGAGCGTCAGGCATCGCTGACACCCGACTTCACGGCGCTTAGCATAAGCAACCAGCGGACTTCGTACTGCCAGCTAAACGAAATGGCGAATGCAATAGCTCACGCTTTAATTGAAGCTGGAGTCGGGCCAAACACAATCGTGGTGATAATAGTCGAACGTTCGGTTTTGATGATTGCGGGGATTCTCGGGATTTTGAAAGCCGGAGGCGCTTATCTGCCCGTTGACCATAAAAACCCCCAAGGGCGCATTGACTATATAATAGGGGACAGCGGCGCGGAAGTGGTCCTGTCCCAAAACAAGTTCAAAGACCGCTTTACCCATGCGCCGAAGACTGTTTCCCTTGAGGATGCTGCGTCTTTGGACGGAAACAAGACCAACCTTCCCGCTATTGCTTCGCCGACCGATCTGGCTTACGTAATATATACGTCGGGTTCCACGGGCAATCCAAAGGGCGTTATGATCGAACACCATTCGGTTGTCAACCGCATCAGCTGGATGCAGAAAAAGTACGGGATTTCCCATGGCGACGCGATACTGCAAAAAACCCCGTACACCTTTGACGTTTCTGTCTGGGAACTGTTCTGGTGGGCGTTTACCGGGGCGCAGCTCTGCATCTTGGCACCCGAAGCCGAGAAAAACCCCGAGGAAGTCATTGAGGCGATCTGTGAAAACAGCGTCACCACTTTGCATTTTGTCCCTTCGATGCTGAACGTTTTCCTTGATTACGTGGAAGCGACAAAGAGCGCACACAAGCTTGAATCCCTCACGCAGGTTTTTTCAAGCGGGGAGGCGCTGAGCGTCGACACTGCCAGGAAGTTTTATGAGATGCTCTACGTTCCAATGGGCATTAAGCTGCACAACCTGTACGGCCCAACTGAGGCAACAGTCGACGTGTCCTATTTTGACTGCTTCGAAAACGGGTGCCCCGATCAAATACCTATCGGCAAGCCGATAGACAACACACAGCTTTTCATCGTGGACAAGGAGAACCACCTGCTCCCGGCGGGCGTCCCCGGAGAACTGTTCATTTCCGGCGTTTGCCTTGGACGGGGGTACCTGAACCGTGAGGAGCTCACCAGAGAAAAGTATGTGGACGGCGTATGCGAAGTGGGGAAAAGAATGTACAAAACAGGCGATTTAGCCAAATGGCTTCCGGACGGCAACATCGCTTACCTAGGCAGGAACGACTTTCAGGTAAAGATCAGGGGCAACCGGATCGAGCTTGGCGAGGTTCAGTCAAGGGTGTCTGAGTACGGCGGCATCAAGGAGGCTGTTGTGATCAGCCGTGAGGTGAAGGGGAACGACTGCCTGTTTTGTTTCTATGTAGCTGACAAAACAATCGAGCCGAGGGATTTAAAGAACCACCTGCTGCTGTCGCTGCCTGATTACATGGTGCCGGCGTATTTTGTCAAGCTTGACGAGATGCCATTGTCGGGAAATGGCAAAATTGACAGGAAGCGGCTGCCGGTTCCTGCACAGGCCTCCCGGCCGGCGGGTTTTGTCAAGCCCGAAAGCGAAAGCGAAGTTTTGCTGATGAACATTTGGAGGGAGGTTTTGGGGAGAAACGACATTGGCGTGAGCGACAATTTTTTTGACGTTGGCGGCAATTCGATAATTTTAGTGCAAGCGTTCAACAAGCTTGTTCAGGTGTTGGGGCCGGATACAGTAAAAATCACCGACCTGTTTTCGTACCCCACTATTTCCGAGCTGGCTGAATACATTGACGGCAATACCAAAAACCCGAATGCGCAGCAGCAAGGCGAACCGGGCGAGGCCAGTGAGGTACGCGGCTGCCTTGGCGACATTGCCATAATAGGCATGTCGGCGAGGCTGCCTTCTTCAAACAACGTTGAGGAATTTTGGGAGAACATAGTTTTAATGCGCGACTTGATCAGGGAATTGCCTGATGCCAGAAAAGCCGACGCCGACGCGTACTGGCGCAGCGTATTCCCCGATGGGGCCGATGGCGGGCAGGACGGGCAGGAGTACATGCAAGGCGGCTACCTAGACAGAATTGACGAGTTTGACTGCAAGTTCTTTAAAATCTCGCCGGAAGAGGCAGCTCTAATGGATCCAAACCAAAGGCTGTTCTTGCAGAGCGCATGGGAAACCATTGAAGAGGCGGGCTATACCGAAGAAAAAATATCCGGGATATCAACCGGGGTCTACCTTGGCTTTGCGTTCAACGAATTGTTTGACTACAAGCGCTACATATTCAGCATTGACCCCTCCCTTGCCGCACTCTCCCTTGCAGGGAACATTTCTTCAATCATTGCCAGCAGGATTTCCTACCATTTGAACATAAAAGGGCCAAGCATGATCGTTGACACGGCATGCTCCTCGGCTTTGTCAGCGGTTCACCTGGCTTGCCAAGCGATAAACACCGGCGACTGCGACATGGCGCTGGCAGGGGGCGTCCGTTTTAGCTTGCTGCCAATAAAGATGCGTGACAAGCTGGGCATCGAGTCGTCCGACGGAAGGGCGAGGGCGTTTGACAACAATGCTGACGGCACGGGTTTTGGCGAAGGCGTTGTTTCGATTTTGCTTAAGCCTTTGCAGAAAGCCCTGAAAGACAACGACCATATCCACGCAGTCGTCAAAGGCACGGCAATCAACCAGGACGGCAAGTCCGTGGGCATAACTGCACCAAATTCAATAGCGCAGGCAAACGTAATCAAAAAGGCGTGGGAGTGTGCGCAGATCAACCCTGAAACCGTCGAATACATTGAAACTCACGGTACGGGCACCATACTGGGGGATCCCATCGAAATCGAGGGGATATCCCGTGCATTTGAGGGATTCACCGACAAAAAGCAGTTTTGCGCAATTGCTTCAACTAAGAGCAACATAGGGCACCTGGACAACATATCCGGCATGGCAGGGCTGATCAAGGCGGTAATGGCGCTCAAACACAAAACCTTGCCCCCTACCCTGCATTTTCAATGGCCCAATATGAACATCATGTTTGAGGATTCGCCGGTGTACGTGAACGATCAAGTCAGGGAGTGGACCCGGAAAGACCATCCCCGAAGATGCGGAGTAAGCGCATTTGGCCTCAGCGGAACCAACTGCCACGTCATCTTGGAGGAGGCCCCAGAGCCGGAGCCTGCGGCTTTTGGCAGCGCAGGAAACCAGAGAAGGGTTTTCACGCTGTCGGCCAAAGACAGTGTCTCCCTGAAATGCATGATGTCCGCATACCTTGAATTCTTACAGGGGCATGAGGTCGATTTTGACGCCGTGTGCTACACCGTGAACGTGGGGAGAAACCATTTTAGCCACAGGTTCGGCACAGCTGCCGGGAATGCCCGCGAACTGGTGCTGAAATTAAGCGAGGCGCTGTACCGCGACACGGACGGCCCACCGCCCTCATCAAGCGGCAAAAGGCAGCTTGACCTTGAAACGCCGGACAGTTTGGCGGATTTGTACGAAGAGGGCGCCGACATAGAGTGGGGGCTGCTGTATGAAAAACCATTTACCAAGCTTAGCTTGCCGCCCTATCATTTTTTGCGCAACCGGTGCTGGGTCAAGCCAAAGGAAATGCTGCCGGAGGGCAAAGATGCCATCGCACTGCTTCCGCCGGTCAAACTGAACGGCAGGCTGACAGGCGTTTACTCGGAGACCGAAGAAAAAGTGGCTATGATATGGGGCGGAGTTTTTGGGTACTCAGAGTTGAACGTCACTGACAATTTCTTTGAATTGGGCGGTGATTCCATCTATGCCATGAGGATTATCAAGCAGATCGAGGAATTGTTTGGGACAGCGCCGGCATTCAGCGACATTTTAAGCAATCCGACCATTGAGGGGCTTTCTGTTTGGCTGAGCGGCTCTCCTGCCGATTTTGGCGAGGGGAATTTTTTCGACAGCATCAGAAAGGCTCCGGAACTGGAGCACTACCCGCTTTCACCTGTTCAATGCGAAATAATCAGCCATGTTTCAAAGGAACTTCCCCATACGGCGTACAACATACCGTGCATCATAACCACAAACAACGAGGTAAGCTTGACAAAAGTCCGGGGGGCCCTTGTCGTGCTGATGAACAGGCATGAGCTGCTCCGTTCATCGATGCATCAGATCGACGGCAGGTTTGTGCAAAAAATAAACGGAACACGCGAGACAGCGGATGCGTTCCAAGTCCACAGCAAGGTTATCAGCAAGAAAAACCTTGTTAATGAGATAAAGGAATTCGACAAGCCTTTTGACTTGACAAAACCCCCGCTGATCAGAGCCGTCGTTTTTCAAACAAAAAGCTCGGAAAGCTACATAGTCATTGATACTCATTACATAATAGCGGATGCCCTTTCGCTAAACACCTTGATGAAAGACTTTGTAGACATTTACATGGGCAGGGCTTTGGCGAACCTTGAGGTTTGCTACAAGGATTACTGCTACTGGCACGATGCGTATTTGGCGACACCTGAGCTTAAGAGGCAGAAATTGTATTGGATGTCCAAATTCAAAAGAGCCGTGCCCGAGGTAAACCTTCCCACGGACTATGAATGGCCAGGCTTCCAAACCTTCAGGCTCGACACTATATACTATCCCTTGGGCAAGGACTTGACTAAAAAACTGAAAGCGCTTGCGGCGGACTGCAACGCAACCTTGTACATGGTGCTGGTGGCGGTATTCAACGTTTTTTTGGCGCTGTACTGCAAACAGGAGGACATTGTCATCGGGGCGTCGATCTTGGAAAGGCCCCACAGTGTTTTTGACAACGTTTTCGGGAATTTCACTAAAATACTGCCTGTTGTCGGCCATGTGGGCGGAAATAAAAAGTTTTCTGAATTTCTTGAAGAGATGCGGCTGGAAATACTGGATTTGTTCAACAACAGCGACTACCCGCTGAAAAAAATCGTCGACTTCGCAAAACCAGGCGCAGACGAATCAAAAAGGGACGCGTTGATCAACGTTACGTTTATTCTCCACAATGTTCATGGCGATTTTGACAAAACTGACGGATTTGACGCAACAATATTTGAAAGGGAGTACGGGCGCTACGATCTGAATTTTTTTGTTGCTGAAATCGAGGGCCGCCTGATCTACATGATCAGGTACCGAAAGGATTTGTTCAAGAAGAAAACTGTGAAGAACATGGCTGGGAACCTTGTTCAAATAACGCAATCGGTGGTTGACAACCCGGACACGCTTATATCACATATCTCTTTGAAGAAAAAGCTGTTTGGGTTTGACAGCCTTGCCAACGCTGAAGACTACAAGGTAGTTACAGGATAAGATTGAGAGGGGTAAAAAAATGGGTATATTTGCCAACAAGAATTATGATTTGTTTTTTTTCGGGAGGATTGTTTCTTGTGTAGGGGACGCGGTTTTTTTGTTCGTGCTCGTGTGGTACATACTGGACACAACAGGGTCAGCCGCAAACACCGGCTTGCTCATGATGCTGGAAATGGCTCCGGGCATTGTGCTGGCAGCCTTCGCAGGGGTTGTGCTGGACAGGTTTAACAGAAAAAACATACTGTCGGCTGCGGATTTGTTCCGGGGGCTGATACTGCTTGCGATGATCCTGGTAGAAGTGTTCGGGACCATGAGCCTGGGCGTCATCCTGCTTTGCACTTTGTTCATAGGTTTTTGCAAGGCTTTTGACAACCCGGCTTGCACCTCGCTTATCCCCAACATTGTCGACGAAAGCCTTTTTCAGCAGGCGTATTCAATAGACACGATGGTTAACAACGCCTCGCAGATTGCCGGCGCCATCATCGGCGCAGTCCTTTATTCCGCCATTGGGGTGATCCCCGCTTTGATCGTATGCTGCACAGCGTTTTTCATAGCGTCTGCTGCGGAGCTGTTCATCCGGGTCAATCGGCAGGCAACCGCAGGCTCCGGGGTTTTCAACGAGATAAAGGAGGGATTCAATTACCTGCTCGAGCAAAAAAGCCTGCTTGCGATGTTCATGTTTTTCGTTGTGCTCAATTTTTTCCTTGCCCCAATGATATATGTGTACATGCCGTACATTTTCAACATCATATTAAATGCCACTGCCGAGCAACTGTCCTTTACCAGGGTTGCCTTCGGCGCCGGAGTCGTCCTTGGGTCCCTGATAGTTTCACTCATAAAAATGGGAGACCGGAAAAGCCCGGTAATGATGCGCGGGTTGTTCCTGTTTGCCTTCTCCATATTGGGGTTCATGGTGCCGGTGCTGCCGGCTGTGAATTTCAGCCTCAACGCCAGCGTGGTGTTTTACATCGCCAATGGACTTGTAACCGGGCTGTTTTTTGGAATAGTCAGCGTTTCGTCAACTATAATTTTTCAGTCCAATGTCATTGACGACTACCGGGGCAGGGTGACTGCCCTGCTTGTCGCCTTCGGCACCGGCGCCATGCCCCTCGGATACCTGATCGGCGGTTACCTGACGGATTTTTTGCCTATGCACATTGTGTTGCTGGCAACCGACGCTGTTCTGATATTGGTTTGCGTTTTTATGTCGTTTTCAAAACGGATAAAGGTTTTATGAAAATAAAATGAGAATAATATTAAAGTATTTATTGAACAACATACGTGAAAAGAAATTCAGGTCAGTCATACTGATGCTAACAATCCTGCTTTCAACAGCGCTTGTTTTCAGTTCCCTGACGATTTCCGACACTTTGGGCAGGATGTACGTTGAACAGATGCGGAAGTACTACGGGTCGGCGGAAATTATGGTGTCCCCGAAACGCGACTCGCCCTCGCCGTTTGTCAGCGAGCGGCCTGCTTCAAAACTCAGCGGCGAAGTGGAGTACGTCATCGACGCGGTGCAGAAAACGGGGTTCCACAAGGAAAAGAACAGGACCACGAAACTGCAGCTGCTGGGAATAGATTTAATGGACCTACGCCTCATGAACCCCTATGAGCTTCTGGAATCGAAGAACATGGGCAGTTTTAAGGGAAACAAAATAATCATAAGCAGCAAAACAGCTGAACTGCTGAATTGCGGGGTTGGCGACGCGGTGCCGATTGAAATAGACGGGAAGAAGCAAAAGTTCAGCGTAGCCGGGATAGCCCGGCCATTCGGGTATTTTGTCGAATTCGGTGACGAGCACATGGTGGTTATGCCGAAGCAATCCTTGGGCGCGCTTTCAGGCATTCAGAGAAATTCGAACGTTTTGTACATTAAAACCGCTGATGCTGCTGAAAAACCGGCAGTGCTGGATCAATTGCGTCAACTTTACAGCAGGTACAGCGTTGAAGAAACGATAACCGACGAGGAAATAAAGGAATACTCCGGCAGGATTCAAATGGCTTTTTCTTTGGTGGTGACCGCTGTCCTGTTTATGTCTGTCTTTATAATATACACCGCATTTAAAATAATCGTTATTGAGCGCATGCCTGCCATCGGCACACTGCGCAGCTTGGGGGCAACCAACAGAATGGTAAGCCTGGTGCTGTACCTTGAAAGCCTGCTCTACGGCCTTGCAGGGGGTGCCCTTGGGCTCTTTTCCGGCATCGGAATATTGCATTTGCTCGCGTTGATGGCCAAACCCCCGGGCATGGAAACCCTAACCGTAACAGTGACCTTTGCAGGATGGCAACTGCTGGCAGCGTTTTTGGTCGCGGTTTTGACCTCGGTGCTGAGCGCTGCCGTGCCGATTCGCAAGGTGCATAAAATACCGATCAAGGACATCGTGCTCAATCAATTCCAACATGAAAAGGAACAAAGGAAAATAAAGTATGTGTTTGGCGCGGCTATGCTTGGCCTAGCTCTCTTCCTGCCCGGCGCCGCGCCCTTTGGCATCGCTCTTCTGGTCGACATGCTGTGTATTTTTCTTGTTGTGTTTGCCATGATTATCTTCATTCCGCTGCTTGTGGGCTTAACGTCCCACGGGCTGTCCCGCATTCCCAACCTGAGCAACATATGCAAGATTTCCGCGAAAAACCTGAGAGGCAACAAGAGCGCCAATACGAATATCTGTTTGCTCGCGATCAGCATTTCGGTGCTTTTGCTCATGAATTCGACAGGCGGGCTTGTGGTCGAGGCGGCCACCAACTTGTTCAGGGACATGAAATTTGACGCTCAAGTGACTGTTGACAAGACCGGCCGGAGTTTCGAGAGGCTGCTGAAAGGCACTTCCGGCGTTGAAAGCGCCTATGGCGTCTACGACTGCTACAATGTTGAGATCCTGAACAGCGGCACCAGCATCCCTTTGGTCAGGGGCGTCGACACAGCCCGGTTTGACAACTACTATGAATTCTTTTTGAAGGGCGAGCCTGTTGACTATTTGGACAGGCTCAACGAAGGAAGGACCATCGTCGTTACGGACTTTTTGGCGAGAACTTCGGGGTTTTCCATTGGGGACGAGCTTGTGCTGAAAACAGAGAGGGGTGCGCAGGCTTATGAAATCATTGGATTCTTCGATTCGATCGAACAGCTGGGAGGAATGGCTTTGATTTCAGAAAAAAACCTGAAAACGGACATGAAACTGGATTATTATACGGCGGTGAACATAAAAACAACCGGGGACTCCTTGGCTGTGCAGAAATCCATTGAAGAAAAGTATTCCGTCCAAAACCCTGTTGTAAGCGACATGGCGAAAATGCGGGAAGACACGATTCAGGCAAACAAGCAGCTGTTCGTCGTTCTGACTTTGTTTTCAATATTGATTTTGGCAATTAGCCTGATCGGGATGATCAACAACCTGATAGTCAGTTTTCTTGAAAGACGGCGAAGCTTTGCAATGTACCGCTCGGTTGGCATGAACAAAAGGCAACTGGCAAACATGGTCATGCTGGAATCAATTGTCTCCGGATTGATAGGAGGGTGCGCCGGGGTCGCCGGCGGCACGTTTCTGATAGGGATAGTGCCTTATGTTTTGGAGGCTACGGGATTTGTCGTATCGATAAAATACGATTTTGCCACGTATTGGATATATGTAGTTCTTGGCACGGCTGTCATGCTTGCCGCGAGCATCGCGCCGTCGATAAAAACGTCGAAGTTCAGCATCATTGACGCGCTGAAATACGAATAAGGAGAAGGGGCAATGGGTAAAACCAAGTTATTTTGCCTGCCGTACGCCGGCGGGTCAGCAACGATTTATTTCAAGTGGAAAATCGAAGGGGTAGACGTCGTCCCACTGGAATACGCAGGCAGGGGCATACGGGGGAACCTGCCATTTTGCGAAAGCTTTGAAGACTTGGTCGAAGACGTGTTCAAGCTTTTAAAAGGCAATTTGCAGGAAAACGACAAGTACGCCATATTCGGGCACAGCTTGGGTGCACTGGCAGCTTACGATCTGTACCGGAAAATCGCAAAGGAGGGCTTGGCTCTTCCGCAGCATGTTTTTTTGTCGGCGGCGCCCGCCCCGGATCAAAAGGAGAACGGGGAAAAAATATCCCACTTGACGGATCAGGATTTTGTGCGCGAAGTCAGAAAATTTGGCGGGATACCAGATGAAATACTGGACAGCAAAGACTTCGCCGAATATTTCCTAATAGCAATCCGTGCGGATTTTCATATTTATGAAAAATACTGCTTTACTGACGACAACACAGGAATGCGTTGCCCGGTCACTGTTTTTTTCGGGGAAAAAGACAGCATAGGGTATGCGGACGTCTTAAAATGGAGGAAATATGCTTTTGACGATTTTACCGTCGAAAGTTTTGATGGGGACCACTTCTTTGTCGTTAATGAGTGGCAGCGCGTTGTTGCGCAGATAGGAAGACGGCTGTGCTGGTAAACAATTTTGCCTTTCAGGTTGCCAATGTGAATAAAAACTACACGCTTGGAAAAGAGCTCCTTGAAATCCTAAAAGACGTCAGCTTTAACGTTAGGAGCGGAGAGTTCGTGTCAATCATGGGGCCGTCAGGGTCCGGCAAGTCCACGCTGCTGTACCTTATGGGAGGCCTTGACAAACCGACAAGCGGTCAAATCTTAGTCAACGGGAAAGAGTTGTCTGCTATGACGGACAAGGAAGGCAGCATCTTAAGGAGACGGGACATTGGGTTTGTGTTTCAGTTTTACAATCTGATACCAAACCTGACAGTGGAGGAAAACATATTGCTGCCGGTTATGCTGGACGGGAAAAATTCTAGAAGATACCAGCAAACCCTTGAGGAAGTCATGAACGACGTGGATATTTACAACAGGAGAAGGCACACGCCAAGGGAACTGTCCGGGGGGCAGCAGCAGAGGGTTGCTATTGCACGGGCTTTAATGAACAGCCCCGACATCATATTGGCAGACGAGCCGACAGGCAACTTGGACACCAAAACGGGGGCTGAAATAATGGCGCTGCTGGCTGCTATCAACGCAGCAAAGAAAAAAACCATTGTGCAGGTTACGCATTCAAAGGATGCTGCTCAATGCGGGAATAGGATTATTAATGTTATTGATGGAAGGGTGAGTGAGTATGTATAAAAAAGCAATGCTTCTTTTGGTTTTGGCGGCGGCCGTGCTGGCAGCCGCATGCGGCGCACCGGCCGCATCAGAAAGCGATTTGCAAACCGGGGGCAACATGTGGGTGGATGAGTACCTTGATGTGTACGGGACCATAGAAGTACGAAAAACAACGGACTACGCAATTGATTTTTCTGCCGCTGTCACAGACATTTTTGTTGCTGAGAACCAAAAAGTTGAATACGGGGAGGCGATCCTAAAGCTTGATTTGACAGAGTACCACAATCAGATTTCCACCAGCGAGGCAAAGAAGCAGAATTACGTGAGCAACCTCGAACAAGGCATCCGGTCTGCTTCAAGCGAGCGGGACTATGCGCTGGCAAGGCTTAGAGGGGAAATTGCGGCGCTTAAGAACACCTATGCCTTGGCGCAGGAGCGGCTTGACAACGTGTTCAGTCTTTTCATCAATGGCGCGGTGCCGTTTGAAGAGTACAATTCCTTATACACAGAAGTTGCAAACTTAAAGGTGGATCTGAACAGGGCAGAGAGTTCGCTGAACTCGCAGGCAAGGCTGTTTGAAACACAAATCAGTGCGCTGCAGGCGGAACTTTCCACATCAGGCAGCGCGGACAAGGAAATCGAAATAATGAAGGAAAAGCTGAACAAGAGTTTTATTGAAGGCGACACGCTGGTGTCAGACATGCACAATGGCCTGGTGACAGGCATCAGCTGCAACCCTGGCGAAATAATATATTCCCCGGTGAAGCTGTTTTCAATCGCAGACCTAGACACGGTTTACGCGAGGATTGAGGTGCCTGAAGACTCTGCAGGGGACGTGAGCATTGGCGACACAGTCGAAATAACGCAGGTTTCGGACAAGTCTGCGGTTTTTTCCGGCAGGGTGACGAATATCGGCTCGCGGATTGTAGAAATAAACGGTTCGGCATACGTCATAGCCGAAGCGTCCTTTGACGCTGCGGGGCAAACGGTGAGGCTTGGCGGCAATATTGATGTTAGAATTTTTACGTACAAGGAGGAAGGAATATGAAAACACTGACAGAAATGATCATGAAAGCTTCGGATGCTTCATGGGGGTTTACGTACTTTGAGCAAGGGCAGGAGTCCCGCTTGGGCGGCGCCCAATTCAGGGAGCAGGCGCTGCGCCACCTCAAATACATGCGGCTGCACGGGGCAGATGAAAACTCGGTAATTATAATTCAAATTGAGAACGACCTGAAATTCCTCACGGTTTTTTGGGCCTGCATATTGGGCGGAATGAAAATCGCATTGCTGCCTCATGCCAAAAACCAACATGCCGGCAGCGCAAACCAATACATCATGGCAAGCTTTGGCAAGCCTTTTGTCTGTATCTCAAAGGAAGAGCGCACAAAGGAGGATTTCTGCATGCAGTTTGGCTGCCCTCCGCAAATTGTCATTGACGTTAGAAACAGCTACGTTGACGATTCAACCGGCGACGTGGCCATATACGAAGCCAAAAAGGATGATGTTGCTGTGATACAGTTTTCATCCGGTTCTACAAGCGCCCCGAAGGGCATATGCACAACGCACGAAAACATTGTTGAAACAGCCGTTTCGCTGAACGAAGTCCTGGACATATCCTCCCAAGACAAGTCTTTCAGCTGGCTGCCCCTTAACCACAACCTGGCCCTGCTTGGGGTGCACATGACAGGAACGTACACGGGCGGAGAGCAGTATTACATGTCCGTATACGAATTTTTGGCGAATCCGTTGAAATGGATGCAGTACATCAGCGACAAAGCTGTCACCGTTACCGCTTCCCCTAATTTTGGCTACAAGCATTTTCTGAGTTTTTACGAGAAATGCGCGAAAAAGCCCGACTGGGATTTGTCCGGCCTAAAACTGCTGATCAACGGCGCAGAGCCCATTTCCTACGAGCTAAGCGAATTGTTTTTGTCCTCACTGAGCAGACACGGCTTGCGGGATTCTGTCATCTTTGCGGGCTACGGCCTGTCAGAGACAACGGTATGCGTGTGCGGCTCCCAGTTTGGCAGCAAGCTTAAAAAGGTAGGCCTTTCCCGCGACAAAATGAACATCGGGGACGAGGTTGAAATAGACGATAATGGTGCGGTCTTTGTCAGCGTCGGCAAACCGCTGCGCTGCAACGACATCCGCATAACAGGCAACGACGGCCGTTTGCTAGGGCAAGGGACCATTGGAAACATAGAGGTGCGTGGCAAAAATGTGATGAATAGCTATTTCAACGATGCAAAGAAGACAGAGGAAGCCTTTACCCCTGATGGATGGTTGAAAACCGGAGACGTCGGTGTAATAATTAACGAGCTGGTCTACGTAACCGGGCGCTCAAAGGACATCATCTTCATTGCCGGGAAAAACTACTTTCCAAACGACTTTGAAAAGCTTATCGAAGATGAATTCCCCGAATTGAAAAACAAAATCGCTGTCTGCGGCATACACAGCAAAACAATAGAAACCGAACAAATCGCGTTGTTTGTAGAAACCGGCAATGAAGAGCTTAACCAAGAATTGATGAAGGAGGTGCGCCAGTTTTTCAGCAAGACAACGCAGCTTCAGATAAATCGCGTGACGCCTGTAGGCGAGCTGCCGCGGACTCCGAACGGCAAGCTTCAGAGGTATAAACTGCTATGACCAAAAAAATACTGATCGCGGCGCTTGTGCTGTGTTTGCTGGCGGGCGCCCTGCTTTTGCTCTTTGGGCTGCAACTCAAAACAACCCTCGCGTCACTCCAAGTTTCGACTCCGGACATAGGCGAACTGCATGACGGGGTTTACAAAGGGGCGTACGACGGGCGGCTTGTGTCGGCAAAGGTGACCGTTACCATAATAGACGGCCTGATTACGAGCATAACCATAGACGAGCACAAAAACGGGCGTGGAACGCCCGCTGAAATAATAATCGACAATGTAATATCGGCTCAATCGCTGGAGGTCGATACCATAACCGGCGCCACTCAAAGCAGTAAAGTCATATTAAAGGCTATAGAAGAAGCGCTGGGGGGGGAGGGGGGGGGGGAGTTTGTAGTTTGTAGTTTGTAGGTGGTAGTTTGTAGTTGGTAGGTGGTAGTTTGTAGGTTGTAGGTTTGAGTTGGTAGTTTGTAGTTGGGAGGGGGGAGTTGGGAGTTTGTAGTTTGTAGTTTGTAGTTTGTAGGTTGTAGGTTGGGGTTGGTAGGGGGGGAGTTGGTAGTTGGGAGTTGAGTTTGTAGTTTGTAGTTGGTAGTTGGTAGTTTGTAGTTTGTAGTTGGGAGTTGGTAGGGGGGAGTTGGGGGGGGGGGGTTGGGGGGGGGGGGGGGGGAGGGGGGGGTGGGGGGGG
>WRJK01000032.1 GCA_009782285.1 Clostridiales bacterium
TTGGTAGTTGGTAGTTTTGAGTTGGTAGTTTGTAGTTGGTAGTTTTGAGTTGGTAGTTTGTAGTTTGTAGTTTGTAGTTGGTAGTTGGGAGTTTGTAGTTGGTAGAGGGTAGTTGGTAGTTTGTAGTTGGGGGGTGTAGTTGGGAGTTGGGGGGTGTAGTTGGGAGTTGGTAGTTTGTAGTTGGTAGGTGTAGTTTGTAGTTTTGAGTTGGGAGTTTGTAGTTGGTAGTTGGTAGATGGTAGTTGGTAGATGGTAGTTTGTAGTTGGTAGTTGGGGGTTGGGAGTTTTGAGATGGTAGTTTTGAGTGGGTAGTTGGTAGTTGGTAGTTGGTAGTTTGTAGTTTTGAGTTGGGAGTTGGAGTTGTGCAATGGAGAAGTATGACTCCGGGGAAAACGAGGTTAAAGCATTTATTTATTTATAATTTATTATTTATGGAGGAACATAAAATGAACAGAAAAAAAGGAACAATGGCAATACTTATGGTGCTGGCAATGATCTTCACAGCTGCGCCGCTAACGGTGTTCGGAGCGCTAGCGACAGCCACAAACACTGATCCAGCTACTGCGGTGGACGTATTGCTCAGCGAAGGCATAGCAGCCTCTAATATCGTTTATAACGGCTCTCCCTCGCAGCTTGCCGTTTTCGAAGCACCTGATGATACCTTGCCTATTACCAACGGTGTAGTGCTATCTTCTGGAAACGCCAGCAGGATTTTCACGAGTACAGCATCCAATCCAGTAACCAACACATTAACGAACAGCGACTTGAACACGTTGTTCAATACTCCGATGCTGCGAACTCCGGCGGAGCTTATGTTTGATGTAACGCCAATCGGCGACGAGCTTTCATTTTCGTTTTTCTTTATGTCGTCAGAATACAACTTCGAAATCACTTACAACGATGTATTTGCCCTGTGGGTTTACGATCCAACCGATTGGGACGTTGAAAAGAATAAAATCATTCCACAATCGAATGAAAAAGGCTTAAGCCACTACAATGTGGCTCGCCTACCCAATGGTGCCCCAGTAACGCATATGGATACACGTGGCCCTATGGCGAATTATATCAACAATACAATGCCGTATGCTACAAGGATTTTTAATAACAATATAAAAGGCGTAACCGTTAACGGCAATGGCTACACAGATGTGCTTGTTGCGGATGCAAGTGAATTGATGGACAGCAACGGTGAGAAATTGGTTCAGACAGGCCGAACGCTGCGTGTGCGCATGGCTATTGCCAATAGAGGTGACAATCAACTAGATTCTGCCGTGTTTATTAAAGCCGATAGCGTAGTATTTGCAAAAATATATACTGTAACCTTTGAAGATTGGAACGGCGTTAGAATTGACCAGCAAGATATCATAGAGGGTTCAGGTGCGCTTGCTCCAAAAACCCCTGAGAGGGAAGGCTATCATTTCGTCGGATGGGACGTTGATTTTTCGAATATCACAGAAGACCTGATCGTGACTGCGCTCTATGAAATCAATACTTACGAGGTGACCTTCGAAGATTGGGACGGCACGGTGCTTGACACTCAAACAATTGAACACGGTTCTGCTGCGGTTACCCCGGATAACCCCACTAGGTTCGATCATTTCTTCATCGGGTGGGACGTTGATTTTTCGAATATCACCTGCGACCTCACAGTTACGGCACAGTACGTGGGATGGTCACTTGTGGGCAATTCAGAGGCTTACGGTACAAAGATAGCCAGCAATGCGCAATCATACAACGCTGGTTCGGGAGTTGTTTTCTACTGGGATCAGAAGCAGAAAGACAACGGAGTGCTGGAAATAGCACCAGAGTTCTTCGATGCCTATTCGAGCCTGACGGTAGTAGTAAAATCAAGCAACGAGTACAGGATTTTGACCCTCCCTGTAAACGGCGAATTTGACATTTCAAAATGGGCGAACACAAAAGGAATGGAGCAAAACATCAATGCAGTTTGGGTACGGTTTAACGAGTAGTTGGGAGTTTTGAGTTTGTAGTTGGTAGTTTGTAGTTTTGAGTTTGTAGTTGGTAGTTTGTAGTTGGTAGTGGGGAGTTTGTAGTTTGTAGTTGGTAGGAGGTGATTTGCGAAATAGCGAAGGAGGAAACCAAAAACTTCAGGGAAAAAGAGGAGGGTTAACCACGTTCCCAGCAAAAATGAGGCTGAAAAAGGAGAGCCACAACTCCAAAATACGCGGCAGAACGCTGCAGGAAGGCCAATAATGACAACTGACCCGCTTGGGAACGCGACAAGGTGCGAATACGACAGGGCGGGCAGGGTGATCAAGGAAACGTCGCCGATGGGCCGCATACACGAATACGAATACAGCCCGAACGGCAAGCTCCTCTCCGAGACAAACCCGAAGGGGGCCAGCAGGGACTATTCTTACGACCGCCTCGGCAACGTGATCGAATCCACAGACTGGATGGGTACGGTCACCGGAACCACCTTCAACTCAGCTAGCGTACCGCTTCGAGTCCTCGTTGGCAATGAGCTCGAAACGCTGAATACCTACGACCGGGCAGGGAACATGTTGACGCAGAAAAACCCGGACGGCAACATGACATCCTACGAATACGACGTCAACGGGCGCGCAACCAAGATGAGGGACGGCAATGGCAATGAAACCACGTATGCCTACGATGCCAACGGTAACCTGATGGTGGAAGCAAGGCCGGAAGGCGTTCAAAGCGCGACGGCATGGGACAACATGGGCAGGCTGGCAGGCTTTATTGACGGCAGGAACAGCCAAGACACGTACACCTACGACCCGATGGGGCGCGTGGCATCCAAAAGGGACGCTGACGGGCAAGTTACAGAGTACAGGTACGACAGGAACGGCAACCTGGTCCGCCAAATCGACACTCTGGGAAATTCTACACTTTATGAATACGACAGGGCGAACAGGCTGGTGAAAATGACAACGCCTGAAGGGAACGCCATGGTTTACGCATACGACGGCGCAGGCCGGCTGGTCAGCACCAAGGATGCAAACAACCATGAGGTCGTTACGGATTATGACGGGGACGGCTTGGCCAAATCAGTGAATGACGCTCTGCTGCGCAACACCGAATTCGAATACGACCAAGACGGCAAAGTTACGAGGAGCGTTCACCCCGACGGGACATGCATGGTGTACGCCTACGACGGGAACGGCAACCGCATATCTGAAACGGATCAGAGGGGCAACACCGCGCATCTCGCCTACGACAAGTTCAACAGGCTAGTCTCGGTGACAGACCCCATGGGCGGAGCAACCAGGATCGAATACACCCCGGCAGGGAACGTGTCCAAGCAAGTTGACGCAGAGGGGAACGAAACATCCTTTGCCTATGACAGCAACGGCAATTTGGTAAAAACCACGGATCAGCTGGGCAAAGAGACGATCAACACTTACGACGGGCTCAACCGGCTGCTAACAAGCACAGACCCCGATGGAAACGTCACCGCTTACTCCTATGACGAGAACAGCAACCTGACCAGCATGACCCGCCCGGACGGCGGCATCGTGACTTTTGTCTACGACTATGCGAACCGGAGCTCGTCGCAGAAGGATGGCGAGGGCAACGTAAAGGCTTACTATTACGACACGAACGGAAACCTTGTAAGCGAGATGGACGCAAGGGGCAACACAACCCATTACGAATACGATAAGGATGGCAGGCTGACTAAGGCAACCAGCCCAGAGGGCAGCACAGTCAGGTACGTCTATGACGGCGTGGGCAACGTAGTCCTGGTCATCGACCCGAAAAACGGCGAAAACCACTACGTGTACGACGCGAACAACATGCTGGTTTCGTCCACCACGCCGCTGGGGCTCACGACCCGGTACGAATACGACAAGATGGACCGGCTGACCAAAGAGATATATCCAGACGGCACTTTCATTGAAAACGTTTACGACGAAAACGGCAACAGGACAATGTCGCGAGACGCTAGGGGAAGCGTTACCCTGTACGAATACGACAAAAACAACCGCCTCGTAAAAACCACTGACCCGGAAGGCAACGTCTTCCTTGCCGATTACGACAAAAATGGCCGGCGAACCGTGGCAACCGGCCCGGACGGGGGCGTCACTTCCATCGTGTACGACGAAAAAGGCTGCATAAAGTCCGTTACGGACGCACGGGGCAACATAGCCAGCTTTGAATACGATTCCAACGGCCACGTCACCGCAATGACAGACGCCGAAGGCAATGTGACTTCCTACACCTACAACGGGCTGGGAAATGTGGCCAGCGTGACCAAACCCACCGGTGGTGTGTTTTTCAGCAACTACAGCAAAAACGACCTGCTGACTCAGGAAACCGACGCGCTGGGCTTCTTTACGAGACGCGAGTACGACGGCAACGGAAATTTGACGAAGCTGACCGACAGGCGCGGCAACACTACCCAATACAGCTATGATGGCGACAACCGCATGACAAGGACAGTTGACGCAATGGGCGGAGTCACTGAGCTGGCTTACGACGCCTTGGGCAGGGTCGTTTCCATCAAGGACGCGGAGGGCGGAGTGACGACATCCGCTTACGATGCCGACAGCCGCATGACGCAGGAGTCAAACCCATTGGCGCACCGAGTGAATTACGAGTACGACAACATGGGGCGCGCTGTCAAAGCGACCTATGAGGATGGCACGTTTGTTGCGTTTGCTTACGACGGCAACGGCAACGTCACTGAAAAGACCGACGAGAACGGCAATGCGACCACCTACACCTACGACAAGAACAACCTTCTGCTGACCGAGACTGACCCGATGGGCGGCGTTACTGCGATGACGTATACGCAAGCGGGCCAGCTGGCTACTATAACCGACGCAGAAGGCGGCGTCACCGAATACGCATATGACGGGAACAACAACATCCTCTCCGAGAAAAACCCGGAGGGCTACACAATCAGTTTTGAGTACGACAAGCTCAACCGCCCAGTCAAGCAGACCGATGCTAACGGCAACGTAACCACGTTCAAATACGACGGCAACGGCAACCTGACACATGCGTTCCACCCAGACGGCAGCATCGAAGTCTATACCTACGACCTAAACGACCAAAACACTAGGTACGTGGACGGCGAGGGCAACGCCACCCTTTACAGCTACGATGCAAACGGCAATCTGGAGAAAATCACTGATCCCAGGGGCTACGCTAGGAGCGTCAAGTACGATGCGCTGAACCGAGCCATCGAATACGTCAACGAAGAGGGCGGTGCAGTAATATTCGAGTACGACAAGCTGGGGAACGTGACAAGGACTGAAAACGAAGACGGGGCAGTGACCGAATACGCCTACGACGCAAAGGGCCGCGTCACGTCTGTCAAGGACGCCATGGGGAACTTCAGGCTGTTCGAATACAACGTGAAGGACAAAGTCGTGGCAGAAACCGATGAAAACGGCATCCGCCGAACCTATGCCTACGACGCTGTGGGCAACTTGACCATGCACACCGACGGGCTGGGCAACAAGGAAATGTTCACCTACGACGCAAGAGGCAACATGACGGCCCATATCGGCAAGAACGGCAGAACAACGACGTACACCTACGACTTGCTGAACCGAGTAACCTCGGAAACAGACCCATTGGGCAACACTATGTTTTTCGCCTACGACAAAAACAACAACATTACGGCTGCGACGGACAAGAACGGCAACACCACAAACTACGTGCTTGACGGCAACGGCAACGTGATAAAATCCACAGACCCCACGGGCCACAGCTCATTCTTCGAGTACGATGCGATGAACCGCATGACTGCTGTGCGCTTGCACCGCGTCGATGCGAAGAACGGCGTCAACGAGTACCAGGAAACGCTGTACACCTACGACGGCAGAGGCCTCGTCGTCAAAGAAGTCAACGCTCAAGGCAACGGCAAGCTCAGCGTGTACGACAGGAACGGCAACCTGGTTCAGGTCACCGACGAAGACGGGTTTGTTACAACTTACGAATACAACCCGGTCAACCTGATAACCGCCATCAACTACGCGGACGGCAAACAGGCGGCATTCATGTACAACGGCGCAGGCGAGCTCATGGAATTCACCGACTGGAACGGTACGACCACGTACACCCGCGACCTGCTGAACCGCATATTGACGGTGAACGACCACAAAGGCAGCGAAACGTCCTACGGCTACGACAACGTGGGCAACACCACCTCCATCGGCTATCCAGACGGGACCCAGGCCGACTACTACTACAACAGGGAGAACCGAGTGGTGCAGCTTGTAGACGTGGAAGACGGGATGTTCAGGTTTAGCTACGACGCAGAAGGCAGCATCGTGTACAAGGAGTACCCCAACTTTGAAACGGCGTACTATTACTACGACGCGATGCAGCGAATCATGCAAATGGACGAATACGCACCGGACGGAAAGAAATCGAACAAAACCATATACAGCTGGGACGCTGAGGGGAACCTGCTTGAGGAAACAGAATACACATACAGCAAAACCAGCAGCGGAAACAGCCAAGGCAACAGCAACAGCCAAGGCAACAGCAACAGCCAAGGCGGAAACAGCCAAGGCAACAGCAACAGCCAAGGCAACGGCAGCGGCGGCAAAGCAACTACCCCGGCACCCACACCTGTTGTCCCTTGGAAGGATTGGGACATAGTAAGCACAGGGGATGCGCCTTCGGGCTTGGCGCACAAGACAGTTCCCGCAAAAGCGGCAAACGCCAGCATCCAGCCTGCCCCGGCAAACCCCGGCAAAGAGGAGAGCGGCGACAAAACCGCGACCAAGAAAGCGTCCGAATTTGCCTATGACAAGCTGGACCGCATGATAAAAAGCCGCGACGGCAGGGGGCTCGCCACCTACGCTTACGACACCTTGGGCAACCTTGTGACCGAAACCGTTCAGGGCAGCAGCAGCCAGGACGGAAACAGCCAAGGCGGCGGAGGAAACAGCCAGGGCGGCGGCAGCAAAACCACCACCGTCAATTACCGCTACAACGTCATGAACCAGCTCGTGTACCGCGCAGAAGGCAACAGCGCAACAACCTCCACCTATGACAAGAGGGGCAACCTGGTTCGCAAAGACATAGGTAAAAACAGCGAAACCTTCGAGTTCGACGCAACGAACCGCATGGTTAACGGAGTTAATTCAAAAGGCGAAACCTCGGCGTACACATACAACGCGCTGTTCATGAGGGTCAACAACACGCAAGTAGTCCGCGAAAGCGACAACGAGGACGGCAACAGCCAAGGCGGCGGTGGCAACAGCCAAGGTGGCAGCAAGCTCATTACGCATTCGAAAGACTACATAGTCGACCACACCGGCTTCCTCGGATCCTACAGGAACGACCTAATGGTGACGGAAGAAGGCGACTACGAGCAGAGGCATGTGTACTTGGGCGACATGCGCCTGATGCAGGTCACAAACGTACAGAAAAAAATCACAAACGAGAACAGCCAAGGGCAGAACAGCAACAGCCAAGGGAACAGCAACAGCCAAGGGAACAGCAAAGCCAAGCCGGCGGAAACGGCTGCAACCAAGATCGTGACTACTGTTCTCTACGTCCATGAAGACATCAGAGGCACTACAAAGAGGTACACGGACACGGACGGCAAGGTGACGCTCCAGCTTGAATACGACGCATGGGGCAACCCCATAGGCTGCAGCGGCGACAAAACTGGGATCACAATGGACTTTTCAGGGCATGGCTATGACTCGGTGCTGGGGATGTACTTCGGCCAAGCTAGGTTCTACGACGCGGCAAACCGCACTTGGACCAGCCTCGACCCGGTCAAAGACGGGCTGAACTGGTACAGGTACTGCGACAACAATCCCCAGTCCCATGTGGACCACACAGGGTTTTTCTTCAAGAAACTCTTCAAAAAGATAGGGAACGCCTTTAAAGCGATAGGCAAAGCCATCGTCAGCGGCATCAAAGCGATAGGCAGCGCCATTGCCAAAGTCGCAAAGGCGATAGGCAGCATCGTCAAGTCGATAGTCATGGAGATTTACGACAAAGTCAAGCTTGTCGTGGGGGTGGTGTTCAGCGCAATCAAGGTCTTCGCTGAATACACCGTGAACATAACCAAGGCCTTGCTTTCAGGAAATCCGTTGAAGTTCTTTAAAGCCGTTGTCGGCGGCGTGTACATGATCGGCAAGTGGGCAGTGGACAACTGGCAGGACATTGTTGCAGTCGTGGTCGTCATCGCCCAGGTAGCTGCCATGGTTGCATCCGGCGGCATGTCGGAGATGATAATAATGGCAGGCAAGCATGCGCTGGCGTACGTGTCCGAACACGTAGACTTCATCGGAAAACACCTTGGCGGGATCCTCAATGCGGCGTCGGCTCTGATTTCCGGCGACTGGGCTGAGTTTGCCAAGGCAGCAGGCGAAACATTGCTTAACATGGCAAAGGACTTCGCGCTGGAGCAGGCGGCAAAGGTGCTTGGCAAGATCGACGGCATAGCAAAGATCCTTGAAGCTACGATATCCTTTGTGATGGAAACCGACTTTGGCAACTTGGCATCAGAGGTGATAGACAAGGGCATAAAATTCGTCGAGGACAAGATCACTGACATCGGGAAAAAGCTTGATTCGGTAGTAGACTTCGTAAAGAATGTGGACATCGGCGGCATCTTGGCTGCGGCAGGCAATTACATGATCGACTATGCAGTGTCTGCGCTGGACAAGGGGATACTCTACGCCGTACAGGAAATCGACGACAGGATTAACAGCGTGAAGTCGGCAATCAACAAAGGGATAAACGACGTGAAGTCGGCAATCAACCAAGGCGTGGACCTAGTGAAGTCTGCGATCAACCAAGGAATCGGCTACGTAAACCAAGGGATTGGCTACGTGAACCAAGGCGTAAACTACGCAAGCCAAGGCATTAACTATGCGAAGACACAGATAAGCATGCTGCCCGGCATGGCCAACGGCTACATCAACGCTGCCAAATCAACGATACCCATGATACCGGGCTACATGGAAAAACTTACAATAACGAATGCCAGTGCAGCAATGAACAACGCAGCGCCCCAAGCAGTGAACTACCTGAAGGACACAATGAGTAAGCATTTGGTTTGGAGTTGGTAGGGAGTTGGTAGTTGTTAGTTAGTAGTTGTTAGTTGGGAGTTAGTAGTTGCTAGTTGTTAGTTAGTAGTTGGTAGTTAGTAGTTGTTAGTGGGTGGTTGGTAGTGGGGGGAGTTGGGAGTTGGTAGTTAGTAGTTGTTAGTTGGGAGGTGGTAGTTGGTAGTTGTTAGTGGGGAGTTGGTAGTTGGTAGTTAGTAGTGGGGGAGTTGGTAGTTGGGAGTTGTTAGGTGGTAGTTGGGAGTTGGGAGTTGGGAGTTGCTAGTTGCTAGTTGCTAGTTGCTAGTGGCTAGTTGGTGGTTGGAAGTTGGTAGTTGCTAGTAGGGGATCGGCCGAGAAGTTAACTGATTGGCGGGGAGGAGGTGCAGAAGCGAGGCGTTCCCCATAAATAACGGCGTGGACACACATACCATTTACACAAACACTTTTAAGGGCGCCGTTTTCCAAAGGCAGACGGCAAAAGAGGAGGACAAGAAATTATGAAAACTATGAAAACAAAACACATCATTTCAACCATGCTGGCGATGGCTCTAGTACTGGGGCTTTTTGCGGCCAGCCCAATGCTTGCTTCGGCAGATGACACGCCTGATATCTATGCTATAGGCACTTGGGCGGGCAAGGGTGCAAACCCCGGCGACGGCCATCGTCACATCACAATGGGCAGCTACAACGGTCATGACCTTACATGGCGCGTTCTGGACGTGTACGTCAGCGACGGCACGGACGGCAATACAGCAGGAAACAAAACAGCGCTGCTGGTGCTGGACAACCTGCTGCGCACAACTGCTGGCAATGCAGAAAGAAGGTTATTCGACTCAAGCGTAACCTATTCTGGCAACTGGGCACGGCCAAGCGACCTCAAGGCATTTTTGAACAGTGAATTCTACAATACTGCATTCAGCTCAGATGAACAAGAGGTTATTATTACCGCCAATTACAATATCGGCGGCCCTTTTGGAGCGGGTTACGGTTTTCCAACCACTGATTCGTCAAAGGTTTTCCTGCTCAGCGTGGAAGAAGCCAGCAATACTGCCTACTTCGCCGATGAAGCTGACCGTGACATAGCCCATGACACGTGGTGGCTGCGTTCGCCGGGTGATTTTGATAGCTGGGCATGCGTCGTCAAGTACGGTATGGTATACTTCGACGGCACCCCTGTCGATGACGTCGGTGTTGGGGTTTGCCCGGCTCTGAAAATAAACCTGAAATCAGAAACCGAACCCACAGACCCCTTCGTCCCCGTAACGGATATCATCGGCGTTCCGGATGAAGCTGTTGCCGGAACCCCTCTCACCCTCACTGGCACGGTACTCCCCCTTGACGCCACCAACCAGACTATCACTTGGAGCGTAAAGGACGCAGGAACCACCGGCGCCACCATAACAGGCGATGTGCTCGATGCTACGGCGGCGGGGACGGTTACGGTTACGGCTACGGTCAAGGACGGGCTGGAAGGTGAAGTGAATGCTATTGGAGCGGGATTTGGGCATACAATAGCTTTGAAAACTGACGGCAGCCTATGGGCTTGGGGGTACAATCATCATGGTCAACTTGGCAATGGCACGACAACGAATCAAAACACGCCTGCACGCGTTGGTACTGATAACGATTGGGCAACCATTTCTGCAGGTGGATATCACAATGCAGCGATAAAAAAGGATGGCAGCCTCTGGGTTTGGGGATACAATAATTATGGCCAGCTTGGCGACGGCACAACGACAAGCCGCAGCACCCCAGTGAAGGTTGGAGCGGACAATGATTGGATTTCTGTTTCAGTGTGTGAAGCGCATACAGTGGCGATAAAGGCAGATGGCAGCTTGTGGGCTTGGGGAAATAACCAATATGGCCAGTTGGGCGACGGCACAACAACCGATCGCAGCACTCCCGTTCGAGTGGGAACAGATTTCGACTGGGCAGATGTTTCGGCATCTGGTTATTATGGTGGCAATAACCCGCTCAACATCTCATCCTTTACCGTAGCCCTAAAAACGGACGGCAGTTTGTGGGCTTGGGGATTTAATAATTATAGCCAACTCGGAAACAACACGTATATTAACAGCAGCATTCCTGTACGCATGGGAATTGAAAACAATTGGGTTAGCTTTTCTATGGGTGCTGTCCATGTACTGGCTCTCAAGCAAGACGGCAGCCTATGGGCTTGGGGAGATAATGCCTATGGCCAACTCGGTGATGGTACAAACACAGGACACGGAACACCTACTCGTGTGGGTGCAGATAACAATTGGAGTAACGTTTTTGGGGGCTATTTGCATTCTGCCGCACTGAAAACGGATGGCAGCCTCTGGACATGGGGGGGTAATCAATACGGTCAGCTTGGCAGAACCGGAAACAACAGAATTCCCACTCGCGTAGGGACAGAGAATGATTGGAGTGATATTTCACTTCAAAAAACGGGATGGGATAGTTACCCTCACTCCCTTGCACTGAAAACGGATGGCAGCCTCTGGGCCTGGGGAGACAATAGATTTGGCCAGCTTGGCGACGGCACATTCACCCAACGCAATGCTCCGGTGCAAATTGGCACAGAAACTGATTGGGGCAGTTTTGGTTACAGGGATTTCACCAAAGACTTCACCATCACTGTGATTGACACTTTCACCGTGACCTTCCTTGATCACGACGGCGCAGTACTTGACACTCAAGAAGTGAAACTCGGCGATGCAGCGGTGGCTCCGGCTGACCCGATCAGGATTGGCTACACCTTCATCGGATGGGATACTGATTTCTCCAATGTAACCGAAGACCTGACGGTAACCGCGCTCTACAAGATCAACTATTATAATGTGACCTTCCTGGATTGGAACGGGACAGTGCTGAGCGGGCAGTCGGTCGCTTATTTGGGGGCAGCGGTGGCTCCGGCTAACCCGACCAGAACCGGCTACACCTTCATCGGATGGGATGCTGATTTCTCCAATGTCACTGAAGACCTGACGGTAACCGCGCTCTACAAGATCAACTATTATAATGTGACCTTCCTGGATTGGGACGGGAGAGTGCTGAGCAAGCAGTCTGTCGTTTATTTGGGAGCTGCGGTGGCTCCGACTGATCCCGTGAGGTTTGACCATTTCTTCATCGGGTGGAACGCTGATTTTTCAAGCATCACAAACAACCTGACAGTGACCGCGCAGTATGCGGGGTGGATCACGGCGAGCGGTTCCGAAGCTTACGGCACAAAGATAGCCAGCAACGCGCAATCGTACAACGCAGGCTCAGGCGTCGTGTTCTACTGGGATCAGAAGCAAAAGGACAACGGGGTGCTGGAAATAGCGCCGGGGTTTTTTGACGCATATGCCAGCCTGACCATCGTAGTAAAGTCCAGCAACGAATACAGGATGCTGACACTCCCCATAAGCGGACGGTTTGGCATTTCAAAATGGGTGAACGCAAAAGGCATGGAACAGAGCATCAACATGGTTTGGGTGAGGTTTAACAAGTAGATGGGAGTTGCTAGTTAGGAGTTACTAGTTGGTAGATGGGAGATGGGAGTTGCTAGTTGGGAGTTGGGGGGTGGGAGTTGGTAGATGGGAGTTGGGGGGTGGGAGTTTGTAGTGGGTAGTTGCTAGATGGTAGTTGGGGGGTGGAGTTGGGAGTTAGGAGTTGGTAGTTGCTAGTTGGGAGTTTGGAGTTGGTAGTTGGGGGGTGGGAGTTTGGAGTTGGGAGTTTGGAGTTGGTAGTTACTAGATGGTAGTTGCTAGGGGATTTGCCGAGAGGTAAACTGATTGGCGGGGAGGGGTGCAGGAGTGCATTTCTCCCCAGCCACAAGGATTGAAAACTAGGAGAAGCTCAACTCTGTGATAAATGAAGGTAGACTTATTTATTTATGTAGCTTATGTAGACTAAAAATGTAATAATATAATAAATTAATAATATAATTGTAATTAGATTGTAACATAGGCGTGATATGATATCCGAAACATAAACATGACTGAGCTGTGGAGGTGAGATCAATTGCCGAACAAGATTTAACAACGATTGCCAAAGCGAGGGAGCTTGGCAGTAAAGTGTTTGCTGTTACAGAGAAATCACCTAAAAAGTACCGTTTTACCATCGTGTCGCGCCTGCAAAACCTGTCGCTTGAAGTTATCTCAGACATAAGCAGAGCAAATGAGGTTTTTGTGGACATGAAGCTGCTTGCGGATTTGGACAAGAGCATAAAAGTAGTGACTGAACAAAAGCAATTCCATTCGGACATGGAGCGCTACTACATGCAAAACAAGCTCCTGACGCTCAAGCTCACACGCGCTACGACTTTTGAGGGGCGGATATCAAAGCGGATTGATCTGCAGCACGGGGTGCTTGCGAGCCTTAAAGAAATGGATTTTCTAATCACCTTTGCAATGGAGCAAGGCGCGGTATTGCCTAAACATCACGAGCAGATTGCCGGGCTGATTTGGGAAGTAAGAAAACTGGTCGGTGCGTGGATCAAAGCAGACAGGCATCGTTACAACTATTGATGTGTTGCAGGGCATGTGCCCTCTGACATACAGGGATAAGGCCGAAAACTGACTGGTGGCTGCGTTCGCCGGGCAACAACAATAACAACGCCGCGAACGTCAACAACGACGGTACGGTGAACAACAACGGCAACAATGTCAACAACAACAACGGGGTCCGCCCCGCTATGCCTTGAAGTGAGCGGTTCACTTGTGTGCACCTCTCGCCGGATACGGTTTCCAAGCGGTAACCGTCTGTGCGCAAGGCAAAGGGGCCTTGTTCCTTCCCGAAGCATCGGGGTTCGCCCCGAATGATAGGGAGAACACATGCCGCCGGCAAAGGCGCAACGGGCGAAAGCCTTTTGTGCCGGAGCGCGGGCGTCAGAAAAACAAGCAAGATGCCCGCAAACGGCGGTAAGGAGGTGACATTATTACTTGGATTGAGCCAGGCGCGTATGATAGTATTAGCAGTTTCGCTGCACTATACGCTGCTCATAAAAAATGCAGGCTTGGCAAACGGTACAAACGCGAGAAGATGGCGTTTGAGGAGAATTTAAGCACCAACATCTACGACATTCACCATCGGCTTGCGACCGGGACATATCGAATTTCAGGATACACGGTCTTCAGCGTTTATGAGCCTAAGATGAGGGAAATCAAGTGCCTGAGCTACGAGGACAGGGTAGTGCAGCGGAGCCTGTGCGACAACGTGCTCAAGCCGTGTTTGAGAAATAGGTTGGTTTACGACAACTGTGCCTGCCAAGAGGGTAAGGGGACGCATTTCGGGCTGTACCGAGTCTGCGGGTTCATGAGGGAGCACTACAACAGGCACGGCGCGGAAGGGTGGATACTCAAGGGGGATATAAAAAAGTACTTCGGTTCTATTGACTGTGAAAAGCTGAAGGCAACATTGTTCCCTAAAATACGCGACGAGCGCTTCAAAGAGCTGCTGAACCATATCATAGACAGCGGAAGCGAAAGCGGCACAGGCATCCCCCTTGGAAACCAGACAAGCCAATGGTTCGCACTTTTATATCTAGATCCGCTGGACAGGCTTGTGAAGGAGAAGCAGCGCATCAAGTACTATAGCAGGTACATGGACGACTTCGTGCTGATACATGAGAGCAAGGAATACCTGAAGAAGTGCCTGGCAGAAATAAAGGAGCTTGTAGAAAGCCTTGGGCTTGCACTAAACCCGAAAACACAGATATTCCCCATAAAAAACGGCGTAGACTACCTTGGTTTCCACATCTACCTTACTGAAACGGGAAAGGTCGTGCGCAAGCTGCGGCGAACAAGCAAAAAGGCTATGATGAGGCGGCTGGCAGCAATGAAGGAGCAGTACGCAAAGGGCGAGGTAGACTACAAGAAGGTGAAACAGCGGATCAACAGTTGGATCGGCCATGCAAAACATGGACACACATACCATTTACGAAAACATATTTTAAAAGACGCCGTTTTCCAAAGGCAGACGGCAAAAGAGGAGGACTAACAACAATGAAAAAATCAAAACGCATAATTTCAACCATGCTGGCAATAGCCCTAGTGCTTGGGCTGTTTGCCGCTAGCCCCATGGTCGCTGCGGCAGAGGACACGCTCGATACATATGACATCGGCACTTGGGCAGGCAATGGCTCAAACCTAGGTGACGGCCACCGCTATATAGGCATGGGCAGCTACAACAGCCATGACTTGGTGTGGCGGGTGCTGGATGTGTACATCAGCGACGGCACAGACGGCAATGCAGCTGGTAATAAAACAGCCCTGCTGCTGCTTGACGACCTGCTGCGCACACCTGCTGGCGGCATAGAATACAGGGTCATTGACGCATCTGGCTCCAGCAACTGGGCGCGGCCAAGCGACATCAAGACTTTCTTGAACGGTGCATTTTACAATGCCGCTTTTACTGCTGACGAACAATCAAGCATCATCACCGCAAACTACAGGATGGGCGGCCCGTACGAAGGGAACTACGGCTTCCCAACTACCGATTCGTCAAAAATCTTCCTGCTCAGTACTGACGAGGCCAACAACCCCGCCTACTTCGCAAACAACGCCGACCGCGCAGTTGCGAATTATGTCTGGTGGCTGCGTTCGCCGGGCGACTACAATAGCGGCGCCGCGGGCGTCAGCGGCGACGGTGCGGTGAACGACGGCGGCCTCTCTGTCCTCGACTCCTACGGGGTCCGCCCCGCTTTAAAAATAAATCTGAAATCTGAAATCTTTAAATCTGCGGACTACTCTGCAGTTGAGGAAGCCATTGCAATGGCAAATGCTCTGGACAAAGGCTTGTACGCAGACTTCGACGGAGTGGAAGCGGCCATCGCAGCAGTGGAGTACGGGCTGCCTGAAGCGGAGCAGGCCAGGGTGGACGGCTTCGCCGACGCCATTAACGCGGCGCTCAATGCGCTTGTCTTGAAGGGCATGCCCGACCTCGCCGTCGGCACCTGGGCAGGCAATGGCGCAAACCCCGGCGACGGCCACCGCTATATAGACATGGGCAACTACAACGGCCACAACCTCAAATGGCGGGTGCTGGACGTGTACATCAGCGACGGCACAGACGGCAATGCGGCTGGAAACAAAACCGCACTGCTGCTGCTTGACGACCTGCTGCGAACGCCGGCAGGCGGCATAGAATACAGGGTCTTTGACTCAGCTGCAACGTATTCCAGCAACTGGGCGCGGCCAAGCGACATCAAGACTTTCTTGAACGGTGCATTTTACAATGCCGCTTTTACTGCAGACGAACAAGCAGACATCATCACTGCAAACTACAGGATGGGCGGCCCGTACGAAGGGAACTACGGCTTCCCGACTGCCGACTCGTCCAAAGTCTTCCTGCTAAGCACAGATGAAGCCTTAAACCCCGCCTACTTCGTAAATAACGCCGACCGCGTAGCGGCATATTTCTGGTGGCTGCGTTCGCCGGGCTTCGACAATATCAGCGCCGCGAGCGTCGGCATCGTCGGTACGGTGAACTCCTACGGCAACTATGTCAGCTCCGGCAGCAGCGGTGTTCGCCCCGCTTTAAAAATAAATCTGAAATCTGAAATCTCTAAATCTGACCCTGCCCTCTCGCTAGCCGTAGACCCGGCAGACGGGTTGATTTTGCCCGGCGCGGTGGAACTGACTGCGACGCTATCCGGTTCTCATTCGGATGACAATTCAGGAAAGGAAATCGTATTCAACATAAACGGCACGTCATATACTGTTACTACAGACGGGTTCGGCACGGCTTTGTATACCATGGAAAACCCGGCACCGGGGGCATACAGCTTCGGTGCGTCCTTTGAGGGCGACGCGGACAACAACGCGGCGTCCGCAGCTGCTATCACAGGCTATATAGTTAGCCTGCCGAAATTCACAGTGACATTTGTCGATTGGAACAACGCAGTGCTACAAACTCAAGAAGTTGCGCAAGGCTCTGCGGCTACGGCTCCAACCCCGCCTGCAAGGCCCGGTTTCACCTTCGCTGGGTGGAATACGGATTTCTCAAACGTCACGGAAGATTTGACGGTGAATGCGCTGTACTACGGCATCACCCAAGGTCAAGACGGGGAGCAAGTTTTCCCCGCAGCCGTGGTAGGTTATTCTGCCCAAACTGCAAAAGTAGGCACGGTGACCAATCTTGGCAATGTATCGACAGGGAATATGACCGTGGTTATTGAAGGGGCTAACCCCGGTGCTTTTGCGATTTCTAAAACAACACTCAGCAGCATATCAGTCGGAAAAAGCGAAACATTCAATTACTGGCCGGTAACTGGACTCCCAGCGGGTACATACACAGCGGTATTGAGGGCATACAACTCAAATGTATCGACTAATCCACTGAGCATCAGCTTTACAGTCAACAAAACCTACCCAGTTCTTACGCTCAACGCCCCTGTAAACAATTCGGAGTTCACATACCCTGATGATGTTACGCTGACGGCCACTCTCACAGGAGTGTATCCAAGCAACGCAGGCAATACCGTTACGTTTACGGCAGGCGGCGCGAGCTACAACGCTGTTACAGATGCAGAAGGCGTGGCCACATACACCTTGGCAAGCCTTGGCGCGGCGGCCTACGATCTTTGCGCATCATATGCAGGGGACGCGAACAACAACGCGGCAACGTCAGCAAGCAGATCATTCACGGTCAACAAGGCGTCTCCAACCATGGTGCTTTCAGCTGTACCACAAGACCAAGAGTCATATACGGAAAGCGTCGAGCTGACAGCAACTCTTTCGGGAGCACTTCCCAGCAGTGCAGACAGGATTGTCACCTTCACTGTGAACGGCGAAAACTACGACGCGCTGACCGACGCTTCAGGCGTGGCGGTGTGCGCCGTAACAGACCTTGCAGCAGGCGAGTACACTTTCGAAGCCTCTTTTGCAGGAGACACCAACAACAACGAGGCGTCAGCAGGGCCGCTGAAATGCTACAAGATTACATTCACAGACTGGAACGGCGATGTGCTCAAGACCCAGATCGTGAATGAAGGCGCGAGTGCCTCTGCCCCGGCAGACCCTGTGAGGTTTGACCATTTCTTCATCGGATGGGACGCTGATTTTTCAAATATTACAGGTAGCCTGACCGTAACAGCGCAGTATGCAGGATGGTCTATGGTCGGCAGTTCCGAGGCATTCGGCATAAAGATAGCCAGCAACGCGCAATCGTGCAACGCAGGTTCAGGCGTGGTGTTCTGCTGGGATCAGAAGCAAAAGGACAACGGGGCGCTGGAAATAGCGCCGGAGTTCTTTGACGCATATACCAGCCTGACCATCGTAGTAAAGGCCAGCAACGAATACAGGATGCTGACCCTCCCCATAAGCGGGCTGTTTGACATATCAAAATGGGTGAACACAAAAGGCATGGAACAGAACATCAACATGGTTTGGGTTAGGTTTAACGAGTAGATAGTAGTTTGTAGTTGGGGGGTGGAGTTGGGAGACTCTAGTCTGTATGGGATTGACCGAGAGGTAAACTGATTGGCGGGGAGGGGTGCAGAAGTGCATTTCTCCCCAGCCACAAGCCTTTGAATTGTCTTGTCGATGAAGGAGGATGGGACGACAGGAGGTTTATTGCTTCATGAATTCAATCAGTCCTGTTTCGTCAGTTTCATCATCCGTTAACCGCCCAGTCGTATAGGTCGGGATGTTTTTCCTTGTCGATATATGCGTTGCCGTTTTCGTCTAAAGGAAGTGCGATACTAGGGATACCCTTACGTTCAATCGCAGCAAGCAGCAGCTCCTTGTTTGAGGGAATCCTTACCTCGAAGGGCAGTCCCTGATGTAATTCGCATTGTGTTAAAAATAGTGTAATCGCTTCGGTCATCGTCAGTCCTAACCTTGTAAACAAAACCTACATAAATAAAGCAACAAGCAACAATTCATACAGCTTAAATCAGTCAATGCACTTTACATCGACTGAACTATCGTGTTAAAATGTCTACAAACCCCGGCGTTGAGTTAATAGCTGAAACGATAAGGAGTTTATCTGAGCACATTCAAAAGGGTGCCGTTTTCCAGAGGCAGACGGCAAAAGGAGAAAAGGAGGATTAGTTACAGTGAAGAAAGCGAAAAGAATTATTTCCACCGTGTTGGCGATGGCATTGGTGTTGGGGCTGTTTGCCGCAAGCCCTGTGCTGGCGTCGGCTGAGAGCTTGCCCGGCTTGGCTGTCGGGACTTGGGCAGGGACGGGCGGCAACCCCGGCGACGGCCACCGCTTTGTTACAATGGGCAGCTACAACGGCAATGAGATCAAGTGGCGTGTGTTGGATGTGTACGTCAGCGATGGCACGGACGGCAATGCAGAGGGCAACAAAACCGCTTTGCTCTTGATGGACGACCTGCTGCGCACACCGAGCGGCGGCATAGACTACATCAGGTTTAATGCGCACAACAGCAACTGGGCGCAGCCCAGCGAGCTAAATGGGTTCTTGAACGATCCGTTTTTCAATGAAGTATTCAGTGCAGACGAGCAAGCTTGCATTGTTACCGCCAATTATGGAATGGGTGGCCCTTATGAAGGGAATTATGGATTCCAGGCTGCCTATTCATCGAAAATTTTCATGCTCAGCACAGATGAAGCTGCAAACCCTGCCTATTTTGCAGACAACGCAGACCGTGCTGCGGGATACGATTGGTGGCTGCGTTCGCCTGGCGACAGCGATATCACCGCTGCTTATGTCAGTACTGGTGGTTCGGTGATCGGTGCCGGCTTCGATTACTTTTTCAACTACATTGGTGTTCGCCCCGCTTTGAAAATCAACTTGGGACCTGAAATCTCTACACCAGACCCCACAGTTTGCGGCCTAACCGTTGCGGCTAACGTGGACAAGCAAGTGGGTGACAAAAACAGCTTGACAATAACTGTTACAGAACAGTGGACAGACGGCAGCATAGTGCCTATCAAAGCCACTTTCTCCATCAACAACAATGCTGCTGATACGTACAATGTCGGTTCTTACAATGTTTATGTAGACACCAAAGGCAACATAAAAATCCGAGAATGCTACATTGTGGAGTAACGCCAACAACAGCCGTACATTTTCATAACACCTTTCAATCAGGGGGAGGAGCATGAACCGCTTCTCCCCTTGGTTTACGCCACACGCTCCCGGTTTAAGATTGATTACGATCGCGAGCGGACCATATGCGATTGCTTCAGTAAGGAGATATTAGGAGATGGCAATACACATAGTGCTCGTTGAGCCGGAAATCCCGCCAAACACTGGAAACATAGCACGGAGCTGTGCAGCGACAGGAAGCGTGCTGCACCTAGTGAAACCGCTGGGGTTTTCCATTGAGGACAGGCAGCTGAAAAGGGCAGGCCTCGACTACTGGCCTTTCGTCAAACTGCTCGTACATGAAAGCTTGGATGTTTTTTTTAGGGAATACTCAAGCCGTAACATGTATTTCGCCACTACAAAAGGCAAAAAATTATACACAGAGATAGGGTTTTGCGATGAAGACATGGTAGTTTTCGGCAAAGAGACAGAGGGGCTTCCGAAAGAGATCATCCTTAATAACGCAGGGCGTTCTATCAGGATACCGATGTCCGGGGACACTCGGCTCCGTTCGTTGAATTTGTCTAATTCAGTGAGCATTGTTTTGTTCGAGGCCCTCAGGCAGCTTGGATTCCCGAGTTTGAAGTAGTTCCCAATCGCAAAGACAACAGAGAGACTAACCCTCACAAATTAGTTCCCATAAAATGAGAAAACTGTAGAAATAAAGGGCGTAAATATGCTATAATCAATTGAACGGACTGATGAGTTCACATATGAAATACCAGAGGTTAGAATGAAACTCGGATATGATTTAACCATTGAACAAACGCAAAAACTGGTGATGACGCCTGAGATCATACTAGCCATCAAGATACTGCAGTTCAACACGCAGGAACTCGACGCTTATGTTCAGGAGCAGTTGCTGATAAACCCTGTCCTAGAAGCAGGAAAGCCCGTTGAAACGGAAAGCAGTGAAAACCAAGAGGTACGCGAGAGCCCGGAAACCCATGACAGGGTGTCTGAGATGAGCGAAACGGACTGGCGCGAGTTCATAAAAGACAGAGGGTACGATGACATCAGCTACCGGCAGTGGGAATATACAAAGGACAACAAGGATTATACGTTTGAGCATTATACTTCTTCAGATATTACTCTTCCCGAACACCTGCTTTTCCAACTTCAGTTTGTCCAAGCGAAAAGAAGCTGCCGGAACATGGGTAGGTACATCATAGAATCCCTCGACGAAAACGGCTACATGACGCTTTCCAAGGACGAGATAGCCAGAAAGTTCGGGGCGCCTGCGGAAAAAGTCGGCGAAGTCTTGGGCATCATCCAAGGATTTGACCCTCCGGGTGTTGGCGCGGCAGACATCAAAGAATGCCTGCTCATCCAGCTGGGGCACATAAACCGCCTCGACCAAGCGGCAATAAGCATAGTCAACGATCATCTTGAAGACTTGGCTGCAAACAGGCTTGGGCACATATCAAAGGAACTGGGGAAAAGCATAAGGGAAATTCAGGAAATCGGCGACCTGATCAGGAGGCTTGAGCCAAAACCGGGCCGGCAGTTTGCGTCGCAGACAGCGGTGAGGTACATTACCCCCGACGTTTTGCTTGAAAAAACGGACGTCGAATACGTTGTCACCATAAACGAAAGCAGCACACCGAGGTTGATGGTGAGCCCGTATTACGAAAAGCTGCTGGCAGAGTCCCAAAACGATGCTGGCTTGTCCAAATACCTGGCGAGCAGGCTGAATTCAGCCGTATGGCTCATAAAAAGCATTGAACAGAGGAAACAAACCATTTACAACGTGGTGAGCGCGGTGGTAAAATACCAGAAGGACTATTTTGACAAAGGGCCCAAGCACCTTAAAACGCTGACGTTAAAACAGATAGCAGACGAAGTCGGCATCCATGAATCGACGGTGAGCCGTTCAATAAACGGCAAATACATCCAGACTCCAAGGGGCGTGTTTGAAATCAAATACTTTTTCACCAGCGGAGTGGCAAGCAGCAGCGGTGAAAGCGTTTCTTCAAAAAGCATCAAGGCGTTCATAAAAGAAATAATCGAAAGCGAAGACCCGAAAGCCCCTTACAGCGATCGGCAGATGGCGGATGTGCTCGAGGGAGAAGGGTTTAAAATATCCAGAAGGACGGTGGCGAAATACAGGGACGAAATAAACGTGTTGTCATCGTCAAAACGAAAAAGGTATTGAAGAAGATTGAAATAAAATGATTAATGGAATGGAGAGTGAAAATGAAAAAAACGATCAGGGACATAACCGCAGAAGGGAAGAAAGTGTTTGTCAGATGCGATTTCAACGTGCCTTTCACAGATGCCGGCGAAATATCTGACGACATCAGAATCAGGGCGACGCTGCCTACGCTGGAATACTTGCTGGGGCAGGGCGCAGGCCTTGTGCTGGCGTCGCACCTCGGCCGGCCGGCCGGCGAACCTGACATGAAGTATTCGCTGGGTCCAGTAGCTGAAAGGCTTTCGTCCCTCTTAGGCAGGGAAGTGCTGTTCATCAGTTCGCCGGCTGTTGTTGACGATGAGGTTCGCAAAGCTGCGGCGAATTTGAAGGCAGGCGACGTCATGCTGCTGGAAAACGTGCGCTTCAGGAAAGAAGAGACGAAAAACGGCCCAGCATTTGCGAAAGAGCTTGCCAGCCTTTGCGACATTTACGTGAACGATGCTTTCGGAAGCGCACACAGGGCACATGCATCCACTGCGGGGGTAGCCTCGTTCTTGCCGGCGGTTTCAGGATTTTTGATGGAAAAGGAGTTGAAATTCCTTGGAGACACTGTTGAAAATGCTGAAAGCCCGTTCATTGCCATTCTTGGTGGCGCAAAAGTGAAAGACAAGATACCGGTGATAGAAAACCTGATGAAAAAAGTCGACGCTTTCATAATCGGAGGCGGGATGGCGTACACCTTCCTGAAAGCGAAAGGGCATGCGGTGGGCAATTCGCTGCTTGAGGAAGAACAGGTGGATTTCGTCAAGGGCCTGCTTGAAAAGGCAGAGTCCTCGGGCGTCGGCATATTGCTCCCTGTGGACGTTGTCGCAGCCAAGGAGTTCAAAAATGACTCGGAAAAGCGCGTGGCGGCTGTGAATGGAATCCCGGTGGACATGATGGGCCTCGATATTGGGCCTGAAACCGCGAAGCTGTTCTGCGAGGAAATAAAAAGAGCCCGCACCGTTTTGTGGAACGGGCCGATGGGCGTGTTTGAAATGCCGGCTTTCGCCGCTGGGACAAAGGCTGTGGCTGAGGCACTGGCGGAATGTGGGGCAGTGACGGTCATCGGAGGCGGGGATTCGGCTGCCGCTGTCAAACAGTTCGGGCTTTCCGGCAAAATGACCCATGTTTCTACGGGAGGCGGGGCTTCCCTTGAGTTTCTGGAAGGCAAAGAGCTGCCCGGCGTGGCGGCCTTGCTGGATATATAGTGTTAATTCGAGTTAGAGTAAAGAAAGGAAGGGTTTGAATTATGAGCATCAAAATAGGAATTAACGGGTTTGGCAGAATCGGGCGGCTGGTTTTTCGGGCTGCTGCACAAAATCCAGATATCGAGGTAATGGCGATAAACGATCCGTTCATCGACCTTGATTACATGAAATACATGTTGATTTACGATACGATCCACGGACGGTTCAAAGGGGACGTCAAGGTAGAGGCAGGCAAGCTTGTGGTAAACGGGAACGCCATAGCCGTCTGCGCCGCAATGAACCCGGAAGAAATCCCTTGGGGGGAGCTGGGCGCCGAGTACATCGTTGAATCGACGGGAGTCTTCACCACCATTGACAAGGCGTCTGCGCATTTCAAGGGCGGCGCGAAAAAAGTTGTGATAAGCGCGCCTTCAGCCGACGCGCCCATGTTCGTCATGGGGGTCAACGAAGAGAAGTATTCAAAGGACATGAACGTTGTTTCAAACGCCTCGTGCACCACGAACTGCCTGGCACCCATTGCCAAGGTCGTCAACGACAAGTTCGGCATCGTTGAAGGGCTCATGACTACAGTGCACGCCACCACAGCTACGCAGAAAACAGTCGACGGGCCTTCGAAAAAGGACTGGAGGGGCGGCAGGGCTGCTGCCGGCAACATCATCCCGTCGTCGACCGGCGCCGCAAAAGCTGTGGGCAAAGTCATTCCTGAACTCAACGGCAAGCTGACTGGCATGGCATTCAGGGTGCCCACTTTGGACGTGTCCGTTGTGGACCTCACATGCAGGCTGGAAAAGGGCGCGACCTACGACGAGATCAAAAAGGCGATGAAGGAAGCTGCCGAAGGTCCGATGAAAGGCATTTTGGCATACACGGAGGACGAGGTGGTGTCTTCAGATTTCATTACGGACCCGCACACGTCGATCTTCGACGCAAAAGCCGGCATTGCCCTGAACGACAATTTTGTGAAGCTGGTTTCGTGGTACGACAACGAGTGGGGGTATTCAAACAAGGTAGTAGACCTGATAGCGTACATGGCGAAAGCGGACGCGAAATAGTATTCGAGGAGGTTGGAAATGAGGAAACCGTTAATTGCGGGCAATTGGAAAATGTTCAAAACAACGGCAGAGGCAGAGGCTTTCGCAGTCGAGTTCAAAGAGCTTTACCATGGGACTGACGTGGGTGCTGCGATATGTGCGCCCTTTACGCAGCTCTTGGCACTGAAGAAGGCTTTCGAAGGCACGGACGTCAAGCTTGGTGCGCAGAACATGCATTTTGAGGACGAAGGGGCTTTTACAGGCGAGGTGTCCGCAGGGATGCTGAAAGAAATCGGGGTAGACTACTGCATTATTGGACATTCCGAGAGAAGGCAGTATTTCGCTGAGACCGACGAGACTGTGAACAAAAAGATTATTAAAGCGTTTTCTGCCGGGATCACCCCCATCATGTGCATTGGGGAAGTGCTGGAGGAAAGGGACGCCGGGAAGGCGTTTGAAGTCGTGAAGAAGCAGCTGGAAGGCGGCCTTTTGGGCATTTCGGCAGGTCTTGCGGCAAAGCTTGTCATAGCATACGAACCTGTATGGGCAATAGGCACGGGCAGGAACGCGACGCCGCAGCAGGCAAACGAGATGTGCGCGTTCATCAGAAAGCTCCTTGAGGAAATGTACACAGGCGAGGTGTCGGACGAAGTCGTTATCCAGTACGGGGGCAGCGTGAAGCCGGCAAACGCCACTGACATAATGAACATGGAAGAGATAGACGGGGCGCTGGTAGGCGGGGCGAGCCTCAAAGCGAAAGATTTTATGGAGATCATTAATTTTTAAGGAAGGTGAGCACATGGATTATTCAATGGAAGTACAGCATATGTGCCCGGTCGCAAAGGGCGCAAGCCACGGCCCTGCCCCCATCCCCGAGGAAGGGAAGTGGGTGAAGGCCAAAGAAATTGGCGACATCAGTGGGCTGACCCACGGCGTGGGCTGGTGCGCGCCTCAGCAGGGGGCATGCAAGCTGACGCTGAACGTTAAGAACGGCGTTATCGAGGAGGCGCTGGTGGAGACGCTGGGCTGCAGCGGCATGACGCATTCAGCGGCAATGGCCTCTGAGATACTGCCGGGCAAAACAATTTTGGAAGCACTCAATACGGATCTTGTCTGCGATGCAATAAACGTGGCCATGCGAGAGCTGTTTTTGCAGATAGCGTATGGACGGACCCAAACCGCGTTTTCAGAAGGGGGCCTTCCCATTGGCGCGAGCCTAGAAGACTTGGGAAAGGGCATGAGAAGTCAAATAGGCACTATGTTTGGCACAAAAGACAAGGGTGCGCGCTATCTCGAACTGACAGAGGGTTATGTCAACCGCATCGCGCTTGATGAGAACAATGAAATAATAGGGTACGAGTTCATTAGCCTCGGCAAGATGATGGATTTGATCAAAAAAGGCGAGGACGCAGGCGAGGCGCTTGAAAAATCAAAAGGTGCTTATGGGCGCTTCGATGAAGCCGCAAAGTACATAGACCCTAGAAAGGAGTGAGCGGGATGGCATTGTTTGAAAGTTATGAACGCCGCATTGAAAAGATAAACGGAGTCCTCTCGCAGTACGGCATAGCAACATTAGACGAGGCGAAGGATATTTGCGTCAAGACGGGCGTCAATCCGTACGACATAGTTAAATCCGTGCAGTCCATCGCATTCGAGAATGCAGGGTGGGCTTATACAGCAGGCGCGGCAATCGCCGTCAAGAAGGGCGCAAAAACTGCCGCAGACATTTCCGAGGCTATTGGCATCGGGCTTCAGAGCTTTTGCATAGCGGGCAGCGTCGCCGAAGACCGAAAGGTCGGCATTGGCCACGGCAACCTCGGGGCGATGCTTCTCCGGGACGACACCAAGTGTTTTGCTTTTCTGGCTGGGCATGAGAGCTTTGCGGCAGCTGAAGGCGCTATCGGCATAGTAAAGAACGCAAACAAAGCGAGGCAGGCGCCTCTCCGCGTCATCCTCAACGGGCTCGGCAAGGACGCAGCCCAGATCATTTCACGCATCAACGGCTTTACTTATGTGCAGACGCTGTTTGACTATGCCACAGGTGAAATCAAAGTGGTAAAGGAAACCGCTTATTCCAAGGGCGAGCGCGCACAGGTGCGCTGCTATGGCACAGACGACGTGCGCGAAGGGGTTGCAGTTATGCACCTTGAGGGGGTGGACGTGTCCATAACAGGCAATTCCACCAACCCTACGCGTTTTCAGCATCCTGTCGCGGGAACGTACAAAAAAGAATGCATGGAAACAGGAAAGAGGTATTTTTCCGTTGCCTCCGGCGGTGGCACCGGCCGCACACTGCACCCGGACAACATGGCTGCAGGCCCGGCTTCCTATGGCATGACCGATACAATGGGGCGCATGCATTCTGACGCGCAGTTTGCGGGTTCCAGTTCTGTCCCTGCTCACGTTGAAATGATGGGGTTCCTCGGAATGGGGAACAACCCGATGGTTGGCGCTACCGTTGCGGTTGCTGTCGCTGTGGCTGAAGCAATTAAGAAATCTACACCTCTTTAACATTAATTCCACTTGATTTTTTTAAAACACTGTGGTAGACTCTAATGGTTGATTATTTATTGGAGGTAGAAAATGATTAGGTTAGCGTTAATGATACTGCTTGGAGTCGCCAGCCTTGTCCTTATTGCGAGCATACTGCTTCAATCAGGGAACAGCGCTGGGCTGTCAGGCTCAATCGGAGGAGGTGCCGAGCAGCTTTTCGGCAAGAAGAAGAGCAAAGGGTACGAAGCAATCCTCAGCAAGATAGCGACAGTGGCGGCTGTGCTGTTTATCGTCATATCCCTGACTTTATGTGCTTTGGAATAGGGAAAAAGCAAGAAGCGGGGCAGGTATTTTAGGGAGGGTGTATTAATGAGCTATTTGGCTATCATCGCGCCGGTTGCGGCTGTTGCCGCACTTGTGTTTGCTTACGGCTTGTCTTCGTGGATAAGCAAGGTGAGCGAAGGCACAGAGCGCATGAAGGAAATTTCCGGCTATATTAAAGAAGGCGCGATGGCTTTCCTTAGAAGAGAGTACAAAACGATGGTCATAGTGATTGTCGTTTTGTTTGCCATCATCGGGTTCTTTATCAGTTGGCTGACAGCGTTGCTTTACGTGTTCGGGGCAACGTTCTCCGTTATGGCAGGCTTCTTCGGGATGAAGGTGGCCACCAAGGGGAACGTTAGGACCGCGAACGCCGCAATGGAAAGCGGCATGAACAAAGCCCTCAAGGTTGCGTTTCGCAGCGGAGCGGTTATGGGGCTCTGCGTTTCGGGTCTCGGGCTTCTGGGGGTCGGCGCGGTCGTGGTCGTGCTCGGTGCTGCGGATGCAGCCTCGGTTGTAACAGGCTTTGGCCTCGGTGCTTCGTCTATGGCTCTTTTCGGGCGCGTCGGCGGCGGGATTTACACGAAGGCGGCTGACGTGGGAGCAGACCTCGTCGGAAAAGTCGAAGCTGGGATTCCAGAGGACGACCCAAGGAACCCTGCAGTAATCGCAGACAACGTTGGGGACAACGGGGGCGACGTG
>WRJK01000033.1 GCA_009782285.1 Clostridiales bacterium
CTCGTTAGTAATATACAACTGAACAAGTCCGCTGGCTGCTATCGTCGTAATGTCTACAATGCCTCTGTCAAGTATTGCTAAGACATCGATCAGCTTCTTTTTGTCTTCTTTGTTTTGCGACAGTTCGGTTTTCCCAAGCCACTCAGCAACAGTGTTGTCATCTAGTGCTACATGTGGTCCGAGATATTGGATAAATTCGGTGATTGGTTTGAATAGCTCATCATTACGACCAATCAATAGCATATTTCCATCACCTAGCAGATAATCCCCAGCAAAACGTTCACCTTCCCTTCTAAAATCACATGAAAGGGCGTAGTTGGCTGCGGAATTGTTTGTCCTGTCACCCAGTATACCCGAGGCACTATTGGACAATGCATATTTGTTGTTTTTTTCAAGGCGAAGTGAATGCGTATCATTCAGGTGTATCTCAATAGGTTCCTTAGTATCCATATTATGGAAGAGAGGTTCCCATAAAGTTCTTTCCGATGCATTGACTTGTTTCGCGCCTCTAAACCCCAAGAGCTTCCAAAAGACATTTGAGTTTGCGTAGTCCTGGAACAGGAACAGGCTGTCAAGGATGCTGCTTTTTCCAGCATTGTTTTTTCCAGCAATTATAGTTATGGGCTTTAGCTCCATGGAAATATTTTTGAAGCATCGAAAGTTGTCAATCTCTAAGTGTGTATACATTTTAGCTCTCCTCTGCAAACACGTCCTGCATGTTTATCTGACAGCCGTTAAGCACGGCCACTGGTATCGTGTCATTTTCAACGTAAATAGTTGTAAAATATTCTCCATCCCTTAATACATGGACAGACACGGCTCTTTCGTCGGGGTCAACAATCCAGTATTCACGAACGCCGGCACCAAGGTATTTATTAAACTTCACTATCCGGTCGAGCCTTGCGGTTGACGGCGACAGTATCTCAACCACCATGTCTGGAGCACCGTCGCAGCCCTTGTAGCTCAGTTTTGTTTTGTCACAAACAACCACAATGTCAGGCTCCACAACGGTGTCGTCCTCATTTTTAGCGTTAAGGCGCACGGCAAACGGGGCTGCGTACACCTTGCACGGTTTACCGTATAAAAAGTTGGAAAGCTGCCGGGACAGTTCCATGCTGATCCCCTGATGCTTGCGAACTGGAGGCGGCGTCATCATAGTCACTGTGCCCGGAACCCCTGTAAACTGCTTGCCGCCAACGTACGGCAAGCCGTCGATCAGTTCATAACGGGCTTTGTCTTCCCACATTTTATAGTCAGCATAAGTGTAACGTTTCGGACTTTTGCTTTTAATAGCTTGCATATAAACGCCTCTCTCTTTCCAGATTTCCTCTTTCGATTATATACTAACGGCTCAAAACAGTCAATCCCAGCCTGTCAGGATTGGCTCAAACAGCTAGCAGGCACATGCCAATATAATTCTGCCCCAACGCGATGCCGCCGTCATTTGGGCTGACGGAGATGTTGTAGTACACGTCAAAACCGCCGTCTCTCAGCAGTTTAAGCACCATTTCCGTCAGCACCCGGTTCTGGAACACCCCGCCCGTGAGCGCAACCTTGTTTATGCCGTCCCTCTCCCTTATTTTAACACACCGCTTGAAAACCGTGTCCGCGACCTGCCTGTGGAACTTCAATGCGAGGCTGTCCTTTTCGCTTCCACCCGGGTTCTTCAGCGCTCTGGCTGCCGCGTCTTCCAGCAGTATGGCGCACTCTCCTTCGTAGCTGTTCTCGTGGCATATGCCAAGGAGCGATGAAACTGCGTCAAACAGCCTTCCCATGCTTGAGCTTTCAACTGTGTTGATCTTCTTATTTACAGCTTCTTTCACAATATGCCAGTTTTCGTTTTCGGTTACGTTGCTGGCTGCAATTATCTCTGTAATGTCCACCACGAACTCGTCGTCAGCGCACATAACAAGTTCCCCTCTTTCATGTACAAGGGCGTAGCTGACCGCCGATTTCCATGCGTCACTGACCAATGCGTCGCCGCCAACCATGGTCACATATTTCAAATGCGCGTCACGTATGAAACTGCCGCCTTCGCAGATCAGGAATTCACCGCCCCATACTGCGCCGTCCAGCCCGTACCCGGTGCCGTCGAAGCTGACTCCTATTACAGGCCCTGTTAAATTGTGCTCTGCCATTACTGAGGCCACATGGGCGTGGTGATGCTGAACGACGATAAGCTTTGCCCCGTGCCTGCTGGCATATTTATTTGCGTACTTTGTCGTCTCGTAGAGCGGGTGCATGTCGCATACTACAGCTTTTGGGTTTATTCCGAAGAAGGTTTTCATGCGTTCGACGTTTTCTTCATACACCTGCATGTTTTCCAAGCTGTCAAGATCGCCGAAATACTGGCTCACATACGAAAACGCCCCCTTGCTGAGCGCAAAGGCGCTCTTGAGCTGCCCGCCGCAGGCGAGCAGCTCGGTGCTTTTGTCAGGCACCTGCCCTAAGGCCCTGACATAAAGCGGCACGGGGGCGTAGCCCTTCGACCGCCTTATCATTTGCGGCTTGCCGTCGATTACGCGTACGACTGAATCGTCGACAGCGACCCGTATTTCCCGTTTGTTGTAAAAAGTCCCTGCGACAAGCCCCTTTGACTTTGACGCAAGGGCAAACATATCGTCGTCGTCTTTCACCATAGGAAGGCCAGAAACGTTGGCACTGGTCACAATCAGAGGTTTGCCGCAAGATTTCAGCAACAAGCGGTGCAGGCCCATGCTTGGCAGGAACGCACCGATGAACCTGCTGCGTTTGAATTCGGAAGGGCCGTTTTCTTTGCCTGTCGCCTTATCAACCTGTTTTCGCTCAAGTAGCAGGATGGGTTTTGCAGACGATTCAAGCAGGTTTTTTTCGGTTTCGCTCATCTCGCAATACTCTGAAACCTGCCCGGCGTTCAGGAACATCACGGCAAAGGGCTTTGATTCCCTGGCCTTTGTCTCGCGCAGCGCCGCAACCGCGCAGTCTTGAAAGGGGTCGCAGATGAAATTGTAGCCGCCTGCGCCTTTTACGGCTATGACTTTTCCTTCGTCCAGCAATTTCACTGCAAGCGACAGCAGCTCTTCAGTGCTGCCGACTATGTCTTCGCCGCCGAATGCCTTGTATAAAAGCTGCGGGCCGCATTCGTAGCAGGATATGGTCTGGGCGTGGTACCTCCTGTCAGCGATGTCCGTGTACTGCTCACTGCAGAAGCTGCACATTTGAAAGTCGTCCATAGACGTGCTTTCCCTGTCATATGGCATTTTGTCGATAATAGTGTACCTAGGGCCGCATTCCATGCAGCTGATGAATGGGTGTCGGTGCCTTTCGTTTGCAGGATCGTCCATTTCACTTATGCAGCTTTGGCAAATAGACAGGTCTGCCGGGATCATGGCAGCGTCTTTGTCGCCGTCAAGGCTTTCTGATATTTTGAACCCTTCAAACTCCCTGTACGGTACGTGCTCCCTCTCAATATGTATGATTTCAGCCGGCTTGGGCTTCTCGCTTGTCAGAGCGTCGAGGAATTCCGAAAGCCGTGCAGGTGTATCAGTCACGGTTATTTCAACAAGCCCCCCGGTATTGAGCACTTCGCCGCGCAAGCCTTGGCGGGCTGCCAATTTTGCGACAAAAGGCCGGAAACCTACCCCTTGGACTATTCCCCATATGGTAATTTTTTCTGTAGTTTTATCATCTGCCATGATGCTGGTTGCCATTGCAGGCTTGTCCTGCTTTCCAAGAGAGCCACGCGGCTGCTTCTTTGAAACCCTCCCCTGACTTCCCTGAAGTTTTGAAAACCATGGCGTCCTTGTTCAATGCCCTGACGCCTTTCATGAAGAATTCCTCGTCAAAATCCACATAGGGCCGCAGGTCAACTTTGTTCAATACGATCATGTCTGCTTTTTCAAATGCCAATGGGTATTTGTACGGTTTATCGCTTCCCTCAGTCACGGAAGCCACAAGCATCTTGACGTGCTCCCCTATGCTGAACTCGGCGGGGCAGACTAGGTTTCCAATGTTCTCAATAAATAATATGCTGTTTCTGCCTAAGTCTATGCTGTCAACCATGCTCTCCACCATCGGTGCATCCAAGTGGCAAGCCCCAAAGGTGTTTATCTGATATGCCTGTATCCCTAACCCCAGAAGCTCCTGCGTGTCGATATCCGACTCGATGTCGCCTTCGATGACATATGCGACGAGCCCGTCAAGCCGCCTGATGAGGTTTTTAAGGGTTGTCGTCTTGCCCGCGCCCGGTGCACCCATAACGTTTACGCAGAGGATGCCGTTCTTCGACAATTTTTCGTTGACATGGGCAGCGATGTGGTCGTTCTCATCAAGTATGCCTTCCATTACGTTTACTTTTTTCACGTCATGCATTTATTCAACCTCAATTTCCTTAATGTAGAATTCCTTTCCGATTTCTGTAGGCTGCCCGTCTGCCTCGCATTCCGGGCACGCAAAAGACATGGGTTTGCGCTTAAAAAGCGCCCCACAGGACGGGCACCTGAGCTTGGGCTCGATGCGCTCGATTTCGAGCATGGCGCCTTCGCACAAACTGCCTTCAGAAATAGCGCGGAAGTACATATCAATAGAATCCCCGACAAGCCCGGAGCAATCGCCAACGACTAAAGATATTTTTTTTACGCTGCCTGACTGCGCTAAAAGACAGTGCTTTTCCGCGATTTTTATTATCTGCTGAGTTATCGGGTATTCGTGCATGCTGCCTCCGTGATTCAGCAATTGCAGAATTAAGGGCTGCCCCAATCTTCACTATTGAAGCAGCCCTCTCTTTTTATGCGTACCGATGCGTAAATTACTTGACCAGTTTTTTGCTCTGATCGCGTATCGTCCTCCAGATGCCGACGTTATCCAGTGTCGGATGGTCGTCTGGGTTGAATACGGGATCTTTCCCTGCTTTTACCTGCGTCTCGTAGTCTTTAAGGAGAAGCAGGCCCTTGTTGTGCAGGAACAATATCGCGATAACGTTGATCCATGCCATCAGGCCTACGCCCACATCGCCAAGGTCCCAAGCCTGCGGAGCCGCCAAACTGGAGCAGAGGAACACCACCAACACCATGCAAAGACGCAGGACGAGCGTTACCATCTTACGTGCGCTGCTGTCCTTTTCTCGGAACATGTATGCAAAGTTCGACTCTGCCTGATAGTAGTAGGACATGATTGTCGTGAACGCGAACATTGCTAGGCAGATGGCCACAAAGGACACGCCGAAGCCGCCTGTTATAGTTGAACCGACGCCCGCCTGTGTGAATTCCGGGCCGACGATTCCGTTTGTTGCAAGATCCTGCACCTGTGCACCTGTATGGAGATAGGACGCACCGTCGGCAGCTGCTATGCTGCCTCCTGCGCTCTTACCGCCCAAAACGTTGTAAGCGTCTGTCATGAGGATCATGAAACCTGTTGCCGAGCAGACGAACAGCGTGTCGATGTAGACTGAAAACGCCTGCACCAAACCCTGCTTGGCTGGATGGGAAACCTCAGCCGCAGCTGCTGCATGGGGCTGGCTGCCTTGCCCTGCTTCGTTGGAGTATATGCCTCGCTTGACGCCCCAGGTAACCATCGTACCGAACAGGCCGCCGTAAACGGCATGTGCTCCGAAAGCGCTTGAGAATATTAGCCCAAGCACCTCGCCAAGTTTGTTTATGTTCATAATGATGACAACAAGCGACATAAGGACGTAGAGAACCGCCATGAACGGCACCACCTTGTCTGCAGTGGCAGCTATGCGTTTGATGCCGCCAAAGATGATCAGTGCCAGCACGCCTGCTATGACCAGCCCGGACACCCAAGTTGGAATGGTCCATGCATTTTCAAAAGCATGGGCGATTGAATTGGATTGTACGCCAGGCAACAGAAGGCCGCATGCAAACAATGTCGAAACGCAGAAGAACATGGCGTACCATTTTGATTTCATGCCATAAAGTATGTAGTAAGCCGGACCGCCTCGGTACTGCCCGTCCAACTCAATTTTGTAAAGCTGCCCTAACGCGGATTCCATAAATGCGGAAGACGCCCCTAGGAAAGCGCTGAGCCACATCCAAAACAATGCGCCTGGACCGCCGTAGAAGATGGCTGTAGCCACGCCCGCGATGTTACCGGTACCGACCCGGCCTGCCAAGGCAGTACACAGCGCCTGAAACGATGATATGCCCTTATCTGACTTCTCACCCTTGAACATTAGCTGAACCATGGGCTTGATTAGTCTGACCTGCAGGAACTTGGTGCGGATGGAAAAGTACAAACCAACAGCTAAAAATGACCATATGAACCAAGGCCCCCAAATGATGTCGTTCAGGAAATCAGCAATGGACTGAATAATACCCACTAGATGAATACCTCCTTTGTTATAAAAATAAGTCCAAATAAAAATTTACCCGCATTCGGCGCACATTTGCGCAGGTACGCAATGCGCAGTTACACGCTGCGAATGCTATAAACGTTATAAATGACATTTTTGTTATACCATACAGGAGTATTGTTGTCAAGCCCATCGCGTCCATGTTCGGCAAAAAGGGGACGGTTCCTGTGTCTGGCGTGACACAGGAACCGTCCCCTTTTGTCATCTGTCCTATTCGGTCAGCTTTTTATAGCCTTCATACCTGTCTTTTGCGTTTTCCTCGGCCCTTGCGAACAGTTCCTCCGCAGTGTCGGGGAACTCTGCAAGCAAGGATGAGTACCTCACCTGATCCATGATGAAATCCCTGAAGCTGGCAGCCGGCGGCTTTGAATCCAAGGTGAACGGGTTCTTGCCCTGCTCTTTCAGAAGTGGGTTGAACCTGTAGAGGTGCCAATAGCCGCATTCCACAGCTTCTTTTGTGTTTTCTTGGGTCTTGCCCATCCCTTTTCTCATGCCGTGGTTGATGCAGGGGGCGTAGCAGATTATTATCGAAGGGCCTTTGTAGCTTTCCGCTTCGATAACTGCCTTCATGAACTGGTTCTTGTCTGCGCCCATTCCTACTTGGGCCACGTAAACGTAGCCGTAGCTCATGGCCATCATGCCGAGGTCCTTTTTCTTTATCTTTTTGCCGGATGCCGCAAATTTCGCAATCGCAGCAGTAGGCGTCGATTTTGAAGCCTGGCCTCCTGTGTTTGAATACACCTCTGTGTCAAACACCAGCATGTTCACGTCTTCGCCCGAGGCGAGGACGTGGTCGAGCCCGCCGTACCCTATGTCGTAAGCCCATCCGTCGCCGCCTAGGCACCAAACGGATTTCTTCACGAGGAAGTCTTTTTTGGCCAGGATTTCATCAGCAAGCTCTTTTGCTTCGCCTGTCAGCCTGGAATTGTCGATGGCAGCGAGCACCTTTTCGCTCGCTTCCCGTGACTTGCCTCCGTTGTCGAAGTTGTCAAGCCACTCAGCAAATGCATCCTTGATTTCCGCAGGCGGATCTCCTTCAAGGACGCTGCTCATGCAAAGGGCGATTTTTTCCCTTATCTGCCTCACGCCTACCGCCATCCCAAGGCCATACTCCGCATTGTCTTCAAACAGCGAGTTCGCCCATGACGGACCCCTGCCGTTTTCGTCTTTGCAGTAAGGCATCGATGGAGCCGACGCGCCCCAGATGGACGAGCACCCTGTGGCATTGGCGATCATCATCCTGTCGCCGAAGAGCTGCGTTACCAGCTTGATGTAAGGGGTTTCCCCACACCCAGTGCAGGCACCCGAAAACTCCAGGTAAGGTTTTGCGAACTGGCTGCCCTTAACGGTGCTCTTCGCCATCAACCCATCCCTTACGGGTATCTTGGCGGAGTAATCCCAATTTGCTGCCTCTTTTTCAACTTCTGCAAAGGGTTTCATTTCGAGTGCCTTTGTCTTCGCCGGGCAGATATCCACGCAGTTGCCGCAGCCCATGCAGTCCATGGCAGAAACCTGCATTCTGTACCCGTATTCCTCAAATCCTTTCCCCGACGCCTTTATTGTATTAAAACCGTCCGGTGCAGCTGCCTTTTCATCGCTGTTCAAAAGGATCGGCCTGATTGCCGCGTGGGGGCAGATGAACGAGCATTGGTTGCACTGTATACAGTTTTCTGGCTTCCATTCAGGAAGGTTGTCGGCAACGCCCCTCTTTTCGTATGCGGAAGTCCCCACCGGGAACGTCCCGTCAGCAACGTCTTCGAATATGCTCACAGGAAGCGAATCCCCCTCCTGCCTATTCATAGGCACCAAGACTTCTTCAATGAACTCAGGGATGTCTGCCTTCGCTTTTTCGCCTGCGATTGCGTCTTTCCACGACGCCGGCACTTCTATTTTCGTGAGCCCTGCCACTCCAGCTTCTATGGCGTCATGGTTCATTTTGACAACCTTTTCGCCCTTGTTGCCGTAGCTTGAGACCACTGATTCCTTGAGGTAGGCAACGGCTTCGTCCACAGGGATGACATTCGCAAGCTTGAAAAACGCAGCCTGCATTATCATGTTGATCCTGTTGCCAAGCCCAATTTTTGCCGCTTTGTCCGTAGCGTCTATGGTATAGAAACTGATGTCGTTCTGCGCGATGTACCGTTTCATTTCAGCGGGCAGGTTTTCTTCAAGGCCGTCCTTGTCCCATATGCAGTTCAAGACGAATGCGCCACCTTTTTTCAGCCCCTTGAGCAGGTTGTACTGATTTACGTACGCTTGGTTGTGGCATGCAACAAAGTCGGCTTCGGTTATCAGGTACGTTGATTTGATCTTGTTCTTTCCGAACCTTAGATGGGATATAGTGACGCCCCCCGATTTCTTCGAGTCGTAGGCGAAATACCCTTGCGCGTACAGGTCCGTCTCGTCGCCGATTATTTTAATCGCGCTCTTGTTCGCCCCTACCGTGCCGTCTGAGCCAAGCCCCCAGAACTTGCACCTGACAGTTCCCTTTGGTTCTGTAGTAATATCTATGGTTTCCAGCGACGTGTTCCTCACGTCGTCTACGATGCCAATTGTAAAGTGGTCTTTTGGCTGGGGCTTGCCCAGGTTTTCATACACTGCAGCTATCTGGCCCGGAGTAGTGTCCTTGGATCCAAGGCCGTACCTTCCGCCGAATATTTCAGGCGCATCCTTCTCGCCGTAGTACATAGACTTAATGTCCATGTACAGCGGGTCGCCCGGCGCCCCCGGCTCCTTCGTCCTGTCAAGCACGGCAATCTTCTTGACTGTTTTCGGGATGACGTTTTTCAGGTACTCAGGTGCCCAAGGCCTGTAGAGCCTTACTTTCACAAGGCCGATTTTTTCGCCTTTTGCTGACAGTGCGTCTATGGTCTCTTCAATGGTCTCGCAGACCGAGCCCATCGCCACGATGATGTTTTCAGCGTCAGGCGCCCCTACGTAGTCAAAGAGCTTGTATTCCCTGCCTGTCAGTTCTGATATTTTCTCCATGTAGCCTGCCACTATGGCCGGCAGGGCGTCGTAGTACTTGCCTGCCGCCTCCCTAGCTTGGAAGAAAATGTCGGGGTTTTGCGCCGTCCCGCGCACCACGGGGTGTTCGGGGTTTAGTGCGTTGTCCCTGAACTTCTGCAGGGCTTCCTTGTCAACCAGGCCATTGAAGTCCTCATAGCCAAGAGTTTCTATCTTTTGAACCTCATGGGACGTCCTGAACCCGTCGAAGAAGTGCAGGAACGGAACCCTGCCCTTGATCGCAGACAGATGCGCTATGCTGCCAAGATCCATCACCTCTTGGACGGAATTCGAGCAGAGCAGGGCAAACCCCGTCTGCCTTGTGGACATGACGTCCGAATGGTCGCCGAATATGCAGAGCGCATGCGCCGCAAGCGTCCTCGCTGATACGTGGAATACGCCGGGCAAGAGCTCGCCTGCAATCTTGTACATGTTCGGTATCATGAGAAGCAAACCCTGCGACGCCGTATAGGTGGTAGTCAGGGCACCTGCCGCAAGCGAACCGTGGACCGTTCCGGCTGCCCCGCCTTCTGATTGCATTTCCACAACTTTCACTTCTTGGCCAAAGATGTTTTTCTGGCCATGGGCAGCCATGTCGTCGACAACTTCTGCCATCGTTGAGGACGGCGTGATGGGATAGATCGCAGCCACGTCCGTGAACGCGTACGACACGTATGCCGCAGCCGTGTTCCCATCCATCGTTTTCATTTTGTTTTTTGCCATAAACAGCCTCCTTACATAAACAAAATACAATATCTATTCCGCTGCTGCGGCTTCAGGTTTTGGTTGTTTCTGCTGCTCCGGTATGCTGACGACGTCCGTGATCTTTTCTGTGCCCGGCGCCGTGTACTCGGGAATCATGCGCAAGCATTTCTTCGGGCAAGTTTCCACGCAGCTGCCGCACTGTATGCACTGCATCCTTTCGATAGCCCATGTCCGCTGGTCTTTTGCTACAGCGATTGCATGGGTTGGGCATTTCTTTGCACATATCCCACAGAGTATGCAGGACGCTTCCTCAATTCCGATGCTGCCCCTCGTCCTCTCTTCCCATTTCCTTGGGATGACGGGATACATGAGTGTTGCAGGCTTGTTGAACAGGCTTTTTAAGACAACTCCTCCGATTTTGAATGTACCCACCTATCTCACCTACCTTTCCGTACAACTGATGCATGGGTCTATAGTGAGCACAAGCACCGGCACGTCTGCCAAGTCGGCGCCTTGCAGCATCTGCACAAGAGCCGGTATGTTCTGGTTCGTCGGTGTCCTGACCCTCATCCTGTCAAGGAATTTGCTCCCCGAGCCTTTTGCGTAATAGAACGCTTCGCCTCTCGGCTGTTCCATCCTTGCAACGAATTCGCCGTCCGGGTTCCCCTTGACCGCTATTGCAATGTCGCCGTCAGGTATTCCTTTTGCTGCTGTCTCGATCAGCTCTATTGACTGAAACACTTCCCGGATTCGAACGGCTGTCCTTGCATAGCAGTCGCCGCCCTCCTCGATCACGGGTTCAAATCCGAGCTCGTCGTATACGCCCTTGCCAGTGAGCCTCATGTCCTGCAAAACTCCTGACGCTCTGGCTACTGGCCCTACGGCACCGAATTCCATAGCTTTTTCCTTGCTCAGGACGCCCACGCCCAGCGTTCTGTTTTTGACAGATTTGTCTGTGATGAACACATCCGTCAGCCCTTTAATTTCGGCTTTGATTTTATTAAGGCCATCAACGATGCCGCCCAAGGTTTCGTTGTCCACGTCCTTCCTCACGCCGCCCACCTTGCAGACCGAGAAGATGACGCGGCCGCCTGTGGTTTTTTCAAACATGTCCAGTATGGTTTCGCGCAGCCGCCAGCAGTGCATGAACAGGCTTTCAAAGCCGAAGGCGTCAGCCATGAGGCCGAGCCACAGAAGATGGCTGTGAACCCTTGAAAGTTCGTGCCATATGGTCCTCAGGTAGTTCGCCCTTGTCGGCACCTCCACTTTCATCAGCCCTTCGACGGCAGCGCAGTACCCCCATCCGTGGCCAAAGCTGCAAATGCCGCAAACCCTTTCAATGACATACACCATTTCGGCGTACTCTTTCTTTTCAACGAGCTTTTCAAGGCCCCTGTGAATGAATCCGATGGACGGTATTGCTTCGACTACGGTTTCGTCTTCAATGACAAGGTCAAGGTGGATCGGTTCCGGCAATACCGGATGCTGGGGCCCGAAAGGAATAATAGTTCTTTTACCCATTTTGCTCTGCCTTCCTTTCTTCATTGTTCGGATTCCATGGCGTAGGCTCTGCGACTTTGAAGAAATGCCCTCCGTAATCCAGCACCGAATTGTTGAACTTGACCCCAAACAGGTCATGCATCTCGTTTTCATATATGAAAGCATGCCAGATTGTATTTGAAATGCTTTCAAGTTCCTGCCCTTCGCCGACCGTCAGCTTCAAGTTCAAGAGCTCGTGATCCTTGTCAAAGGAATACATGATTTCGAGCCCTTCCTGAAGTTTTGTGCAGCATGCCTGCCCCAGTCTGTACCCGTCAGCTTTCAAATCCTGAACCTTGCCGAGCAGTTCGGAAGCCGTAACAGGTACAAAGTTCTGAATTAAATATTTTTTTTCACTCATTTACGCTTCCTCCTTTTCTTTTCTCAGATAGGACTGACAGCCCTTTGACAACGCCGTCGATGATAGCCTCGGGCCTTGCCGCGCACCCCGGTACGTACACGTCGACAGGTATCACTTGGTCGACCCCGCCAAGTACGTTGTAGCATTCCTTGAAAATGCCTCCGGAATTGGCGCATATCCCTATTGCGACCACAACTTTTGGGGAAGGCATCTGCTCGTATATCTGTTTTACGACTTCTTTGTTCTGTTCGTTGACGGATCCTGTTACCAGAAATATGTCTGCATGCTTCGGGTTGCCCGTGTTGATTATCCCAAACCTTTCTACGTCGTACATCGGCGTCAGGCAGGCCAGCACCTCAATGTCGCAACCGTTGCAGCTGGAGCCGTCATAATGGATTATCCATGGTGATTTTGTAACATATGACATTTTTTCACACCCCCCTTAACCAGTGATGCCGATCAGCATGTTCAGGACAACCGGAACATACAGGACAGCCAAGTTTGCAAAACCGAGGGCCGTCGCGACTATCCACGACGAATTGAGCGCAAATTGCCATTTCATCCTGGCAAAACTGTTGTCGATGAATATTTCAAGGAAATACGCAGCTAGGCAAACGATTACCCCGGCAATGATCCCGGCCTGCGTCCCGTTAGCGAAAAACAGGAATATGAACCCAAGCAGGAATATGTTTTCGTACCAATGGGCTATTTCTATCAAAGCGAGGGATTTTCCCGATATCTCGGTTGTCAGCCCCTTGACGAGCTCCTGGTGCCCGTGATGAGACATCGAAAGGTCGAAAGGCGACTTCCTGAATTTTATCGTCAATATGAACAGGTACCCTAGGAAAATGCCAACCAGAGGCAGGAAAGCCATCTTTTCATGGGCTATAATCGCAGAGACCTCAAAGCTTCCGGTGTACAGGAAAAACGCCACCGCCATCATTAAAACCATGGGCTCGTACGCCATCGCTTGAAGCAGCTCCCTTTCTGCGCCGATCTGCGCATACGGCGAATTCGAAGAATACGCAGCTACCACAAGGAAAACGCTTGCCAGCGTGAGCGAAAAGATTATTAGCAGCAGGTTTTGCCCCGCAAAGAACAAACCGCCCGTTACAACAATGAAAATGAGAAAGCACATCACATAGAAATCCTGTGTTTTGTTAACTGTGATGGCTTCCTTTTCCATCAACTTGAACACATCGTAAAACGGCTGTATCACAGGGGGTCCTACCCTGCCCTGCATCCTAGCAGTAATAACCCTGTCGAGCCCGGCAAGGAAGCCGCCCACAATCGGGGCGAAAATGAGGTATGCAGCAACCAGCACGATGATCTTAACCATTCAGCACACCCCCCATCATCAGCACAACCCCTATTATTATCGAAAAAATGACGACGATCACCGCTGCCGACGATATGCCGCCTATAGCGTTCATCTTTGCCTCGCCGAAGTACTTCTCCATGTACCAGTTCCGAAGCGAGACGGTAACGTCTTTTTCCATGGCGCCGCGGAACGTCAGGTTGTCGCCGGCATTGACGCCTGCCATGTAAATCGGGACGATCTTCTTTTTTGTCCTTCCAAAGAAGAACGTGGTCAGAAGCACCACAAGGGCAAGCATCGCCCACATGATCCTCATGTCGATGTCGGACAGCAACCCGGCATGAGCGCTTTTGAAGACCACGTCTATGTACGGCACCACCGACGTTGATGAAACCATCGGGAACAAAAGGCAAATCAAGACGGTCATGGCTGTCAGCGTACCCAGCACTGACCATTCGCCTCTGTGTACGCCCGTTTGGATGTTCTCCCTTCCCGACATTATTGCCGACATCTTGCCGAGCCACTTGGCCCAGTAAAACAAAGTGGCAGCGCTGCCAAAGCAGATGAGCATGACCAGAATGATGTTGTTTGACTCAACAAACGCGGTCATCGTAGCCCATTTTGAAATGAGCATCCCGAACGGGGCGAGGAACATCCCTGCAATCCCGATCATCATAAACGCTGCGAGCCTTGGCATTCTTTCGAACAGCCCGTCCATGTCTTCTATGTCCCTGCTTCCGATGTTGTGTTCAGCCGTGCCGACGCAGAGGAACAGCAGCGACTTGGTTATGGCGTGGAATATAATGAGCATTACCCCTGCCCACACTGCGCCGTAAGTACCGACGCCTCCGCAAGCCACTATCAGCCCTAGGTTTGCGACGGTCGAATATGCAAGCACCCGCTTCGCGTTGCTCTGCGATATTGCCGCCAGCGACGCCATTAAGAACGTGATGCCACCCACCATCATGACCATAATGCCTGCTATGTTGAACCCGAGAGCCGGGGACAGCTTGATTATCAGGAACACCCCTGCTTTTACCATTGTTGACGAGTGAAGCAGTGCGGAAGTGGGCGTGGGTGCCACCATTGCGCCTAGCAACCAGCTGTTGAACGGCATCTGAGCCGCCTTTGTAATCCCTGCAAACGCCAGCAGTGCTACAGGTATCCCTACCATGAAGCTGTACTGCGACATGCTGCTGTAATTGAGTATTGTATCCAGCTCGACTGTGCCGAACACTATGCCCATGAAGACTATCGCAAGCACAAATCCGATCCCTCCTAGCAGGTTCATAACAAGAGCCCTGAACGAGTTCCTAATAGCCTCCTCGGTTTTTGTGTAGCCAATGAGGAAGAACGAGCAAAGCGTGGTGATCTCCCAGAAGAAATACATCCAAAGCAGGTTGTTTGACACTACGATGCCGAACATTGCAGCGAGGAACAGGAACATAAGGAAGAAGAACCACGGCCTTCTGTCCTTTTCCCCCTGATGGTGATGCTGAAAATCTTTCATGTAAGGAAGCGAGTACACGCATATCAGCGTCCCTATCACCCCGATAATCAGTATCATTATCAACGACAGTTTGTCGACGTAGATGTTGCTTTCGACAGGAATACCGTGCCCTATGCTGAATTCGAACCAAATCATGATCGGTGCCTGAATTGCAGCAAGGACAGAGGCTAGGTATTTTTTGTACTTTATACCTAGGACAATAATGACAACAGCAAGGCACGCTTCGATTGCAGCCATCGCATAACCGACCGCCTCGCTCTCAAAATCGAATGGTTCGTGCCCAACGTCGAAATATTGTATAAAAAGAAAAATCGACACTCCCGCGATGACCAAGGATGCGACGGCCACCACAGCGTCCCTTCCCGCGTCGGCCTTGACGAGCAACAGAGCTATTGCGGCAACGAGCGGAAAAATAATTAGAAATAAAATGAGTTCCATCTAATCCTCCTAACATTTTGATTTACGATTTTATTATATATTCACCTGTCGAAAAATACAAGTGTTTTGATGTGTCAATTGCAATTACGGCAACTTTAGCTTTTTCGGTTCCACCCGCCATGCCACAACTGCGGAAATCGCCCCAATGATGATGAATAATATCGAAAGTATTTGAATCACCCTCAGCATCCCTTCAAAGTTCGACAGTATGCCCTTCCCGTACTCTTCAATGTAATAACCCGGCATCCACATCTCGCCGTCTTCGTTGAGCTGGAAGAGAAGGTTTTCGTTGCTTCCGAAATACCCCTCGTCGAACTCCTCAAGATACTCTGCCTTGTAGTCTTCTATGCTCTGCCCTGCTGCAAGCACGTCTGCCGGGTCGGCGTAGTAACCGGGCTCTTCTTCACCTTCAAAGTAGTTGAGCCATGGGATCGCTATGAACCCAATAAGCGCAAAGCCTATGAACATGCCTGCGATTTTCCTTGTGTCGCCTACAGCAAGCCCAGTTTTTTTGTTCACCGGGTATGTTTTGTGGTTTTTCTTTGCAAGCCCTCCATACATCTTTTTCCAAACAAAGTACAGGACTGGCCCTGAAACAATGCCTATCATACCGCCCATGAAATAATCCGTGCCGTTCAGGAAGAACACCATGATGGCAATGAATATGGGCACAATGCAGATCAGGCAGAGGAACCCGTAGCCTCCAGGCACCTTGAACTGGTATTCTTCGGCTGGGATGCGCCTCCTCAATATCATTGCGGATATGTACACCATGATGTAGGAAGAGACCAGCAGGAACACGTCGATGATGATGACCTGCTTAAACGCAAACTGGCACAGGATGATGTTGACAACTGCCACAGTCAGCACGGACACATAGGGCACTCCGTATTTTTTATCGCACTTGACCAAGATCGGCGGCGCCAAGTTGTCGTCCGCAAGCGCGAAGAAGCCCCTTGACCCCGAGGCTATGTACGTATTGTATATGGAGCATTGAGCCAAGACAGCTATGATGACGAAGAAAATGCTGAACGCCGGCCCCCAGTAGGTTTCCACCACAGTTGCATAGCCTATGCTGCCTGCTTCAGTGCCCCAGTCTTCGTATGGTTCGATGGAGGCAAGCCCCGCCATGGTCGGGAAAATGTACACGCACATGATCAACGGAACCGTCAGTATCGTGGCTTTCGGTATCACTTGCGGGTTTTTCACCTCTCCAGCTATCGTGGACATGGATTCGTAGCCGGAGTACATCCAGACACCGATTGCGATGCCCATGCCTATGAAGTATATCCATTCTTCAAATGCGATCCCGGATGCGCCCATGATCTCTCCATGAGCGGTAAACGGCACAAAGGGGTTCTGTTGCCAGTTCGAGAAGCCGCAGATGGCAACCATGGCAAATGCGGCAATGACAAGCAGCGACAAGATCGTGCTCACTATCCCAACGTCTTTTACGCCGCGGATGTTGATGTACGTAAAAACCAAAATCATCCCGACCTTGAAAACCATTTCCCAAGTCCGGGACAAATCCCATTGCGAGGCTAGGTACCCCCCTGCCAAAATGACGTACAGTGTATTGTCGATGTAGATGGAAATCGTCCTCCACCAGCCTGCCTGAAAAGCCCAGAATTCGCCAAGCGCCTCTTGCACCCACTTGTAGTACCCGCCCTCCTGCGGTCTTACTGAACCAAGCTCAGAGGCAACAAGCCCAAAAGGAAGGCCCCAAACAAAGGGGAGCACCATGAGCATCAACAGCGTCAACCCAGGGCCGGCAAGGGGGATCATTTCCTCTATCCCGTAGCACCCTGCGGCAACCAAGCAGAATATCATGAACACGACAGTTGAAACTTTGATGTCATGCTTTTTCAAGCCATGTTCCCCGACGTCCACCGCAATAGATTTCTTCTCCCTGTCACTCATAACAAATACCTTCTTTATTATAATTCCCTGCGCCCTTCTACAGCTTTGAGCAGGGTGATTTCGTCCGCGTATTCCAGATCGCCTCCCACAGGTATGCCGTGGGCAATCCTCGACACTTTTATCCCTGATGGCTTAATCAGCCTTGATGCGTACATCGCCGTCGCCTCTCCTTCTATATTGGGATTCGTTGCAAGTATCACTTCTGTAACGTCGCTTCCCTGAAGCCTGACTATCAGCTGCTTAAGGTTGATGTCGCTTGGCCCAATCCCGTCCATTGGGGAAATTGCCCCATGGAGCACATGGTAAAGCCCGTTGTACTCCCTAATCCTTTCAATTGCCGCAACGTCCCTCGGGCTTTCCACAACGCAGACAACATGGGCGTCCCTCTTTGAATCCGAGCAAATCAGGCAAGGATCCACGTCAGTCAGGTTGCCGCAGACCGAGCAGTACCTCATGTTTTTACGGGCGTCTGCAATCGCCTCCGAAAGGCTCATTGCTTCTTTTTCCCCCATCGACATAATATGGAACGCAAGCCTCTGCGCACTTTTGCCGCCGATGCCTGGAAGCTTTGAAAACTCGCTTATCAGCTTGGCAAGCGGTTTGGCGTAATAATTCATTACATCATGCCCGGCAGCCCAAACCCGCCTGTCAGCTTGTTCATCTCGTTTTGCGATATTTCTTCCATTTGCCTGAGTGCTTCGTTTGCTGCCGCCATGATCAAATCCTGCAGCATTTCGATGTCGTCCGGGTCGACTACGTCCGGTTTTATCACAATGCTCTTTATTTCCTTGGTTCCGCTTACTGTGACGGTTACTGCCCCCCCGCCTGAAGTGGTTGTCGTCTCCATTTCGTCGATCTCAGCCTGAACCTGTTCCATTCTGCGCTGCATAGCCTGAACTTGCTGCATTTGCTGCATCTGCTGCATCTGTTGCATCTGCTGCGACTGCTTCTGCATGCCTCCGCCGCTGCCGGGTTTCTTCCCGGCCCTCATCCCTTTGCCCATAGCATCCTCCTTTTATTCTTCAATCTCAACACTGAGTCCAAGCGCGTTTCCGATTTCTGCTGCAACGTCTTCAATCCGCTTTTCACTGCTGTTGCCGTCCTTTTCATCTTCAATGACGCATTTTATTGTCCTGTTTTTCCCTGTCCTTTTTTCAAGCAGCTCTTCTATTGTGCGCTTGTGCTTGTCGATGATCCCTTTAACTGATGCGGACCTCGCGGCAACTATGTATTCGTTTTCAGACGTTGTCCGTATTTCTGCCTTGCGGATGATGGTAAAGCTGCCCCTTAAACCGTCAGCACCTTCGAAAAGGCTGTCCCACAGATTGTTTTGGAATGCTTCTGGGCTTTCTTTGCCGTGAAGAGCATCTGCTTCTGTTTTCTGTTGCGGTACAGGTACAGGTGCGGGTGCAGCCGTCCTCTTTTTCGGGGCAGGCGCCGCCTCAAGCGCGGCAGCCCCTTCAGACAGCAAAACGACGCACAGCTCCGCTAGTATCCGTGGCTGCGTCGACCACCTCGCCTCCGCAGACGTCTTCGACACTTCACGTATCGCATGGTTGATGTCTGCCAAGGGTATCCCCTCGCTCTGCTTCGTAATTCTTTCCGCGTTTTCGTATGACACGTTCAGCATGTCCGCAGGCTGCTTGATGAATTTGGCTATCAGAAGATTCCTGTAGTGGGCAAGCATATCCCGCAAAAACTGCCTCGCGTCTTTCCCTTCTGCCATGAGCCTGTCAAGCAGCAGCAGCGCTTCGCCCCCGCTGCCGTCCTTTATCATGTCTGCCATGTCCAAGTACACTTCTTCGCTTGATGCACCGATTAATTCCAGCACGTCTTCACGGGTCACCTTCAAATCCCCTGCGGCAATGCACTGGTCCAATATGCTCAGGCCGTCACGGACGGAACCGTCGGCGTTCATGGCGATGAGCCTAAGCGCTGCATCAGAGACGTCAACGCCTCTTTCCCTGCATATCTTCTCCATTCTCTCTCTTATTAGGGTTTCCGATACGCGCCTGAAGTCAAGCCGCATGCACCTCGACAGGATTGTGGCCGGCAATTTCTGCGACTCTGTCGTCGCCAGTATGAACACTACATATTCGGGAGGCTCTTCAAGGGTTTTCAACAATGCGTTGAATGCGCCGGCAGAAAGCATGTGAACCTCGTCTATGATGTAGACTTTCTTCCTGCCAACGGCAGGCGGGTATTTGACGCTTTCCCTCAGCTCCCTGATGTTGTCGACGCCGTTGTTCGAAGCCGCATCGATCTCAATCACGTCGATAAACCTGCCGTTCTTGATTGCCATGCAGTTTTCGCAAACACCGCAAGGCCGCCCAGCATCTGATGTGCAGTTGACCCCTTTTGCGAATATCCTCGCCGTGGTCGTCTTCCCTGTTCCCCTGCTGCCACAAAAAAGATAGGCATGGCTTGCTGTATCATCCTTTATTTGGTTTTTGAGTATTTTAACGATATGCTCCTGGCCTAGAATTTCTTCGAAGGTTTCCGGGCGCCAGGCTCTGTACAGTGCCAGATACATTCAGTTGCCACCCCATCTAACGAATTGCCCTTTAAAAGCCTCGCCGGGCACCGGAGCAGGCTTATCCGCGGCACATAGGAGGCTCCGCTTATTGCTGCTTCCTTCCGGACCTGACAAGGTTCACAGATTCCTATTGCGCGGGACCCAAACCATACCAGGCGAAGCTTTTAAAAGGCGATTTCATGTCGTAATGCTTCAAAAACAAGTATAGCACAAGAAATGTTGCGGTTCAACAGAAACAATTATTTTTCGTATCGTTCCAAGTTTACCTAACTCGGTATATTTCGTCGCTTTCAGGCGGCCCGACTTCAGTTGCCTTCCCTTCACATACCAGTTTCACGCCAAACCCCTTTTCCTTCACCTCGCCGATCAATGTTAATTTGACGCCAGCCTCGCACATTTTCCGCGTCAGTTCATCTTTGTTTTCAGCCGCCGTTATTATCACCATGCTCCCACTGGATATTAGGCAAAGCGGGTCGATGCCGTAAATACCGCATATCTTCTGAGTGGTGACTGTTACCGGAATTGCCTCATGCCATACCTCTGCGCCAACGCCAGAAGAATGGCAAAGTTCCCAAACTGCGCCAAGCAACCCGCCTTCAGTAACGTCGTGCATTGCAGAAAACCCTATTTCACCAGCAACAACACCTTCTTTTACAACGCTGATCAACTCCAGGTATGATTTGGCTTCCTCTATTTCTAAAGGCGACAACCTCCCGAGGAGCTCGTCTTCATGGTCGTATGCGATTATCCCGCTTCCTTCCAGCCCTGCCGACTTCGTCATGAAAACCAGGTCGCCCGGCCTAACCTTTTGCTCTGGCCTTGCCGCCGGCGCCCTACCTATAGCCGTGGAAACAATTACCGGCTGGCTCACCGCTGGTGTTATTTCTGTGTGGCCACCTATTATTTCAACGCCAAGCTCAGCGGCAGCTCCCCCCGCCTGCCTCATTATCTCGCCCACCTCTTCCTCCGTCGTGCCGACAGGAAGCATGACTGAAAGCATTATACCCAGCGGCTCTACCCCGTCTGACGCTATGTCGTTGCAGGATACGTGAACCGCAAGCTTCCCTATTTGAGAGGCTGATGCGGTTATCGGGTCTGTCGACATGACGCACTTGTAATCTCCGAAATCAATTGCCGCGCAGTCTTCCCCTATCCCAGGCCTTTTAAGGACCTCTTCCCTCTTGAACTTGATGTTATTAAAGACGATTTCCTCTAAAAGCCTGCTGTCGAGCTTTCCCGTTTTAAGCATTTTCCTTTTCCTCGCTCTTAACGCAGCCCCTTTAAGAATTGCCTCTCTCATGTTTTGTTCAAATTCGTCAATTGTGTATCCTCGTGATCCAAGCATGCGCGCACGCTCGGCTTCAATCAAATGCATTGCCGCTGTCAGATCATCTTCCCTGCGGTTATATGATTCAATATCCATCAGAACAGTGTCGCCGGTACCATTTCTGGTCAAGAATACCGGCGTTTTAGTTGCTCTGCATATTTCAGCGATGCTATTGTAGTTTTTTCTGAGTTCGCTTGATGACTTAATAATAGTGCTCATGATTCCCTCTCCTGCTTGTCAAATTTATAGTTATATTATACCCTAATATGACAAAACGTCAAGAGGGTTCAACTGATTCAAGCAGCTCCAAAAAACCTTCCTCAGAAATTATCTCCACACTCAGCTCCTTGGCTTTTTTGTTCTTTGAGGAATTCGACAGGGTGTCGTTGTTTATAAGATAGTTCGTCTTTGATGTCACTGACGAGGCAGCCTTTCCGCCGTTCTTCTCTATGGCTGCAACTAAAGCCTCCCTGTTGTCAAAATGCGCAAGCGAGCCTGTTATCACAAACACCTTCCCAGCCAGCCGCTGCGTCGCCCCAGTTTCCTCTTCTATTTCAAATTCGGTCTCGGCGAGGATCCTGCTTACGCTCTCTTTAGCCAGCTCTGAACCGAAATAGCCTACGTACCCGTCGGCCATAATGTCTCCGATGCCGTATATCCCGGACAGCTCCTCCCTTGAGATGTTCTGTATCCTGCCCCAGCTCTGCCCACAGGACTTGCATATCATTTTTGCATTGGCAACGCCTATGTTCGGAACGCCCAGAGCGTAAAGCAGCCTTGCCGGCGTCGTCTTCCTGCTCCGGTCTATGGATTCAATCAGATTGCTGTACGACCTTTCGCCGAAGCCTTCCATCGAGACTATTTCTTCCCTGTGTTCAGCTAGGCAAAACAGGTCAGCCGGCTCCTTCACAATGCCCATCGCAACGAATTTTTCAATGGTAGCTTCAGACAAGCCTTCTATGTTCATCGCGTCCCTGCTGGCAAAGTGGGCGACCGACTTTATGTGTTTGGCCGGGCAGCTTGCATTTGCACAGAATAGGGTTTCGACGCCGCTCTCTGACTTTATTTCAGTCTTGCCGCCGCATACCGGGCAGGCCTCCGGGATAATTATGCTGCCGCTTCTTGTCAGGTTTTCCGCTATCTGGGGGATTATCATGTTTGCCTTGTAGACGGTCACCATATCACCGACGCCAAGTTCAAGCTCTTTTACAATGCTCACGTTGTGTACGCTCGCCCTGCTCACCGTGGTCCCCTCAAGCTCTACCGGCTCAAAGATTGCAACGGGGTTTATGAGGCCGGTCCTGGACGCGCTCCATTCTATTTCCTTCAGCACCGTCTCTCTTAATTCGTCCTGCCATTTGAAAGCTATCGAATCCCTTGGGAATTTCGATGTGCTGCCCAGCGACCTCCCGTAAGCGATGTCGTCGAAGGCCAGCACCAGTCCGTCGGATGGGACGTCGTTTTTCTCAACGCCGCCTGAAAACCACTTCACGGTTTCTTCAACGTTGTTTTTGTCCACCATCCTGTATTCTACGGTATCAAAGCCTTGCGACACAAGCCATTCCATCTGTGCCCTGCGAGAGTCTTCAAGACCTGGGGCGTTTTCTGCTTTAACCAGTGAAAACGCGTAGAAACGCACGTTCCTCTCGGCTGTTGTCCTGCTGTTAAGCTGCCGCACCGAGCCGCTGCACAGGTTCCTTGGGTTCTTGTATTTTGAGCCTTCGTCCACAATGGCAGCGTTGATTGCCTCAAAATCGGAATACCTGATGACAGCCTCCCCGCGCAGCACGAGTTCCCCTGCAAAGGATATCTCAAGGGGTATGTTCCTGAAAACTTTAGCGTTTGACGTGATGACTTCGCCGATCTCGCCGTTGCCCCTAGTCACCGCCTTTTGCAGTTTTCCTCCGGCATAAGTGAGGACTATCGTCAGCCCGTCCAGTTTCCATGAAAGTATCCCTTCGTGCTCTCCGAGAAATTCAATGAGAGAGCTGGTTTCTTTCGTCTTGTCAAGTGAAAGCATTCTCGTTTCATGCCGTTCCTTGGGCAATTCTTCCAAGACTTCATATCCAACGTTGACGGTTGGGCTGCCAGCCAGCACGATACCTGTTTCTTTTTCAAGTGCTGCAAGCTCGTCATAGAGCCTGTCGTACTCAATGTTTGGCATGATTTCGCGGCTTTCTGTGTAGTACGCCTTGGCGGCTTCGTTCAATACCGCAATTTTGTCTTTCATCAGCCCTGTTTTGTCTTTCACTTTACCCCTCCAGTTTCTTTATGGGCGCAACGCCCTTTGCAAGTTTTTTGAAGCCTACGGAATCAAACATCACGCTTACTGTTTTTGTATTTGCTTCTATGACAAGGCCGTCGCCGAATTTGGCGTGGCTCACCCGCTCCCCTGCTGCAAAATCCGGCCCCGCAGCAGCCGCAGGCGCAGCCCCTGCCCCAGTAGCTGCGGCAGGGGCTGCGCTTGCGGCTGCGCCGGAAACCACCTGCGTCGTCTGCTTAATCTGCTCAAATGGGCGAAACACCGTACCGCTGCTGTACCCGTCTGACCATTTCACGCTGCCCGCGCCTCTGTTCTTTCTCCCGTCGTATATCGGAGTCCCTGTTAGCACGGATTTGTCGATTTCTTTCAAGAACTGTGATTCCCGAGTGTAGTCCGTCTTGCCGTACAGCATGCGCATCGACGCACTGGTCAGGTACAGCTTCTCCATGGCCCTCGTCATCCCGACATAGCACAGCCTCCGCTCCTCTTCAAGGCCGTCTTCCTTCTCCATGGCCCTCCAGCCTGGAAAGAGCCCGTCCTCTAGGCCAGCGAGGAAAACCACCGGAAATTCCAGCCCCTTCGCGCTGTGCATGGTCATCAGCACTACAGCGTCCTCGCTTGCGTCGTGGTTGTCAACGTCTGCCATCAGCGCGATTTTCTCCATGAATTCGGCAAGTGACAGCTCCGGGTCATCCTTTTCGAAATCGTGTATGACCGATTTGAATTCCATGATGTTCTCAATCCTGCTGTCCGATTCGACGTTGTTTTGCTCCTTAAGCGCCTGCAGGTACCCTGTCTTTACCATCAGCGCGTCATAGATGTCGGAAACCCGCATGCTGCCCTTTTCCTGGTTGTACTTCCTGATGACCGAAGCCATCTCTCTGATTTCCCGCGCCGCTTTTGACGACAGGCCTTCCACTATTTCATTGTCTTCCAGAATGCTGAAAACGCTTTCCCCCCGCACTGCCGCCAGGGTTCTGAGCTTTTCAACCGTCCTGCCGCCCACCCCTCTCTTGGGTTCGTTGATGATCCTCACAAGAGCCACGTCGTCTGCAGTGTTCTGCACAAGGCGCATGTACGACACCATGTCCTTGATTTCTTTTCTGTCATAGTACCGCACCCCGCCCAGCACCCTGTAAGGTATCTCCTTGGCAGACAATGCATCTTCGAAAGTTCTTGATTGCGCGTTAACTCTGTATAGTATCGCAAAATTCGCGTATTTCAGCTCTTTTGAATGCAGCCTCTCGATTTCTGAAGCGGCAAACCTAGCTTCGTCCTTTTCGTCGTCTGCCTTGAAATACGTTATCTTTTCGCCGGCTTCCTTGCCCGTCCACAGCTTCTTGCTTTTCCTCTTCTTGTTTTTTTCGATTACAGAATGCGCTGCCGCCAAGATGTTGCCATACGATCGGTAATTCTGTTCGAGCTTCACTGTTTTGGTATTTTTGAAGTCCCTTTCAAATTCCAGTATGTTCTTTATGTCTGCCCCTCGCCACTGGTATATGCACTGGTCGTCGTCGCCAACGACGCAAATGTTGTTGTGTGCTTCGGCCAGCAGCTTTATGAACCTGTACTGTATGAAATTCGTGTCCTGGTATTCGTCTACCATTATGTATTTGAACCGTTTCTGGTACTTTGCTAGAATTTCTTCGTCTTTTTCAAACAGCCTCACCACGTTCAATATCAAATCGTCGAAGTCCATGGCGTTGTTTTTTTTCAATGCAGCCTCGTAATCCGAGTACAATTCGTATATCCGCTTGGCTTTGAAGTCGTCGCCGTTCTGTTTCAGGTAGCTCTCGGCACTGACAGCTTTTTCCTTGCAATCGCTGATTATTGCCAGCACGTATGCAGGAGTGAACTTCTTCTCATCCAAATTCCTTGCTTTGACGCAGTTCTTGATGACTGTCTTCTGATCGCCCGGGTCATAGACGACAAAATCGCTTTTGTAGCCAAGAAGCTCAGCATGCATGCGGAGTATCCGCAAAGCAGCGGAATGGAACGTCAAAATCCATATGTTGACGCTTCCTGCCAGCAGGTTTTCGACCCTGTCCCTCATCTCCCTTGCCGCTTTGTTCGTAAAAGTGACTGCCAAGATGTTATATGGAGCAACGCCTTCTTCGTTGACAAGCCAAGCAATCCTGTGTGTCATAGTATTCGTCTTGCCGCTTCCTGCCCCAGCCAATATTAGGAGCGGGCCTTCTTTGTGAAAGACCGCTTTTTTCTGTTCATCGTTTAATTTTTCATATGTGTCAGGCATAAGAATTCGCCTCCTGTATTATGTACCTTGCGAAATGCTGCTTCGCGCTCTGGAATTTTTCTTTTCCAATCGCAAATGAAAAACCGTTTTCGAAAAAGATCGTCTGAGCTTTCATCTTGTTCACCTTGTCCATGTTTATTATACAGCTTCTGTGGCATTTTAGAAACCTTTCGTCAAGGTACCTTAACAGTTCTTCAATTTTGCCGTAGCGCCAATACTCCGCGTCTTCCGTGTAAATCATGGTCTTCCTCAAATCCTGCTCAATCATCATAATATTGTCGATAAATATTTTGCTGGTTTCGTCCCTTTTTACGATAGGTATGTAGTTTCTCATTTCAATCACCTTTAAGCAAATCGCGAACCACCTCGCCGGCAATCAGCAGCCCTGCAACTGCAGGGACAAATGCTATGCTGGCTGTGCCTTTGAAATTATCATCAAATTTGTCAGGCAGTTCGACAGAGAAAAGTACTTTCACTTCCTTGATTCCCTTTTTTGCCAGTTCCTTCCTAATTTTTTTAGCCAGAGGACATGAATGTGTTTTTTCTATTTCGCTGATTCTGAACTTCGACGGATCTGTTCTGTTGCCTGTACCCATCGAAGATATGATTGGAGTATTCAGCGCCTTTGCCTTTTCTATCAATAGAACCTTGGCTGCTGTGTCATCGACAGCGTCTACTATGTAGTCGTATTCTTCAATCGTGAAGCTGCCTATGCTTTCTGCCGTCAATTTTTCTTTGAACGCGCTCACTCTGATATGCCCGTTGATGTCAGCAATCCTGTCTTCGAATGCATCTGCTTTGTACTTCCCGACAGTGCTTCTCAAGGCTATTGTTTGCCTGTTGACATTGGTGATGTCTATGGTGTCATAGTCCACAATGCCAAGGCGCCCTATGCCTGTCCTTGCCAAAGCCTCTACTACATGGCCGCCTACCCCTCCCAGCCCAAAGACTATCACGCTGCTGTTTTTCAACTTGACAAGATTCTCCGATCCAATCAGCTTTTCTGTCCTGTCATATATGCTTTTCATCATGTCATTCCTCATCCGCTATTAATAGTATAAGATGTGAAGCTGCGCTAATGTCAATAGCTAATTTAAAAAAAATTAACTTTTTTTCTGACAAGCTTGAGCTTTTTTGTAGAATATGGTTAAACTCTGGTTACTTCAATGGGTTTCGTTACACTATATGGTTTAATTATGTGCAATTGTCGCCACATGTAATTACCATTTAATGTGATATTTGGCTCAAAATGTTTCTCCATAGTCTAGTGTTACTGCAAGCTTTTGCCTCGCGAACAGAAAACCGGCTGCCCCAAACAGTCAGAAACCATAGGGGCAGCCAGTTTACATTTTGCATCGTTCGTTCATGGCCAGTTCGTTTACGATTCTCTTATGTATGAGACCAATTCTCCCACAATTTCATAAGCCGCAACTGACACTGGCCTTTCCCTGTCTCCATCGACAAGCATAGGCTTCCCGTCAATGATGTCCCTCGCCCTCTTTGCAGCAAGTATGACTAGCGTATACCTGCTGTCTGCCTTCTTCCGAATCTCATTAATTGAGGGGTACAGCATTTACATCTCCTCCCTGTATTTATCGATCAGTTCGTAGACGTCATGAGACACCCTTGAATGCTCAGCGGTGATAATTGCCTTTATCCTTGTCACCGCCTCATTGAGCTCGCCGTTTACAACGCAGTAGTCGTACTTGTCTATATAGGAGACCTCTGTAAGGGTTTCCTTTATCCGCTGGTTGATTACGTCCTCGGTTTCGGAACCTCTTCTTGTCAGCCTTTTCCTCAGTTCACCCATCGAAGGCGGCAGAATATAAATGAATATGCCTTCCGGGTACTGTTCCTTTATCTTGAGAGCTCCTTGAATGTCTATTTCCAGTATTACGTCCTCGCCTTCTTTTAGCAGATCCAGAACCGTTTGCTTCGGTGTCCCGTAGTAATTTCCGTAAACTTCCGCGTACTCCAAAAAGCCCTCTGATTCAACTATGCTTTCGAATTTTTTACGGGTAATAAAATAGTAATTCTCTCCGTTTATCTCCCCTGCCCTAGGGGTTCTCGTTGTCATTGAAACCGACAATGAGACTTTGACTTGGTCTATAAGCATCCTGCAGATAGTTCCCTTGCCTGCCCCTGACGGCCCTGAAACAACGAACAGCTGACCTTCGTACATTGGATTCTCCTTATTACTCGATAATCTCGGTAACGACCCCGGAGCCGACGGTCCTGCCGCCTTCCCTGATGGCGAACCTCAGGCCCGCGTCCATGGCTATGGGCGTTATCAGCGATATCT
>WRJK01000034.1 GCA_009782285.1 Clostridiales bacterium
AATACAAATCCGAAATGTTTTCTTCAAAACTTTTTTTGGCATCAACCTGAGCCAGATAGTAGGGCGTTCCGCCAATGCATGCGAAAAATCTGATACGATCCTCCATGCAAAAGCTTTCCAGCATTTTTGAGGCATCCATATAGTTGAACCCATGGATATGCATTTGTGAAGTCCGTCTGCCAAAAAGCGGGCTTTTGTACCCCAGAACTTCACTCTCCATAAAGCTTATTTGGCTGCCGCAGAGAATGATGAAAATGTCGGTATGCTTCAGCTTGTGGTCAATAATGTCTTGTAATGTTGACTTAAGGCTCTTATTCGCCTCTGCTGCGTATGGGAACTCGTCAATTGCAAGCACGAAACGTTCCGTCTTCGCTTTGTCGGCAATAAAACTCAAAGCGTCGTGCCATGTCTCAAAAGCTGGAATAGATGGCGGTATATCAAAAAAATTCAATACCACTTTGGAAAACAAATTCAAGTTCAGCCTGTCATTGGCTTCCTGCGCGGAAAAAACGACAGAAGGTTTGCCTTCCGTGAATTTCGAAATGATCGTCGTCTTGCCGACTCGCCTGCGGCCGTACATGACCACCATTTGGAAAGAGCGCTTTCCATACAGGTTTTCAAGTATTTGCAGTTCTGATTCACGGCCAATAAACATTATACGCACCTCCGCAGTATTGTTGAATCACGATTATTATAATCGTACTTCAACAGTATTATAGCACTTCGCAGGTCCTCATGGCAAGTATGGTTTCCTCAAACAGCTTGTCCATCTCCCAGCCCAGCATTTCCGCACCTTGCCGGATGACGTCCCTTGAGCAGCCGGCGGCGAACTTTTTGTCCTTGAATTTTTTCTTGACCGACGACGCCTCCATGTCCTGGACGCTTTTTGACGGCCGCATCAGGGCGCAGGCGCCGATCAGGCCGGTCAGCTCGTCTGTGGCGAATAGGATTTTTTCCATCTGGTGCACCGGCGCCACGTCACAGCAAAGCCCATAGCCATGGGACACTACCGCATGCACCAGTTCTTCTGAGGCATCGATTTCTTTGAGCAGCTCCGGCGCTTTTAGGCAGTGCTCATCGGGGAACTGGCCGAAGTCGATGTCGTGAAGGAGGCCGACTGTTGCCCAGAAGTCGGCTTCGTCCCCATACCCCAGCTTTTCAGCGAAATATCGCATTGTCCCCTCGACTGTGTAAGCATGCTTCAAATGGAACTCCTCGGTGTTGTATTTTTTCAGAAGTTCAAGCGCAGCTTCCCTGGTTAAATTACTCATCAATATCACCTTCCTTTTCTGTTTTTATTGGCTTTTCTGGCATCTGAGCCATGATAATCGCGGCAAACATAAGGATGCAGCCGATAACCTCCTTGGGAATGAGGAACACTCTCAAGATCACAAGCTCTGACAGCACGGCGAAGACCGACTCAAAGCTAAGTATTATTGCGGTGATCGTCGGAGTCGTATCCCGTTGTGCGACGACCTGCAGGGTATATGCAACGCCGCAGGATATGACACCCGTGTAAAACAGCGGGAACCATGCGGCAAGCAAGTCTGAGACCGCCGGCGATTCAGCCACCAGCATAGGGAGGCACAGCGTTCCGCAGACAAAGAACTGGATGCTTGACATTTTCACGGGGTCCCCCATCGGGGAAAAATGGTCCACTGTCAAAATATGCACAGCGTAGCCAAGGGCAGACAAAAACATGATCAAATCGCCCTTATTCATCGTAAAATCGCCTTTCATGCAGAGGAGGTACACTCCGACAAGCGCCAGTGCGACGCACAGCCAAATTAGTTTGCTCACCTTCTTTTTCATAAATATTCCGAGTATTGGGACTATAATAATGTACAGCGCAGTAATGAAGCCCGCTTTGCCCGCAGTGGTGTACACGAGGCCGACTTGTTGGAACGTGCCGGCGAGAAACAGAGCCACTCCGCAGAAAAAGCCGCCGATGAACGTCGGGTCGCCTGTCAGGCTGCCGATTTGTGGCGCGGCACCAGTCGTGGCCGGCTCTTTTTTCCTTAATAGCAAGATGACTGGGATCAATACGAAACCGCCGATGAACATTCTAAGCCCCGTGAACGTAAATGGCCCCAAGTTGTCCATGGCGACGCGCTGCGCCACGAAGGCCGACCCCCAAATGAAAGCAGTGGTCAGAAGAAAAATATGCGCACGTATTCTTTTGCTCATTTCAATATGTTCCTTTCAAAATGCTGTATAACCGACCGGTAACCCGCCGATAAAAACCACCGAATACCCATGACCCGGATCGGGCATCCATTTGAAAACGTTGCTGCTGCGCTCGTCGAAGCAAGACATCATGATATTGCAAACGACGCCGCCATGGCACACTACGACAGAATGCTCGCTGCCTGCGTCAAGGACGCTCTGTAAGCCGCGCTTTACGCGTTCGGAAAACTGAATCAAGCTTTCGCCTCCGGGTGGCGCCAGCATGCCCGATCTGTCATTGATCCAAGCGATGTAGGCAGGGTCTTTTTTCAGGGCTTTGTGAGTTTTCATCTCATAGTCCCCAAAGTGCAGTTCCTTGAGGCTGTCAAGCTTGACGCGCTGCACATTGCCGTATATCAGCGAAAGCGTCTGTTCTGCCCGAAGAAGCCCGGACGTGTAGTACTCAGCACCTGCCGGCATTGGGTAAACACCGGCTCCAGCCAAGGCTCTGACTATGTCAATGCCCACCTCTGCCAGCGGGACGTCCGAATGCCCGTAGTAGCAGTTTTGCTGGTTTGCGGCGGTTATCCCGTGCCTTATCAAATGGACGTGTTTTTTCATAATCACCTGCATCGGAGGATTTTCCCGAAATCAATTATATAGCATTACATGCTGTAGTGCAACATTCGTTTTCGAATTGACCGTACAAATAAAACATGATATTATTAGTTAATTTCATATCGCTAATTGTTAAAACCAAAAAGGAGGTTATTCGTTATGTCAATGCAGACCAGAAAATTTGCACTGTTAAGTTGGGTTCTTGTTTTTGCGCTTGTTTTTTCCTTGGGGCTGGGCGTAAGCGGCAAAGAAGCGTTTGCCGGCAGCAGCTCAAGGCTTGCAGGCGTAGACATAGCCAACGAAGTCGAAAGCTTTTGCAGCGACGGCGGCGAAGTGCTGCAGGAAGTCGTTGAGGAGCTTTCAAAAAAATTCGGTTCGAGGTATTACGGAACCAGGCTGGAGAAAGACGCTGCGGAGTATGTCGCAAACCGGTTCGCCGAATACCTTGGGGCTGAAAACACGGCCGCAGTGGGGGGGAAAGCGCATTTCCACCCAAACAACACAGACCATCCAAATTACCCAGGCTTGATTTACATTGAGAACCACAGGGTGGGCGGTGTAGTCGAGCTCGCAAGCTTTGGGGAGGACTATGGCTACGACATTGTCGGGCGTTCGCTCCCTTCATACGATTTTTATGACATGTCCGTGGCGAACGCCTACGTGAGCTTCGACGGTGAATTTAAAGGCACCGACAAGGGCGGCTTTTCCGGAGTGTTTTGGGACTTTGGGCTGCAAGGGGACCTGAATGTTGAAGGCCTGTCTGAGCTGCCTGCTGAAACAGACGTCTACGGGGCCCTCAGGCTTACGTCGAACATCAACCCTTCAGCGATAGCCGGCATCATAGAATCGATAGAAGACGAGCTTGACGGCGGTGCGGTTACCGGCTTGTACATCGCTGACAACAGGCTGCCGGCCATACCGAGCAATTTGTGGGCATCGGGTAATTCATCAGGGAACCACCGCTATGGTATGCCGTTTGTACGTTCCGCAGCATGGGCGGAACAGACGGACGTTTCTGCTGTAACAATGTCCCTTTTCGATTTGGAAAGGCTTGTTGGAGCTGCTGAAATCGGAACAAAGCATGACAAGCAGCCGGTTTTGGGGAGGACTTACAACCATTGGGCAGAGACAACCTACGTCGCCTACGGCGTGATTCCGGCGGAAACCGAAGACCCTGATCTGGTAATCGTCGTAACTGCCCACCTCGACGGTGTGGCGTGCTCGCCTTCGGCAAACGACGACGGTTCAGGCGTTGCGGCCCTTGTCGAGATTGCGAGGCGCATGGCTGACGTGCATACAGGGTCTGTCGAGGTCATTTTTGCGGCAGTGGGCGGAGAAGAGCACAGCGACCATAACGGCGCGTTTTGGGTAATCGACGAACTGCTTACAGCAAAAGGGAAGGACGCAATAGCCATCAACCTGAACATGGACATGATTGCGACAGGGGCAGACGCTGTGCGCTCCAATGGCAATGCTGTGAATTCCTTCACTTTTAGCATTGTCAACAGGCTGGCAAACGCTTTTAACCTGCCGCTTTACTTGGTCGTGGAAAACTATGCAAGCTGGGGGAAATTCAGTTCGCAGCCTGATTTTATCACAACCCATTCGATAAGCAGGAGCAGCGGATATTCCATCGGCTACGACCACGGGGCGTTCGGTTACTACAACATTGAAAATTTTGGCTTGTACCACCCGCTCGAGTACCAATACCACTCGTCTCTTGACAACATGACGAATTATTCCATTGACCGCCATCGGTACGGCACCAACATCATACATGCGGCTATCCTCAAAGCCATAAATGACCAAGTAAGCAAACGTGCGCATTTTAACGTCACAGCGGTTGGGGACGTCGTCGAAGCAAAGCTTGCAGGCGCGGATTCGATGTTTGTCACGTATGACAGGGTAACTGCTGATTTTGTCGGCGAAACTACAAGCACAGCCACCACGCTGGAGTTTTCGCCTGGAAGCACGGTGCACTTTTTACCCAAAGACAATTATGCGATTCAAAATGTTTCCGGCTATGCAACCGCTTCCGTGCCGGACCCGTCAGTGCTGACAACAACCCTGAACCGCAGTTTTGCGTCCCGCTTGGCAGCTGACATACTGCACCCAACCTTCAACCTCAGCGTCCCGGCTGAAAGCGGCATTGAAGGCGATGTTTGCTACACCCTGTCAATCAGCAAAGCGGAGAACGTCCTGAGCGTCGAACTGGAATTTGAAATCGACGGCGATTTGCTGGCAGGCAAGGGCCTCGTCGGGCTAAACGGGTTTGACCCTCTGAACGACATTTTCTGGGCATATGCAGGCAGCGGCAAATGGAAAGGGGCAGCAACATTGGGTCTGCCTTCAGGCAGTACAACCGGGCTTACCTCAGCTCCACCGACGGACATAGCACAATTCGTTTTTTCGCCGAGGGCTGTAGGCGAAGCTACCATGAAACTGACAAGCGCCAAGGCAGTCGGGGTCGCGGGAGGCACAACAGCTTACCTCAACTCAGTAATCGAATCAGGCGAGGCAACGACGTTCATCGACCAGAGGGTCTTCTCGAAATACGACCTGAACAGGGACAACAAAGTGGACGCCCTTGACCTAGGCATCATGCTGCTTTACTGCGGTTTTGACAAGGATTCGCCTGCTTGGGACACCTTAGTCAAGGTCAACGACTCAAGGGGCAAAGGCGTCACCGCAAGCATGTGCGACGTGAACGGTGACGGCGTGATCGACATGCTCGACCTGCTTGACCTGTTCATACATTACACAAAATAGCGTGTAATCCTTACAGAAACTAAAATGAGGCAGGGCTTGGATAGCCCTGCCTCATTTTTTGGTGATAATGTTCAAATTTGTTTTTGTCCCATTAATTAATTTAACTTAAGACTACCAAAGAGAGTTGATGTTATATTTTACCATATTCGAATCGGTAGTCAGTATGGTTTCCTTGACAGTATCCGGCATTTTTTTATTCCCGTTCAAAAACCACCATGCGGCATGGGTGTCCAACAATAAGTCCATTACATATACTCCATAAAGTCTTCCAAAGGCTCAAACCAATCATGGTCTTCCGCTTCCCACATTTTGTCCTTGAATCTTCCAAATTGTCGGGTTCTTCTTTGTGGCTTGTCCATTACCAACTCGAATGGGATACCGTTTTTTCGGATTGCTTGCCTCAGAAAGATGTTTACGGCAGATGTCATATCAAGTCCTAAAGCTGAAAACACATCTTGTGCTTTGTTCTTTATATTACTGTCAACACGAATATTGATATTGGTGTTTGCGCCCGTGCTTACTGGCATATACGCCACTCCCTTCTTACTTTCGACGTGCTCGCATTCTTTAGATGCAAGCTACGATTAATATCTTCACCAATAATATATCACATTATGCGCATAATGTCAAAGCTCATCAAAGTAGAAAAATATTTAAAACACCTTGACAAAGCGGTAAAAAGGGGTATAATAAACATTATGTATAATAATATTTATGATAAGTAACAGTTATTGTTAATAATAACGGTACAGTATGCTTTGCTGCAGAGGGGCGGCCATGCAGAACCATGAATTGATTACAAACATATTCACGCTTTTTCCGACCATGATGAAAAAGCTCATGGGGCAAGCCTGTTTTCCGGAAATGCCGAAACAGCAGTTCATGCTGCTTCACACGATATGCTTCCATGACAACATGCCAATGAATTTCTACAGCGAGCGGCTTCACATATCGAAGCCGAACTTGACGGTGCTGGCAGACAAGCTAATAGATGCCGGATACGTGGAGCGCAGCGCGATGCCCGACGACCGGCGGCTGATAGCCCTGAAGGTAACCCTTTCCGGACGTGAATACAGGAACAAGATATGGGCGGGCATTACAGAGAGCATTACAAAGAAATTTGAGATGATCGACAACGGGACGCTGGAGAGGTTGAACGAGCTGGTGGTCGAGATGAACGAGATAATAAACAAATTTGACAATTTGCCGGAGGAGTGATTGAATGGACAAAGAAAAAAACAACGGAACAGAGAAGAAAAAGAAATTCAAGGTCCTAGGCATTTCTGCACTGGCTGTTTTGCTCTTGGTTGGGGCTGGCATCGGTGCATACATGTTCTACAGCACAGCTTATTATTTCAAGACCCAGAACGCTTCGGTCAAAGCGGACATGATCGTCATCACCCCTCAGATAACCGGAAAACTCGTTGCTTGGAACGTCAAAGAAGGGGACGCTGTTTTGAAAGGCCAAGTCCTCGGGCAGCAGGACACGTCAGGGCTCATAAACTCAAGCTCAATCAATTTGTCTGACATAGGCAACACGGCGGGCAGCCTTGTGGAGAAATCAATGGTCAAGTCGCCGATAGACGGACAGATAATCAAATCCTATGTGGTTGAAGGCGAAACGATCGCACCGGGCATGGAAATCGCAGTGGTCGCTGACATGAGCGACGTTTACATATTGGCAAACATAGAAGAAACCAGCATTTTCAAGATAAAGCAAGGTCAAGCGGTCGATATTTCAATAGACGCCTATCCGGGCAGGACCTTTGCAGGCTACGTAAAATCGATAGGGTTTGCCGCACAGTCGGCCTTTTCAAGCATGCCGTCCCTAAACACCAGCGGCACATATTCCAAAACGACGCAGCTCATACCTGTCAAGATAAGCCTGATAAACGAAGAGGACCTGCCGATTCTTCTTGGGATGAACGCGACAATAAGAATTCACATAAAAGACGGCTCCCTAGGGCAGTAGGCAAAGGAGGTAAGACAAATGACGAAGAAAGTATTTTCAGCTACGCTGGTTATGGCTTTGGCAATGCCCCTTTTGCTTGCAGCAGGCTGCGCAGCCGGACCTTCTGACGTAACGGTCAGGATTGCAGAAGCCCAAGCGAAAGCGCTTGAAACTTCGGTTGAGATTTCAGGTGTGCTTGCTCCGGTGGAATCGGTGAACATTTCATCGAAAATCAGCGGGAAAGCCAGCAGCGCGGATTTTGAGGTTGGCGAGACGGTTGAAAAAGGCCAGCTGCTGGTACAGCTTGACATGGCAGAATTGAATGCGCAGCTCGCGTCTGCCCAAGCGGCTTACAACATTGCGCTGGATCAGGCGAATCAGGCCAAAATCCCATTGGACAGCGCGGCAGCAGACCTTGCCCGCACCCAGGCGCTGTTCGACGAAGGCGCCGTGTCGAGGCAGGCGCTGGACCAGTCCCAAGACAGCTACAACAGCGCAAAAGCGAAGTACGACGCAGCGGGGTCTTCAAGCCTCGCCCAAGCGAAAGCCGCTGTTGACGCCGTTGCCGCCCAGATGGCAAACGCTAGGATAACAAGCCCGACGGGCGGAGTTGTCGTAACGAAGAACATACATGCGGGTGAAATGGTTTCGCCCGGTGCTACGCTTGTGTCGGTCGCAGACATTTCGTCGTTAGTATTGAAGGGGACCGTTTCGCAGGAGCTTTTCCCTTTCCTTCAAAAAGGGCAGAAAGTCGAACTTGAGCTTGACGCTTTCCAAGGCGTTGCATACGAAGGGGAGATCAGCCTTCTGGGGCCTGTCTCTGTCGGCACGGGATCGTATTTCCCCATCGAGCTTACGATAGGGAATACAGGCGAAATAACCGCAGGCTTGTCTGCGCATTCAATCATACAGGTGAAAGGGAAGCAGGGGGTGGCGGCGCCAGCAGCTGCAGTTTCAAAAGACGGCGCCGAGACATTTGTGTTTGTAGTAGAAGGTGGTGCTGTTAACAAACGGGTAGTTTCGACAGGCCTTGGCAACTCAGAAGAAATTGTGATAACAGAAGGCCTCGCCGCCGGGGAAACAGTGGCGGTGACGAACGTCAACGTCCTTTCTGACGGCATGGCCGTAAAAATAGTGGATTGACCGGGGTTTTCCGATGCTGAAACTGATAAAGTATTTGAGGCCGTTTACGGTCCCGCTGCTGCTGAACATAGCCTTCATGTTTGGGATGGCACTAGCCGAACTGTCGCTTCCCACGCTGCTGGCTGACATGATAAACAGCGGCATGATGCTGGGCGACACTGGGTACGTGCTGCGAAAAGGCGGGCACATGCTTGTAGTCGCGCTTCTGAGTTCAAGCTGCTCGATAGTCGGCAGCTTTCTTTCCGCAAGGGTTGCGCTAGGGTTCGGGAGGGATCTACGAGGGTTCATTTTCAAGCGCGTTTCATCGTATTCCCTTGATGAATTCGACAAAATCGGGACGGCTTCCCTGATAACCAGGACCACCAACGACATTACTCAGATCCAAATGACGTTTGTAATGATGTTCAGGTTCATCATCTATTCGCCAATAATGTGCGTCGGAGGCATTATCATGGCGCGTTCCGTGGACACCGGGCTGAGCAAAATCCTGCTTGTCATCATTCCGATAATGCTTCTGTTCATCGCCTTCATGGCGAAATTCATAATACCGCTGTTTTCAATTATGCAGAAAAACGTGGACAAGCTGAACCTAGTCCTCAGGGAAAACCTCATGGGGATAAGGGTAATCCGCGCGTTCAACCGCCAGCAATACGAGAAGGAGCGTTTTGACACAGCAAACAAGAACCTGACAGATGTTGCCATCCGGGTAAACAAGATAATGGCATGCATGCAGCCCATCATCATGGTTTTCATGAACGCCACGACGCTGCTGATAATCTGGTTCGGAGGCCTGCGCATATCGCAAAACAACATCCAGATCGGCGACATGATGGCATTTTTGCAGTACGCTATGCAGATAATGTTCAGCATCATCATGGTCACCGTCATGTTTGTGATGATCCCTAGGGCAGAGGCGTCAGCCGTGAGGGTGAACGAAGTCCTCGAGCTTGAGGAATCGATACGCAACACGGGGACAGCCAAAACGAGCGAAACAGGCGGCGAGGTGGAATTCAGGGACGTTACATACAGGTACAGCGGGGCAGAGCAGCCAGCACTGAAAAACATCAGTTTCACCGCTAAGCCGGGGGAAATCACGGCGATCATCGGCGGCACCGGGGCGGGGAAATCCACCCTAGTCAACCTGATCCCCAGGTTTTACGACGTGGAGTCGGGGCAGGTGCTGGTGGACGGCGTTGATGTAAGGGAGCAGCCGACCGAAAGCGTCAGGGAAAAACTTGGTTTTGTAACGCAGGCGGCAGTGCTGTTTTCCGGCACCGTAGAGGACAACATCAGGTACGGCAAGGACGACGCAACATTGGAAGAAATCAAGCACGCTGCCGAAATATCCCAAGCGGATTCGTTCATATCAGAACTGGAGAACGGGTACGGCGCCGAGGTGTCCCAAGGGGGGACCAATTTGTCAGGCGGCCAGAAACAGAGGATTTCAATAGCAAGGGCGCTGATAAGGAAGCCGGAGATATTTGTATTCGACGATAGCTTTTCCGCACTGGACTTCAAGACCGACGCCAAGCTGCGTACCGCACTCAAAGAGGAGATCGGCGACGTCACCCAGATCGTTGTGGCTCAGAGGATAGGCACGATAATGAGCGCGGACAAGATAATAGTGCTTAACGAAGGTGAAGTCGTTGGCATGGGTACCCATAGGGAGCTTCTTGCAACATGCGAAGTTTACGGTGAGATAGCCAGGTCGCAGCTGTCCGAGGAGGAACTTGCCAATGGATGATAAAAACAAACAGCTGAAAGAGCAGCAAAGGCGCATGCAGGCTGGCAGGCGGCGGGGCGGCGGACCCGCCGGCGCGCTGGCTAGGCCAGCGGAAAAAGTAAAGGATTTCAAAGGTACGGTAAAAAGGCTGGTCAAGTACTTGGCGCCCCAAAAGGCGAAGTTCGCCACAGTGGCAGGCCTTGCTGTATTAAGTACTGCCTTTTCGATAATCGGCCCCAAAATCATGGGGCTTGCGACGACGAAGATCGGTGACGGGTTGCTGGCTAAAATTTCTTGGTATCTGGCAATTCAGGAAGCGCAATCCCACAACTACCCTGCCAGCTACATCGCAAAGCTGCAAAACCAGCTCATACCCTCTTTTGATTTCGGGTACATCGGCAGGATACTCATTTTGCTGGCGGTGCTGTATGCGCTGAGCGCACTGTTCAGCTTTTTAATGGCGTACCTCATGGCTACGGTTTCTCAGACGACGGTATACACTATGCGCAATGACGTTAAAGAGAAGTTGAACCACCTTCCGCTAAAATTCTACGACACGCACCTTTACGGAGACATCCTGTCTAGGGTAACTAACGACATGGACACCATTGCCCATACGCTCCAGCAGAGCTTGACGCAGCTCATCACCTCGGCAGTGACGCTGCTGGGCATATTCATAATGATGATGTCAATAAGCCCACTGATGACGCTAATCGCACTGGTGGCTCTTCCGCTATCGGGTCTGATCACGATGCTCATCGCAAAACAGTCCCAAAAGTTTTTCGCTGGGCAGCAAAAATACATAGGGCTTGTCAGCGGCCATGTGGAAGAAATGTACACCGGCCACAAGATAGTCAAGCTGTTCGGCAAGGAAAACGATTCCGTTGAGGAGTTCAACATGATAAACGACAAGCTGTACGAAGCAGGGTGGAAAGCGCAGTTCATGTCCGGGCTGATCATGCCGGCGCTGAACTTCGTCAACAACATGGGTTATGTGGCGGTCTGCGTGTTCGGAGGGTTCATGGTAGCGAAAAGGCTCATTTCAATAGGGGACATACAGGCTTTCATCCAGTACATGCGTACTTTCACGCAGCCGATAGTGCAAACTGCAAACATCGTTAACATAATACAATCGACAGTGGCAGCAGCAGAGCGCGTATTTGAAATACTGGACGAGGCGGAAGAACTGCCCGACCCGGAAAACGCCGCAGAGTTGGAAGAAACTGACGGGGCGGTGAGCTTTGAGCACGTGCATTTCGGGTACGCAGACGACAAAATACTGATGGAGGACATAAACATCGATGTCAAACCGGGTCAGACCGTAGCAGTGGTAGGACCCACCGGAGCGGGGAAAACCACCCTAGTCAACCTGCTGATGCGTTTTTACGAACTCCAGGGCGGCAGGATCACAATCGACGGGATCAAGACGACTGACATGAGAAGGGAGAACGTCAGGAACATGTTCGGCATGGTGCTCCAAGACGCGTGGCTGTTCAAGGGCAGCATAAGGGACAACATAGCGTACAGCAGGCTTGACGCCACGGACGAAGAGGTATTCAGCGCGGCGAAGGCGGCGAAAGCTGACAGGTTCATAAGAACGCTGCCGGAGGGGTACGGGACGGTGCTAAACGAAGAGGCATCCAACATATCCCAGGGGCAGAAGCAGCTGATCACTATAGCCAGGGCGATACTGGCAGACCCGGCTGTGCTTATCTTGGACGAAGCCACGAGCAACGTGGACACCAGGACGGAGCAGCTCATACAAAAGGCAATGCACAACATGATGAAGGGCAGGACGAGCTTCGTCATTGCGCACAGGCTTTCCACAATAAAAAATGCCGACATGATACTGGTCATGAACCACGGCACCATTATAGAAAAAGGAACCCACGAGGAACTCCTCGCCCAAGGCGGGTTTTATTCCGACCTTTACAACAGCCAGTTCACTGGGAAGCAGTAAAACAGCCTGCCGTGCAGGCAGGCTGTTTACACTTCAAGTTGTTAATGAAGAGACAATTTTATTTAGTGTAGTGAATAAACAGGTCAAGCAGGTCGAGCATGTCGATCAGCCCGTCCCCGTTCACGTCGCACATGCTTGCCGTGACGCCGTTGCCCCATGCATCGTTGACTTTAACCAGAGCACCCCAATTCGGGGAGTCTGCGTCGAAGCCGCAGTAGAGCAGCATGATGCCAAGATCAAGGGCGTCAACCACGCCGTCCCTGTTCAGGTCGTATTTCGACCTTGCGATTACTGTGGTGGCAGTGCCGTTTTCAATGATCGGCATGAGGTATCTGGTCGTGTCGTCGTAAAGCCCTACAACCCTAGCAGAAGTTAATGCCATGACTGCGTTGCCGAACCCATTGGCAGCGTAGAAGAACTTGGCGATGTCCACAGGCGCCTCGGATGTCAGGCCGGTGGTGCTCCCCGACGGGAGTGCCAGCGTTACAGTGCCTTTCCAGAGGCCGTCGCCCGCATAGGTCCACAGAATGCCGTTCATGGATTCGAAGTCGTTTAACCCCTCAAGGCCTTTGCCAGCCAGCATGCTGCCGTCAATTGAAAAGTCAAGCTCGACAGCCAACACGTCTGTGGCGTTTGAGACCAACACGGTGTAGCAGACGTCATCATTGACATAGCTCACTTCGTCTGCGTTCAGGTTCAAGAAAACGAGATTGTCAGGGGCGTATGCCGGGACTGCGCTGAACGAGGGAGTGAAATTGCCGACGGCGCCTGCGGCGACGAAAGCCCTAAGCTCGGTAATCAGCTGCACAGCGTACTCGTATGTATCTTCCTGCAATTTCGTTGACAGTTTGGTAGCTGCTTGCTCAGCAGCGGTTCTGCCTTCCTCTTTCAATACTTTCGCCAGGTAAGCGTCGACTTTGGCCTGCTGTTCGATGATGGATTTCTGATAGACTGCCCAGAAGTCCTTCACTCCATTGCCGTACTTGATCTTGTTGGCTGTCGTTACGGTTGTGTTCGATGCGGTCACAGTGCCTCTTGTCGAAAGGTTGTGGAGTGCCCTGAAGATGTGCCAGAAATTGTTGTTGTATATGTTTGTCTGGTCGAAGCTCTGATGGTCGCGGAAATAGTACTTGTCGTAAAGGTCGGTTACCAGATTGCCTAGGATTGGCATGTACACGCTGAACTCGGCGGGCCCCATGGCAATCCATTCGATGGTTGCCAATTCAGGGGACAGCCACGGTCGGACTTCCACAATGTGAGCTTCCTGCGTGTTTTCATTCCCTATGGACTGGCCGTTTGAAGTCCCGGCTGCTGCCCACGCGGTGCCCTGACCAGTGTCCGCAAGCATCCGCATTGCTTCGTACAAGCTGTACTTGTAGTTCGCTCGCGGCCTCACGAAGTAGTCCAGAGGCTTAGATGCTACTGGGAACAGTGCGTTTATCTGCGCTTGCGTAGTCAGGCCGTGCAGGTAGCCGTAGCCGTTTCGCAGGCGGGCGTTGGTCGTGTGGTTCGGCGAGTTCGTGACATACGACTCGGAGACTTTTATCCTAGTGGGGTTTGCAGGGTCAGGGTCTTGAGGGTCTCCTACAAATGTGCCTGCCAGTCGAGCTACCGATATCAAGCCGGGCGAGGCGATGACGTTCTCGGTGTCCGTGACGTCAAGGTACCCGTTGTATCCGCCGTAGCCGTCGAAGCCGACATTGGCTGTCATGTTGGGGGACAGCCCGACCATGTCAGGCGGGCATTTCACGCCAACGTACTGGTGGCCGGACAACGTCTGGAAGTACCAGACCTCGTTTGGGTCGCTTATCATGGTGCCCTCCATGCCGTTTATGCCTTTTACGTCGCATATCTCGGCAAGGATTTCGACGCCTTCCCTTGCAGTCTCAGCCTTCATCAGTACGAGCGTAGGTGTATCGTATTCGTCAAGGCCGCCTCTGACCGTAGCGTCACGACCGCCGGAATTGCTGGTGATCTGCGACCTGGGGTTGTTGAGAGTAACTGTGCCTGTGACGGCTACACCCTTTTCGTTCATGCCTATCTCGCCGTATGGTTCCTTGTAGCGCGCCTCTGACACGTTGTCGTTGTACCTTGAGTCGGGGCAGATGGTGTAGCGCAGAGTCTTTTCAGGATAGGTCCATGTGAAATAGCTGACGTTGCTGCTGTTCGTCTCGGCGCCGTAAAACACGGTTCCAGGCGCATAGTTTGCCGCTTCTTTGACGAACATTACCTTTCTCCAAGAGTAGCTGTAGTCCTCTGTACGGCCATAGAAGTAGGCACCGCTGTCGGTTGTGCCCTTGCCGAAGTAGACGGAAGTGCACCTGCCTTCGTCATCAAACGCCACGTCCTGTTCGTCACCTGCAAACGCCCACATGTTCATCGGAACAAGAAGAGCCAGCACTAGGGCAAACGAAACCACCATTTTAAACAGTTTTTTGTTGTGCATTTTTTACCTCCACTGAATATTATTGCCTCTTTTATTCTGAAGTTGGGGGTCTTCTTTTTCAGCCTCGTTTTTTGGGAACGTGGTTAACCCATTGACAATAATCCTCCTCTCTATTATTTTGTGTAGTGAATAAAAAGGTCAAGCAGGTCGAGCATGTCGATCAGCCCGTCCTCGTTCACGTCGCACATGCTTGCCGTGACGCCGTTGCCCCATGCATCGTTGACTTTAACCAGAGAATCCCAATTCGGGGAGTCTGCGTCGAAGCCACAGTAGAGCAGCATGATGCCAAGGTCAAGGGCATCAACCACGCCGTCCCTGTTGAGGTCGTATTTCGACCTTGCGACTACTGTGGTTGCAGTTCCGTTTTCAATGATAGGTATGAGGTATCTGGTCGTGTCTTCGTAGAGCCCCACAACATTGGCCGCAGTCACTGTCATAGCTGCATTGCCATACCCTTTTGAGGCGTAATAGAACTTGGCGATGTCCACAGGTGCTGCGGATGTCAGGCCGGTGGTGCTCCCTGAAGGAAGCGCCAGCGTCACGGCGCCTTTCCAGAAGCCATCGCCTGCAAAAGTCCAAAGGATGCCGTTCATGGCTTCAAAATCGTTCAAACCGACAAGGCCTTTGCCGGACAGCATGCTGCCGTCCACAACAAATTCCAGTTCAACAGCCAGCACGTCCGTCGCGTCGCGAACCGACAGAGTGTAGCAGACGTCATCGTTGATGTAGCTCACAACGTCGGCATTCAGGTTCAGAAAGACGAGGGTGTCGGGGGCGTAAATCGGCACAGCGCTGAAGGAAGGCACAAAATCGCCAACGGGGTTCGCAGTGAACGCATTGAGCTCTTCGATCAGCTTTATTGAAATCTCGTAAGTTTGTTCGGCTAATTTCATCGACAGCTCAGTGGCAACCTTCTCGGCGGCATCGCGGCCCTGCTCTTTCAATACTTTTGTCATGTAGGCGTCAACATATGCCTGCTGTTCGATAAGCGACTTCTGGTAGCCTTCCCAGAAATCCCTGACTCCCCTGCCGTATTTCTCCCTTTGCGCAATGTTTGACGTGCCGGGGCCCTTGGCCAATTGGTGGACCCTGCGGGCTATGTGCCAGAAAGTGTTGTTGTGCAGGTCGGTTGCGTTGAAATTTTGCTGGTCGTAGAAATTGTACTTGCCAAAGACTTCCGTGATCAGGTTACTGTAAAAGGGAAGGTATACGCTGAATTCCGCGCCGGTCATCGCCATCCACTGCACTGTCGCGATTTCTTCGGGAAGCCAAGGCCTGAGTTCAAATACGTGGGTTTCCTGAGTCCCGTCATTTCCTATGGATGAGCCATTGCCCGTCGGGTTGCCGTTTTCCCACTCGGTGCCTTCGCCCCGGGCGCCGAGAAACCTCATGGCTTCAAAAAGCGAATACTTTTTCCCGGGAGGAGGGGCAAGGTAGTGGTTCATGAATGTGTTCCCGGCAGGGTACCTAGCGTCTATTTCAGCCTGCGTCGTCAGCCCGTAGAGGTAACCGAGCCCAACCCTCATGCGGCCTGACCTGTGGTTGGGGCCTGAACTTGCGTAAGTGTTCGCAATTAATATATGGCCGTGGGAGTCGGTCTTGAGGACGCCAAGCCTTTCAGGGAGCGCAACCAGGTCAGGTGAACAGATGAAGTTCTCGGTATCGGTGATGTCCACGCCCTGCTCGTCGCAGAGGCCCACGTTCCCTGTGATGTTCGGGGAAAACCCTACCATGTCAGGGCGTATCTTGGCAGCAATGTATTGATGGCCTGACAGCCATTGGAAATACCAGGCTTCGTTGGGGTCGCTGATGGTGCATGCGTCGCCGCACCTGCCGAAATTGTACCCCGCGCCAACGGTGTCAAAGATATGGGCTATTAGCTCGCACCCGCCCCGAGCTGTTTCCGCCTGCATTAGAACGATGCTGGTGATGTCAGGTTCGGAGAGGCCTCCTCCCGTAATCAGAGGATCCGCTGCGTATATGGTGGCGTTTGTAGTGCTGAGCGTAACGGTTGCAGTGATCGATACGTTCTTTTCGTTCATGCCGACTTCTGCGTAAGGCTCACGCCCGGTGTACCTGTCGTTGTAGTAGGAGTCGTGGGCAAGCATGTACCGCAGCGTTTGCTCTGGGTATGGCCATGTGAAATTGCCGAAATCTTCAGGTGCGTTTGACACGAACATGTCGCCGGGCTGGTGGGTCTCCCGCTCATGTATCTTGACGAGTTTTCTCATGGTCGCACCATAGTCCTCGGCGCGTCCCCATATGTACGCCCCGCTCTCCGTGGTGTCTGCACCCATTTGGAAATACGTGCATTTGCCTTCACCGTAGCCGGGATAGTCGTTGTCGCCATCACCGTATACAGCTATGCCTGTTGTAAACACGAGCATTGACACAAGCAGAATGCTCATAAATATTTTCATTTTTCCGATGTTCATTTGTATAACCTCCTTGTTATGCAGCAACCTTTCGGCACAAGCGAGCCCGTGCCGAAAGGCTATGCTGAGTATGTATGTATGTATGTATGTATGTATGTATGTATGTTTTTTATTTTGTGTAGTGTATGAACAGGTCGAGCAGGTCGAGCATGTCAATCACGCCATCGTCGTTGACGTCGCACATGCTGGCTGTGACGCCTTTGCCCCTTGAATCATTAACCTTCACTAAAGTGTCCCAATTCGGGGAATCTTTGTCGAAGCCGCAGTACAGCAGCATGATGCCTAGGTCAAGGGCGTCGACTTTGTTGTCCCTGTTGAGGTCGTATTTCGAGAAGACCCTCTGGTCAATGTTGGTTACAGCCGGGTTCTTTTCAATCCTTGCATCGAGATAGCAGGTTTCGTCCCCGCGAAGCCCAACAGCCTTGAAGCTGGTGATGGTGAAGGCAGTGTCGCCCACAGCCCTTGGGGCAAAGATGAATGTTGCAACGTCAACAGGATCCTCAGACGTGAAGCCGGTGCCGTCGCCTGATGGGTACCCGAGGGTGACGGCGCCTTTCCATTCCGTGCCTCCCATGAAGCGCCATTCGATGCCGTCAACAGATGTGAAGCCGTTCAAGGCTTCAAGGCCCTTGCCTGCCAGCATGCTGCCGTCAATTGCAAATTCAAGCTCCACGTTCAGCAGGTTCCTTGCACCGCTGAGGGAAAGGGTGAATTCGACGTCGCCTTCTATGCCACTCTCTTCGTCTACGTTTATACTGGCGCCTACGAAGACTTCATCTGTCGAAGGAACCAACCTTCCCGAGAAGTTCTGCTGCGTGTTCGCCGGATAGCTTGCGACCCCCCTGACTGTGCCTGTTACTGCAGTTGCAGTATAGGCGCCTTCGGGCAGGATGGCCACTGGGTCGTCTGCTGTAAACACGATGTTTCGTGTTCCGCCGGTGCCGGTGACAGTTGCAGAAACGCTGTCGAAGGTTTTGAATAGCCTGTCAGCGTTGGCTAGGGTCAATTCCGTAACCCCGTTGATGGCTTCGGTTTCAAATGCTGCTTTCTTGGTGAATTCGTTAGCCACAATTTTTTCGACAGCCGCCGTCATGAGGTCGACGCTGTAGAGGTGGCGCACTTGGCTGTAGTTGTCTTTGACGTTGTCGATGGCGGTATGGTAGCCGTATTCAAGCCCGTGGTGCATGCTGATGGCTTCCATCCCAAGGTAGTGGAATATCTGGTAGTCCGAAGCCCCTGTGCTGTTTTGCGTTCTTACAGTGGTGATCACGTCAGGCCTGTCCACATCCCATGCGTTTGCCATGGCAAAGTACGCCGGCATGTTGTACTGGTTGTTCCAAGTGCCGCCGCCGTTCTGGCTGCCGCTTCTTGTTGAAAACTCTACAAAGTTCAACGCTACGCCGGCGCTGGTCTGGGCGTTGTAAGCCGGAGCTATCATATCCATGTTGAAATTGAATGTAATCGGCGCCTTGCCTTCTGCCTCTATTCTTCGGGCGATATAGCAGGAGCCTTCCATGTTGGTGTACTCCTCGCCGTCCCCTGCCGCAAGTATCAGTTCCACGTTGCCGAGGTCCATGTCGTTGAAGCGCCTTGCAAGCTCCAGAATGGCGATTGCGCCGGAACCGTTGTCGTTCACGCCGGGCGAAGCCCAGACGGTGTCAAGGTGTCCGTAAAACACGATAACGAGGTCTGGGTCGTCTGTCGCCGCAGGTTTTGTGGCGTAGACGCCGTACAACGTCTGTGCGCTGGTCCAAGAAGTGGATTTTATTTTGCCTGCCTCGCCGGCAGCTTTGATGCGTTCAAGGTCTGCCAAGGAGAAAGTCGCTGTGGGGAAAGTGAGCCCCGAGATGTTTGGCACCGTGAATGCGGCAGTGCCTGTCGCTGCGCTGTCCCTTGAAATGTACAGCCCCGTCACCTTAACGTCGCCCTCGTACTTGCTTTCGACAGCGTTGATGAACGCTGTGACTAGTGCCGAGGTAGGCGAAGCGGTGAAACGCACCGTCCCATAGATACCGCCCGATGTAACGTCGGGGACCGTAAAGTTGGCGTCGGTTCCGAAATCGTGGAAGGTGCCCGTGAAATTCCCGGCAGCGTTGAAATTAGCGTTGGCTGGGAGCGCCCGGCCGTAGAGCTGCGGGACGTAGCCCGTTGCAGGGTCATAATCCACGTCTACTACGGCATAATTGTTGGAATAGTTGCTGTACAGGCCAGTTTGACCATAGCGCAACGGGATTTCCGCCAATTCCACATCGAAATTCTCGAATTGAGAAAGATAGTCTTTCATGTAGGTTGCTGCATTCCTGATGTTTTCCGACCCGTTCATCCTTACCCCGAATCCCGCGAGGCTGTCGACAACTTCCTGCAAAACGTCTTTACCGTATGGCGACACCGGATCGTCGTGGGCGAACGTTGGCAATGAAAAAGTGAATGCCAACGCAAGAATCAGAATGATTGATAAAATTTTCCTTGTGCTTTTCATATCTATTACCTCCAAAATATTGTCTGCCTCTTTTGTTCTGAAGTTGGGGTTCTCCTTTTTCAGCCTCGTTTTTTGGGAACGTGGTTAACCTGCCAGTGGTGCGTTTCCCTCTCCTTTCCTCAATTTTTGTTTACTTATATTATACATGATGACAGATTTATGACAATATGAATCAGGTTGTTTCTTGATATTTTTTGACAATGCAAAAGCGGCACCCGCCACATGGCGGGCGCCGCTTTGATTCGGCAGGGGCTTATTTCGTGTAGTGTATGAACAGGTCAAGCAGGTCGAGCATGTCGATCAGCCCGTCCTCGTTTACGTCGCACATGCTTGCAGTGACGCCTTTGCCCCTGGAGTCGTTGACCTTGACTAAGGTGTCCCAAGCAGGCGAATCATTGTCAAAACCGCAGTACAGCAGCATGATGCCCAAGTCCAGGGCGTCCACGATGCCGTCTCTGTTCAGGTCGTACTTCGAGAAGATCCTCTGGTCGATGTTCGTGGCCGCTTCGCCCACTTCGATGACGCTTTCCTTGTAGTACGTGATTTTTCCGTCGGCGGCAAGCCCACTGATTTGGACGCCTGACAGAGTCAGGGCGGTGTCGCCTATTGCCCTTGGCGAGAAAACGAGCTTGGCAATGTCTGCGGCTTCTGCGGTAAGGCCCTCGTCGCTTCCGGCCTTGTATGCCAGCGTGACCTTGCCTTTCCACGTGCTGCCTCCCAGATAACTCCAAAAGATGCCGTCAATTCCTGTAAACCCGGACAGCGTTTCGATGCCCTTGCCGGCAAGCATGTCCCCGTCTATTGTGAATTCCGCTTCAAAAGTCAGCAGGTTTTTCGCGTTGCGGACTGACAGCGTGACTTCAACATCCTTGTCGATGTCGCTTTCTTCGTCCACACTGACGCTAACCAGAACTGCATCTTTGTTGACGCTGACGTATGGCCCGAACACGCCTTGGTCGCTTTCGTGCAGGGAGTTTTCCGCATACCAGTGGATATAATAGTTTTCACCGTGCTTCAGGAAGATCGGCTCAGCGTAGGTTGACCAAGTGCCGTCGCCGGCAGCGTATGCAGGCTCGAATTCTGACTTTGTGACCTTGAAAAGCTGCTCGTCAAGCACGGCTGTAGTGCCTATCGTCTCGTCTGCGACATAACTGAGGGAGACGGTCATGTCATCCGCCAGCAAGCTTGTGTCGATTGTTGTTGACGGGAGCGGCGCATCGAGGACGCCTGCCACAGAGGAGAAAATAAAAGTCGCCACCATGTTGTACAGGTATTCGTAATGCCCTTTGTTGCCCAAGTACTGCGGGAACAGCGCAACAGGAACTTTGCTGCCGTCGTTAGCCGTCGCAAAGCCTGACACGGCTACGGTCCTGCCCTTGAAATTGGCATGGGAGGGGAACCACCCGCCGATGAAGAAATCGTCGTCGCCGCTGACCTTGGCAAGCACTTTCATGCCGCTTGGGACGTCCCTGAAATACACTGAGTACTTCAGGTAGATAGAATTCCAGTCCTGGTAGTTCGCGGCATAAAGGCTGGTGCTTGAGTAGTCTGCTTTGAACATACCCTCGTGGCTGCCTGTTGCAGAGGTGTATGTCAGGCCCGGAAGCAACGGCGCCAGCGAACTTGCGCCTTCCGGCTCTTCGCCGAAGTAGGGGATTTTGCTGCCCACAATCCTGTCTCTTATGCCGGCTGCACCTGACGTGCTGGCTGCGTTGTAGAATATGTTTACGTCTGACCTGTTGACGTTTCTTTGAACGTCGAAGCCCATGCCAAGGAGGAAATCAGTGGAAGGCGCGTCAGAGCCAATCTGGGCAATCCTTGGAACTACAAGCTGTTTAGCCGATGCCTGCAAATCTCCGCCGAACGGGTTCCCAACGACGTACAAGTCTTCCAGGTACGCGTTGTAGTCAGCCCTTGCGACCACGTAGTCGCCTCTTGCGCCGCCTGACGAATATGACGTGAGCATGTACGCGGGCCTGCCGTTGTTGAGGATGCTGTTTACCAAGGTAACTGCGTCTACGCTGACATTTTTCACGATGACGTATTCGCTGCTGCCCTCGATAAATGAGGCAGGCACTTCCGCTCTCGGATCGGGCACTGTTTCGGTCTTGCCGTCGAACAAGCCTTTCTCAAAAACAGCAGCGCACGTGAAGCCCCTGGAATCAGGGAAGTTGATGGTTATGTCGTTGTACGTGCTGCTGTACATCGAAGCGTTGTAGCCCTGTGAAAGGACAGAATTGACAAGCCCCCGGTTGCTTTGGTGCATGTCCACTACGTAGGTGCCGGCGGGGTAGTAATCCCCGTCGAACAGGACTCTTTCTGTGGTTTTCTGCATGGAAACGCCGTTGCGCTGAAGGTACGGGAGCATTTTATAGGCTGCAGACACGTTCCTCTGATTTGTCGGGTCAACCGGCAGGATGAAGTATTCCGGGAAATAGTTGTCCCTGCCAGCCCTGTTCCTGCCGAATATTTCCAATGTTGAGGGGTCATAGAAATACTTGTCGACCATCTCAGGAATGTCAAGGTTGTGGATTTCACGGTTCTTGTATTCCAGTTTGTTCAGGTACAGCTTGTCCCTGTTGACAAGGCTGTTGTAGGCCAGCGCGTCGAAAGCCCTCACGCAAGCGTTGTAAGAATCTTCGCTGGAATCTGGGCATTCAAACGTGTACGCCATTGTGCTGAGCAGCATGGAGTACGAAGGGGTGTACAGTGGCGCACCGTCATCCCACCCGCTCTTGCCGTCTTGGGCGGGCAGCGTGTAACGGTTGTAAGGCGAATTGCCGATAACAGCTTTACCGATGGCGTTGCCTTGTTCAAGCATGGTGTCGGCGTACAGGTCGTATTCGTAGTTCGGGTCGTGGGGGGGCGTGCAAGGCTCAATCATGAACTGCGCATAGTGCCCGTGGAACTCGATTATGGATAAAGCGTCCCACTTGTTGAGGTTTGTGACGTGAATCTGGGATTCAAGCTGCGTCTGGTATGCCGCGTCCCGGTTCAGGTCAAGGCCTTTGGCGGTGTTCCTGTTCAATTCGATTTTGGCGTCAGGGTTGCAATAAAGGCAAAACACCAAGATGTACTTGTCCAAAAGGTCGTCCACTTTAAACGAAAGCGTCTCGTACTCGCTGCCCGCTTTGCGCGTATAGCCAAAACTGCTGGAGGAGTTCATCTGCCCTGTCCCGGGCATGCGCTCTGTGTTGGTGCTGCTGTTAAAGGTAATAACGTCCCCGTATACGTATTTGTTTATCAGTCCGAGCACAGCGTCGGGGCCGGCAACCTCGTCTGCGTGTATGTTGCTGATGTAAAGAGGGATTTTCTGGTTCCCGCCTACGATCTCTTTTGCCAGCTCAGCCGGATCCGAATGGATCCTTGGCTTTGTGACGTTAAGGTATTCATCTACGGAAGCTTTGCTGTCGGCTAAAACCGTGATCCACACATCCTTGCCGTGCTTTGGGGATTTGCCCGTCGACTCCACGCTGACGTACCTGCCATTGACAATGCCGTCGTTGCTTTCGCTCAAAGCTTTCAGCTCTTTGGCGAAGGTGTCCAGCTGCGCCCATGTGTTGTACGAATCATACAGATTGACTTTCATAGGCATCCTGCCGAGCTCTTTTGTGACGCCGGCTTTTTTGTAGGTTGCCGCGAGGTCGAACATGCCCACGTTCTGGTTGATGACTGTGTCCCCTGCGCTTTCGCTGTAGCCGAAGCCAGGTTTCGTGACCCTGACGTAAGGCGCGTACGGGATGTTTGTCCCCGAGTTGGTAGTGCTGTAGGGGGTATTGGCCCTTATTGTGGCAACAAGCTTGTACGTTCCGTCCACTTGGGCGGTAAGCTCTTGATTTTCCAGCTGTATGAACCTGTTGCTGGTGGTGTTGAGGTTGTCGCCGCCATACCATTGCGTAAGCAGTTTTTCTCCAAGGGTCCACTCAATGCTGCTTAGGAAATCAGCGTCAGCTACCCCTTCAAAATAGTCGAAGGTGGCGCATACGGTGAACCTTCTGGGGTCGGTAAAGGAAATTGCGCGGCGGTCGGTGTAGTACTTCGTCACGCCGCCTGTTGTTTCAGAAGTAATGCCTTCTTCGTAGGCGATGCGGGTGGGACCGCCGTTGATGATCTCGACGCTCAAAACCTCCATCGTTGGCTCCGCAGAATACACCTGAGCCTGCTCCGTTGCATATGTGCTCATGCCCAGCGTGAATACCAAGCTAAGCACAACAAGCAAACTTAGAAATCTTTTCATTTTCAGGGGATACATAATTAACCTCCTTTGGTCGCCTTATGAAAAGCTCGATTTCCCGCAGTGTTGCGGGAAATCGAGCCGAAACAAGTCAAAATAAGCCGTTATTTCGTGTAGTGCAAGAACAAGTCGAGCAGGTCTAGCATGTCGATCACTCCGTCCTCGTTCACGTCGCACATGCTTGCGGTGACGCCTTTGCCCCTGGAGTCGTTGACCTTGATCAAGGTGTCCCAAGCAGGCGAATCCTTGTCAAAGCCGCAGTACAGCAGCATGATGCCAAGGTCCAGGGCGTCCACGATGCCGTCCCTGTTAAGGTCGTACTTCGAGAAGATCCTCTGGTCGATGTTGGTAACAGCCTGGTTTGATTCAACTCTTGCGTCAAGGTAGGTTGTCACATCGTTGTGGAGCCCGACGGCTTTGAAGCTGGTGATCGTGAAAGCGGCGTCCCCAATTGCCCTTGGGGCAAAGATGAACTTGGCAACTTCGACCGGGCTTTCAGAGAAGAAGCCGGTCGTACCGCCTGCAGGGTAGCCGAGAGTGACGCTGCCCTTCCATGCAGAGCCTCCCATGTAGCGCCATATGATGCCGTCAACAGACTCAAACCCGTTTAAAGTGACGAGGTCTTTGCCTGCCAGCATGTCGCCGTCGATCACAAATTCCAGTTCGACGTTGAGAAAGTCCCTAGTTCCGCTAAGTGACAGGGTGTATTCGACGTCGCTCTCGATGCCGCTTTCCTCGTCGGCGTCAATGTTCGCGCAAACGAAGAGCTCTGTTGTTTCAGGAACCATTCTTGTAGTAAAGTTCTGCTGAGCCATAGTGGAGTAGTTGACCACCGCCCTGACGTTGCCTGTTGCTGCTGTAGCAGTGTAATCGCCGGCTGGAAGAACCGCCACCGGGTTTTCTGCCGTAAACACTATGTTCTGGTTTCCGTCAGGCCCCGCTATCGTTGCCGATATGTTGTCGAATGTGTTGAACAGCTGGCCGGCGTTGGCGAGAGTCAGTTCCGTTATCCCGTTAACAGCCTCGGTTTCAAACTTCGCATGCTTGGAAAGCTGGCCAAAGACGGCTTTTTCAATAGCTTTGGTAACAATGTCTACGCTGTAGAGGTGGCGAGCATGGCTGTAGTTGTCCGTGATGTTGTCGTAGGACGTGTGGTATCCGTATTCACCTCCGTGGTGCACGTTGATGGAATCCATCCCAAAGTAGTGGAACAAATGGTGATCCGAGACGCCGGTGCCGTTTGACGTTTCTACGTTCAGGATAGTGCCCGGCCTTGCAACGCTCCATGCGTCAGCTATTGCCAAGTACGCAGCCAGGTTGTACTGGGCGTTCCACGTGCCGCCGCCTCGCTGGGAGCCGCTCCTCGTGGTGAAATGCAGGGTGTCCAAAGCTGCGCCGTTAGATGTCTTGGCGTCGTAAGCCGGCGCAACCATGTCCATGTTGAAATCAATTGCTACAGCTGTCTTGCCCTGTTCAAGCAGCCTTTCAATGATGTAGCCGGTCCCGTCGAAGTCGCCGTACTCTTCACCGCCGCCTGCCGAGAATATCAGTTCTATGTTGCCCGTGTCAACATTGTTGAACCGCCTGGCGAGCTCAACCATGGCAACGGTGCCTGAACCGTTGTCGTTGCAGCCGGGTGATCCCCAGACGCTGTCGATGTGCGACGTGCATACGATGACCAAATCGGGGTCGTCTGTGGCAGCCGGCTTGGTTGCATAGGCGGAATAAGCAAATGCCGGGTCGAGCCTGTAGATTTTGCCAAGCTTCCCGGCTACCCCCGCCGCCTTGATCCTCTCCAGGGACACCAAGTCGAAGGTTGCTGTTGGGACAGTGACCGTACCTGAAACGGATGGCGGAGTCATCGCAGCAGTGCCCGTCGCAGCGCTGTCCCTCGAAACGAACAGCCCTGTCACCTTAACGTCCCCTTCGTACTTGGCTTCGATTGCGCTGACGAAGGTTGTGATCAGCGCTGCAGTAGGCGCAACGTTGAAACGGACCGTTCCGTAGATGCCGCCCGACTCAACGGCAGGGACCGTGAATTCCGCATTGCCGCCGAAGTCGTGGAACACCCCTGTGAACCCTGTGTCGCCGAATGCGGCGGTGTTCGGGTACGGCCTGCCATACTGTTCTGGGGCGCCCGTGATTTCAACAACAGCCGGCCTGTTGATAGTCGTGTACATGTAGCCGTTCAGGTATTTCAGCGGGACAGCCACCATTTCCGCAACCATGTTGTCGTTCAATGCAAACTGGTCCCGGATGTAATTTGCTGCGTCCATTGCGTTTTTCCCGCCGTCGTGCCTCACTTCGAATTGGGCAAGCCCTTCGGTCACCTCCTGCAGGACGTCTTTGCCGTAGGGCGGTTCAGGGTCGTCATGGGCGAACGCCGGCATTGACAGCGTGAATGCCAACGCAAAGACAACCAGCAGCGATAATAGCCTTCTTGTGTTTTTCATGTTTTGTACCTCCATAATAGTTAAAATAATTTGCCTCTTTTGTTTTTGGAGTTGGGGTTCTCCCTCACCCTTTTATTATACATGATATTTTATTTATGACAATATGCGTCAAGTTGTTTTGTAAAGTTTTTGCGCATTGCTTTTGCTCATGCAATCGTATATACTGAACTCGGAGGTGCGAACGAAATGCAGAAATTATTGCCGGTAGGCACAGACAGCTTCAGGGAAATACGTGAAGCCGACAAGTATTATGTAGACAAGTCATTGATAATAAGGGATTTTATACAATATAACGACAAAGCCGCGCTTATAACGAGGCCCCGGCGCTTCGGCAAGACGCTGAACATGACGACGATACGGGAGTTCTTCGACATCACGGTGGAAAGCAGAGAAATATTCGACGGGCTTGCCATCATGGGCACCCAGTACGCGGAACAGATCAACTCGCGCCCGGTGCTCTATTTCTCTTTCAAGGACTGCGCGCGCGACACAGCTGAGTCGCTGCTGTTTCACATCGCTGACGTCGTATTCGAAGAATATGAAAGGTACGCCCCAGTATTCAAAGCTTGGAAAGGCGTGGAGGACGACCGTTACTACACTTTCGACTTGATATTCAAAAAACTCAAAGCCCATGACATAAACAAGGATTTCCTTGCCATTTCAATCAAAGAGCTGATACGGGTAACATGCCGGCATTACGGCATCAAGCCTATCGTCCTTATCGACGAGTACGACCAGCCCATTATGAGCTCGGTGGAATTTGGGTACCACGACGAGCTGAAGACTTTCTTCTCAGGGTTTTACGGCGGGGCGCTCAAGGGCCAGGACAGCCTGCACCAGGCGCTGCTCACGGGCATCCAGCGGATAGCCAAGGAAAGCATTTTCTCCCAGCTCAACAACCTGACCGTGTACACAGTTACGGACGAGCCGTATTCGCAGCATTTCGGCCTCACTGCAGCTGAAACAGAAGAGCTCCTGTCACGCTACGGCCTTGAGCTTGACGAGGCGGTTAAGCAAAAGTACGACGGGTACCTGTTCGGCAGCACAGACGTGTACAACCCATGGTCTGTGTTGAACTACGCAAAAACCGGGGCGCTTGAGAACTACTGGCTCAACACTTCCACGAACTACCTAGTCCACAAATCAATCTCAGAAGCCGGCGGCCTGTTCCGCAAGAGCTTCGACAAGCTGGTTGCCGAAGGGTCGGCAGTGGAGGTCAACGCCGACCTCACGTGCTCCTTCATAGAGCTTGCGAGCGACGACACGCTGTGGGGGCTTCTGATAAACGCCGGCTACCTGACGGTCACCTCCAGGGAAGCAGGGTCCACTGCCGTGACAGTGCGGATACCGAACGGCGAGGTCAGGTTCGAGTTTGCAAAAATAATAGCGGGCTGGGCGGGCGTTGGCCAAAGGCAGCT
>WRJK01000035.1 GCA_009782285.1 Clostridiales bacterium
CGCGATGTCAACTGGCAAAAATGCCGAGAAGCCTGTGCTGCCTCCCGACGGGTAGCCTAATGTGACATTGCCTCTCCAAATGTCGCCGCCCAAGCTCTTCCAAGCGATGCCGTCAACATCTGTAAATCCGGCAAGGCCATCGACGCCAATGCTGGCCAGCTTGCTGCCGTCAATTTCAAATTCCAGCTCGACAGTCAGCACGTCCACCGCGTCGTTGACCGACAGCGTGAACTCAACGTTGCCTTCGATGCCGCTCACCGACGGTACATTCAAGCTTGCGCTGAACGGGTTCGCTGCATTGACTTCTGCGGTGGCTTGGACAACGGCCCAATTGACTACGCCGTCTTCCAGCCCCGACAGGGTTCCGTTAACCATGTAAAGGCCAACCCTGGAGTTGCTGAACGTCGGGTTTGTGGTCGTTGACCACGCCACGTTGGCTTCGCCGGTTCCTCCACCGATGTACTCAACGGCGATTTTGCTTGGAAGCTGCGCCACCATCTGGGCAGCGGTCGTTCCAACCGGAATGAACACCGGTTTGTCAAGGTATGCTGTTGCAACCTGAACCGGACGGTTTGCCGAATTCTTGCCAAAAACAGTGTCCACGTGGTTCAGTGCGGTGATTGTTTCGCTTTGTATCTTTGCGATAGCTGCGTCTTCTGCCGCTTTCAGTTCAGCACTCAGCTTGTACGGCGTCCCGAGCCTTCCGCCCACCATGTATTTGCCGCAGGATTTGACTGCTTCGATGTACCAGCGGCTCCAGTCTGCAATGGCCTTTAGCTCAGTCATATATGCTGTGTCGATGGCATTGGGGTTGCTGTTCATCTGCCATGCATAATGGTCAATGGTGTTTTGCATCTCATAGCCCTTGCGGGTCTCCCAGCTCATCACAACCCTGTCGATCGTGTCAATCGCTTCTTCTTCATAGCCGTTTGCCATTTGGTAAGCTACCGCTGCAGAGACAGTCCCTACGTCATGGAACTCTTGAGAGCTGACTTTATCAAGGGTGTCGCAGGACGAATGGTACACATAGTCGGTAAAGTGCCAAGTCAGCAGCCCCGGAATGAAAGTCCCAACCCTTGTGCGGGCATTCACAACGAAGGGCGAATGGTCAGAACCGCCTTCGTATGGGTTTGAATCAACCATGAAGGCGGGGTTCGTCTTCTGAACTTCCAGTGCGGTCTGCAGGTACAGATCGTTCAAGTACAGCCCCGGGTAGTTGTTCACCGGGGTGGTGTTCGTGCTGGTGGTGCCTGTCCAGAGCGAGAATTTGTCCGGCGTACGGATAAACTGGCTGTAGGTCAGCGGAAGCCCCGACTGGCCGGGGTAAGTGAAGTTCCCGTACCTGTAGCGAAGGTTTGACGCTACGGCAGAGCCTGCCACGTCCGACGGGTCAGGAGTCTTTTCGATCAGCATGTTCCCGCCTGTCTTGGCTGGATCCTCGCCGGTCATGTCAAGGTCGATGGATCCTTTCACGTAAAGGAACTCGTTGCGGTATTTTGCTTCCCAGTTGTTTGTCATGGTGATCTCGTCGCCCCACACGAAAGTCATAGTCCTTTCGGGCCTGGCCAACTCGCCGCTGTCGATAAGCCTCTTAAGCGTTGAGACCAGCACATAGTTCATCGCCACGCCAGACGAGTTGTCGCAGGCGCCTGGCTCGTTGATGTGGGACGGGACGTAAACCCTCTCATGGGGTTTCGTTGCCCCTTGGATTTCAACTACCAAGCAGCGCCTTGGCTGGCCTGTCTCATAGGTTCCGAGGCATGCAATGTCCATGTAGACGTCCCCTGCCTCCAAGAGGGCCATCAGTGCCGCGTACTCGTCGAGGGAGTAGTGGAACGCAACCCCGCCGGCTCCGGGGGCTGCCCAGCTGCCTGCTCCGGTGTAAGGCACGTAGGTGGTGTACCAGCGTTCGCCGTCAACAACCGGCATATGGTAGTTCGGGGAGTCTGACACGCGGGCAAGCCCGGCTACGGCGCCTACGTTGTAAGCGTATGTGCGGGCGTTGCTGGTTGAGCCTGTCGTCAGCAGTATCTTGCCAGCCAGCTCCGATGCCGGTATCCCAAGGGAATTCGTCATGCTGGTTCCGCTTCCTGATATCCCTCCAATGTAGACAACCTGAGCTGTCTTTGTCCCTGCGGCAATGTTTTCCGCAGCTGTCTTGTTCGGGTCGGTATAAGCAAAGAACGTCATGTTGGTCGGAACGTGGCACCTGTTGTTGACAGCCTGCTGCTTCGCGTACTCCGGCGAACTTGGGTCTGCCAGAGTATTGAAGAGCCATTCTGCTGTCACGTAGCTTGGGTAGTACATCGAAGTCGGGTCGATGCAGTCTGCCACAAAGTCGATTTGGGAAATTTTTGCTGCCAATGCCGGGTCTGCAAGATCAAGCAACTTTGCCGGATCCTCTTTGTCAACAATCTTGGCAACTTTGAGTGCAGCGTACTGCGGGTTCCATGTGCTTGTCGTACCGTCGTACTGGTACCATACGCTGTCGCCTCGGTTGTTTTCGGTCGTTCGTTCGCCGTCTTTGAACCCTTGCGCAACGAACTTGTCGTGCAGGTCGACCATAACGGCGTCAAGCCAGTGTCCTGAAGACGTTCGCCAGCCCCTGTACACGAACCCTGTGTACAGCACCATGTCGTCTCCGCTGATCTCGTCTCCAAACATTTTTACGACTTCACTCAATGTGTAGTGCTGCTGTGCGCCTGATGCAGACGCCTCTCCGAAAGCCGGGGCAGCAAGCGTGAACGTCAATGCGAGCACGAGCGCTAGTGATAATAGTTTTCTCATGTGTTATCAACACCTCCAAAAATATATTGCCTCTTTTCTTCTGTCGTTGGGGTTCGACTTTTTCAGCCTCTTTGCTTACGCGCAACGTGGTCAAGCGGCTCTTTTTCAGGAGGAGGAGCATCCCTCGCAAGCAGTTCTGCCCACTAAGATGATTCTATCACATTGGGGTTACTTTTTGGTTACAAATTTATTACAAATCTCAAATATCCTTCTTTGCTATCGCAGCAAACTCGTCAATCAGTTTCCTGAACACGCATATTATGGCAGGATCAAAATGCGTGCCTGCGCCGTTGATGATGATCTGGGCTGATTCTTCGGCAGAGAACGCCTTTTTGTACGGCCGTACGGAAGTGAGCGCATCATACACGTCTACAACTGCCATCAGCCGGCCGAGCAGCGGTATGCCAAGCCCGCTCAGCCCGCGTGGATAGCCGCTTCCATCCCATTTTTCATGGTGCGTCCCTGCGATTGTCTTAGCATGTTCCAGGAATTCCATGAAATAGCCAAACCTCTCCATCTTCTCAATTGCTTCGACGCCTCTTTGAACGTGGGTTTTCATGATCTCGAATTCTTCTGGGGCAAGCTTCCCCGGCTTGTTCAAAATCGCGTCGCTGATGGAAATCTTCCCAACGTCGTGGAATTGAGCCGACGGCAGTATTGCGTCCATGTCCCATGACAGGACCTCATCCGAATACACTCCGTCTTCGTGCATTTGCCCAACAAGGGTTTTTAAGTATTTCTGGGTACGGCTTACATGCCAGCCAGTGGAATTGTCCCTGAACTCTACAAGGTCTGCCACAGTGTTTGCGATTGCGTTTTGCAGGCCGAGTTCAGCGTCCTGCTTGGGTGTTTCCTCCATCATTTTCCTCATCCTCCTTGTTGCGAGGCTTCGCTATGGAGATTACAGTAGCGGTGGTCTTAAATCAGTAATTAAATTAGAAATGAGTGCATACAGTTTGTACTCGTCCTCTGCCTGTTTTGCCAAAACGTCCGGCGGTGGGCTGACCAGCCACCAGACAAGCATGTACAGCCTGATGCAGTTGATTAGGAGTGATACGGAATGGGTGTCAAAAGGCGCAAACCTCCCTGCCTCAACCGCCCTGTTGAGGCTGTCTTCAACGAATATTATTGCTTCCTTCAATATCAAATCCAGAAACATTTCCTTCGCTTTCGCATCAGTTGACGATCGCTGGAAGACAAGCTTGGCCATATCTGACATTTGTTCAATGACGCCTTCTTCGAATTCGTAGATAAAGCCCTTGGTGATGATGTCGAATACGCTGCCGGTTTCCAGCAAAGCTTCCAACTTGTCTGGGCTTGGACGGTTGGATAATTGATAATAGCGGTAAAAATCATAGATTGTGTCCAGAATTTCCTGCTTTGACCTGAAGTGGTTGTATATTGCCGACTGCCGTATGCCTATCGTGTCTGCGATGTCGTTAATCGAAACGTTCTCATAGCCTTTTTCCGTAAACAGCTTTATGGCACTGTTGAAAATTTTCTTTTTCGTTCCTGTAAACATGAACGGCTTTTCGTCAGGCTTCGTGTTTTTAGCCGGGTTCGGCGCATCGCACGGGATAAACCAAGCACCTGCCCTCTTCGTAGCGTTTTCAATCTTGCCTTCCCTGCACAGATGCTGAATGTGCCGCGTCGCAACCCCCCACTCATCCGCCATTTCTTCAATTGTCTTGTACGTGAACATCTTCGCCCCTCTCATGTGATGATTCTTTCATCACATCATATAACATAATGCGAACAATGTCAATTAGTCATTCATCATTTTCGCCGTTATTTGGTGAGGAGAATGTGTAGCCATTTACCTGGTTCGCTGCTCGAAACGCATTCTGCCGTAAAAAACCGCCCGGCTGCTTGAGCGGGGCGGTTTTTGTGGGAGAAGAATTGTCACGCCGCAACCCCGGGATAAAAGGGGCGGCAGCATTGTTCTCATCATATTGTTCATCATCTGTATTATATTTTTAAACTTCAAGGATGTCAACCTTTTTAGTCAAGATAATTTCACAAACTTCTTGTTCCGATAAAAAAGCCCAGCAGCAACACTGGGCTTTTTTTCACCGTCAGCTTTGTATCAAAGTTGACGTCTTCTTATGGTCGGAGTGGTGATGTAAAATAATTTGTCATGACATTGCCGCCGGCGTGGCCGCTTGTCGCGTACAGCCAAAATTCATCCGCGCTTATTATTTCAAAACCGGCCCCATTCGTGACGTGAACCCCCAAAAATGGATCGTTCACTCCATCCTGCTTGCAGGTCAAGTGCTTTGATTTGAGAAGCATCTCGTAAGTGTCATTATCCGCGAGTGAGGTAACTTTATATAATTCAGTTCCGTTGTTCACAGTGAGCTTATATAGATCGCAATAATCATTTGTGCCGTTGGTGCGGAAGCCGAGCATATAGACATCTCCCGCCGTATCGCAAAACAGTCCGATTGTCTGATAGTTGTTTTTTCCTCTTTCACTGAAGGAGTATTTTTTGATATAATCATAGTTTTTGGCGTCCCACAAATTGGAAGTCACGTCGGAAATATAGATTTCAAGCCGTTCGTCCGCGTAAAGAGCCATCATGTATCTGATGTCATTGCTGCCAGCTTTGTCCGTTTTTACGTCACCGGTAAGTTCTTTTTTTATATCGACAATACCCGCAGCCGATAACGAGCCATAACTGCCATTGGGCTCCCGCATTATTTCTTTTATATTATTCGGAACGGACGGGGTACTGCTCTTAAGAGGCGTCAAATCGACTATGTATATGATGGAACGGTTTGTGAATGTGCTGGTTCCCGCGACCTTTCCATAAGCGGAAATGACGGGAACGATCATAAAGTCGCCGATGATCTGTATACCGCCCGGATGGTTATACCAATACCCGGCTTTATCCTTTTCCGTCTTTTGCGGGATTTTCAATGTCAGTGAATATCTCGGTTCATTTTTATAGTTCCTTTCCTCGCTCACAAAGTATATGTAACCCACTTCTCCAGCCAGATTAGAATGTGAAAAAACGTGGAAATCATAGCTGCTTCCACGGTATCTGGCATAACTTTGTATGTGTGACGATGAATTCGCGAGTCCTGAGTTCAGTTGAATTTTATTCTTGTTTCCGTCCGCTTTGATGGCATTAAACGCGTTCAAGGGATTCGATACACGTATCATTCTGCCGTTCCCCACCGACGGAGAGGACAGCGTTCCGAACAGGTTAATGCCCGGTGTAAATATAACTGCGGCCACTGCGGCTTGGAGCTTGGTGATCTTAAATTTTTTTGAGTTCATGATAATCCCCCTCATTTTTTACCGGAAAACGGCGTAAAAAAGCGGAATGTCCTTGTTAGGACTTGAAATCCTACAAGGACACCCCGACTGGTCGGGACGACAGGATTTGAACCTGCGGCCTATTACTCCCGAAGCAATCGCGCTACCAAGCTGCGCCACGTCCCGTTGGTCCGTTAACTGTTTCACCAGAAGATTGTATCACATATTTGCACCGTTGTCTATTGAATATTGAAATAATAACCTTGAAGTTTCTTGCCACAGCTGTTATAATGACAATGTGCGCGTTTCAAGCCAAAATTCACAGAAGGGGATGATACCTACGGACAACAATGAGATTTTAAGTCACGTCGACCACACGCTGCTTGCGGCTGATGCCACTTCCGAGGACATTCTTAAAATATGCAATGAAGCCACAGTAAACGAAACGGCTTCTGTATGCATCCCGCCCTCGTACGTGTCGCTTGCGAAGGGGCGTTTCCCTAGGCTCAATGTTTGCACTGTTATCGGGTTTCCGCTCGGTTATTCCTCAACAAACGCAAAACTTGCTGAAATCATCAGTGCCAAAGAAAACGGCTGTGACGAGTTTGACATGGTCATAAACATATCATGGGCAAAAAACGGTGCCTTCGACAAAATTACCGAGGAAATCTCCGCGCTAAAGAAGGTGGTCGGGGACAAGACACTCAAGGTGATTGTTGAAACCTGCTATTTGACAGAGGAAGAGAAAATCGCGGTGTGCAAAAGCGTAACGGACGGCAACGCCGACTACATCAAGACCTCGACCGGATTCGGCTCTGCAGGCGCGGCACTTGCAGATGTTGAGCTTTTTAAAAAGCACATTGGCAATAACGTGAAAATAAAGGCGTCGGGAGGCGTGAGGACTCGAGAGGACATGGAAGCTTTCCTTTCGGCGGGCTGCGACCGGATTGGTACGAGCAGCGCTGTAAAAGCGCTGTGCTGCGAAGCTACATAAGCAGAAATCAGAAGCGTTTCGTTTTCTGCATAGTATACACAATATATTTTCAACAATTTTTTAAAGAAGGAGTACTGCAATGTTAAAAACCAGAAAACTAATGGCGGTTGCCCTCGCGGTAATATTCATTATCGGAATGCTAGGAGGCTGCGGCAACAACGGCGCCGGCGACACAGGCAAAGAACTTGCGCTCATCACTGACCTTGGCACAATTGACGACAAATCGTTCAACCAGGGCGCTTGGGAAGGCGTGAAGATGTATGCCACGGAAAACAACAAAACCTACGAGTATTATCAACCTACAGAACAGAGCACGACCGCTTACCTCGACGCAATCGAGCTGGCAGTCAAGGGTGGTGCGGCAGTCATTGTCACTCCGGGTTTTTTGTTTGAGGAGCCCGTTTATTTGGCGCAAGACCAATACCCCGATGTTAAGTTCATCCTGCTGGACGGCAGCCCCAACGATGGCGACTGGTCAAGCGGCATGCCGAGCTTCAAGACCGGCAGCAACACTGTTGGCGTTACCTATGCCGAACACGAGGCTGGATTTTTAGCCGGCTACGCAGCTGTGAAGGACGGTTTCCGAAGCCTTGGCTTTATGGGCGGCATGGCTGTCCCAGCAGTTAAAAAATTCGGCTACGGCTTTGTGCAGGGTGCAGAATACGCCGGCCAAGAGCTTGGCTTGGGCAACAGCGCCATAACGGTTAAATACTTCTATACGGGTGCTTTTGCTGCAACGCCGGAAGCTCAATCCATGGCAAGCTCTTGGTACAACGACGGTGTTGAAGTGATCTTCGCCTGCGGCGGCGCTGTCGGCAACTCCGTCATGGCGGCAGCCGAAGCAACCGGAAACAAGGTGATCGGCGTCGACGTGGACCAGTCCAGCGAATCCGCAACCGTCATAACTAGCGCGATGAAGGAGCTCAAGGTCTCGGTCTACGACTGCATCAGCGATTATTACGGCGGCAGTTTCCCGGGTGGGCAGGACATCGTGTTCACCGCTGGAAACCTTGGCGTTGGCTTGCCCATGGAGTCAAGCAAGTTTTCGTCCTTTACGCAATCCGACTATGACGCTATTTACGCAAAACTTGCCGACAACGAAATCGACATATGGCCTGACGTCAGGAACGGGGTGGACGTAAACGTTTCCGACTTGCCAAAATCAGTAACCGTAGTCACGGAATTCAATTAACATGGCGCATTTGGGCGAGAGGCGAATTGATTATTCACCTTTCGCCTTTTTTTCGTTTTTCGTTTCTGCTGCAAGAGAGGTGAGGTATTGGATTACATAATTGAAATGCTTGGGATTACTAAAAAGTTTCCAGGAATAATCGCAAACGATAATATAACGCTTCAACTCAAAAAGGGTGAAATCCATGCGCTGCTTGGCGAAAACGGTGCAGGAAAGAGCACCCTTATGAGCGTACTTTTTGGGCTCTATCAACCTGAGAGCGGAGTTATCAAGAAGAATGGGCAGGTCGTCAGGGTCACCGGCCCGAACGAGGCCACAAGGCTTGGCATCGGAATGGTGCATCAGCATTTTAAGCTTGTTCACAATTTCACTGTGCTTGAAAACATAGTACTCGGCTGCGAGACGACAAAGAACGGTTTTCTGAGCATGGACGAGGCCCGGCAGAAAGTTGTTGCATTTTCAAGGGAATACGGGCTCGAGATTGATCCCGACGCACTGATTTCCGATATAACGGTCGGCATGCAGCAGCGGACAGAAATACTAAAAATGCTTTACAGGAGCAACGACATCCTGATTTTCGACGAGCCTACGGCGGTCCTCACTCCACAGGAAATCACAGATTTGATGCGCATCATGAAAAGCCTGTCTGCGCAAGGCAAGTCGATCCTTTTTATCACACACAAACTGAATGAAATACAAGCCGTCGCTGATCGGTGCACTGTCCTTAGAAAGGGAAAGTACATCGGCACCGTAAACGTTGCGGAGGCTACCAAAGAGGATCTCTCCGAGATGATGGTCGGGCGCAAGGTCAGCCTAGAAGCTGAAAAACCGGATCTTGAGCCTGGTGCGGTTATTTTGGATGTTTCCGGGCTTACGGTAAAAAACAGGCAAACCGGCAAAAATGTTGTGGACAATGTCAGCTTCAAGGTGCACGAAGGCGAAATTGTATGCGTTGCAGGCATTGACGGCAACGGCCAGAGTGAACTCGTCTACGCCCTCACGGGCTTGCTTAGGGCTGACAGCGGCAGCATTTCCCTTGGCGGCAAGGATATTTCCCGCGAAACAGTCCGGGGGCGCGGCTATGCCGGAATGGCTCATATTCCAGAAGACAGGCACAAGCACGGCTTGGTCCTCGACTACAACTTGTCTTACAACCTCGTACTGCAGCGGTATTTCGAGCCAAAGTTTCAAAAACGCGGCTTTCTCAACTACGGCGAGGTCTATACCTACGCAGGCGTACTCATTGAGAAATTCGACATCCGCAGTGGTCAGGGAGCAAAGACGTTGGCACGGTCAATGTCTGGGGGCAACCAGCAAAAGGCCATCATTGCTAGGGAGATCGACCGTCAGCCAAAGCTTTTGGTCGCAGTTCAGCCTACCCGCGGCCTTGACGTCGGTGCAATAGAATACATACATGAACGGCTTATCGAGGAGCGCGGTAAAGGCAAGGGTATTTTGCTGATTTCCTTGGAACTTGAGGAAGCCCTTGGCGTTAGCGACCGTACCCTGGTGATCTTCGAAGGCCAGATAGTTGCCGACGTGGATCCGAAAAAAATCTCTTATCAGGAACTCGGTTTGTACATGGCAGGCTCTAAGCGGGCGGAGGTGACAGCATGAGGGATTTGAACAAAAGAAGGGGGTTTTGGGGGCTCCTTGACATGTCGAGCGCATTGTCGAGCTTTGCTGCAATCGCGGTAGGGCTTGCAGTAGGTTTTCTGGTGCTGCTCCTGTCAAACCCCGCAAATGCCGGCATAGGTTTTTTCACGCTGCTGAGCAGCGGCTTTGGCGACCTGAAAAGTGCAGGCCAAGTGCTTTATTTTGCTACTCCCATCATAATGACTGGGCTTTCCGTAGCTTTCTCTGCAAGAACCGGGCTGTTCAACATCGGTGCGTCCGGGCAGTTCATTATCGGAGCCTACTGTTCCATTTTGGTCGGCGTAAAATGCTCGTCCATGCCCGGGTGGCTCCTGTGCCCCTTGGCTGTTTTGGCGGCAGGGCTGGCTGGGGCGCTGTGGGGCGCCGTACCAGGTCTGCTAAAAGCCTGGTACAACGTCAACGAAGTCATTGCCTGCATTATGATGAACTATATTGGCATGTACTTGGTCAACTACCTGATTGTCAATACTGTTTACGACCAGCGCCGCAACATCACGATGGCTGTGGCGCGCCATGCGAACATACCCACATTTGGCTTGGATAAGATATTCCGCTTGGGCAATAGCCCGTCCAGCGCAGGCGGCGGCATCTTCATCGCCATATTGGCAGCTGTCGTGATTTATGTTGTTCTGGAAAAAACCACGCTGGGCTACGAAATCAAGGCATGTGGTTTCAACAAAAACGCTGCCGAATACGCAGGCATCAACTCAAGCCGAGGCATTATAACTGCTATGGCTGTTTCCGGTGCCTTGGCGGGCCTAGGAGGCGCACTGCTTTTTTTGAGCGGCGCAGGCAAAGGCATCGACGTGGTCGACACTCTGGCCCAAGAGGGGTTCAACGGCATTCCAGTGGCTCTGCTTGCGCTTAACAACCCAATTGGAGTCATTTTTTCGGGCCTGTTCATCGCCTACCTGACAGTCGGCGGGTTCAACATGCAACTGTACAATTACGCGCCGCAGGCTGTGGACATGATCGTTGCTATAATAATCTATTTCAGCGCAGCGTCTTTGCTGATCAAAGGTTTGATTCACAAGTTGGGAAGGCGGGATGAAAAAGCTTTGGAGAAGGGAGGTGGCGAAGAATGAGCATGGGCACTCTTTATTTTCTTGTTCAGCAGACGATGTTTTTTGCAATACCGCTCCTTGTTGTGGCTCTTGGCGGCATGTTCAGCGAACGTGGCGGTGTAATCAATATAGCGCTCGAAGGCCTTATGATCTTCGGTGCGTTCGTTGGGATTGTCTTTATCGACATGGTTCAAAAGTCGGAAGCTGTGATAAACGGTCAAATCCTCCTGCTGCTCGCCGTTGTCGCTTCGGGCGCTATCGGTGCCGTGGTGTCTCTCACCCATGCTTATGCAGCGATAAACATGAAAGCCGACCAGATAATAAGCGGCACCGCGATAAACATGCTTGCGCCTGCATTCGCTATATTCGTCGGCAGGCGCCTGAGCGAGAAAGGCACACAGCAGGTGCATTTCGAGGACTGGTTCCGCTTTGAAAGCGTACCGTTGCTGGGCAAAATACCGGTTATCGGCGATTTGCTGTTCAAAAACGCTTACCTTACAACCTACTTGGGATTTTTGATACTGGTTGCCTCTTGGGTGCTGCTGAACAAGACACGTTTCGGCTTGAGGCTGCGTTCTTGCGGCGAACACCCGCAGGCTGCTGATTCCGTCGGTATCAACGTCTACAAAATGCGGTATGCCGGCGTGATCATTTCTGGCATACTGGCAGGCATCGGCGGCTTGGTTTTCGTAATACCGACTTCGCGCGAATTCAACGCCACCGTGTCGGGTTACGGCTTCCTTGCGCTTGCCGTACTCATTTTCGGGCAATGGAAACCTGTCCGGATTTTAGGGGCGGCGTTTTTCTTCGGGCTTTTGAAAGCCGTCGCTGCAAGTTCGTCAGGGCTTCCAATTTTAAAGGACATTGCCATTTCCGGCTATTTCTACAAGATGATGCCCTACATAATAACACTGGTCGTCCTGACGTTCACTTCCAAGAATTCGCAGGCGCCCAGAGCTGAGGGCGTACCATACGACAAAGGAGGCCGTTAGGATGGAAAAAACGTACCACATTGGCACAGGCGAGTCATTCGGGGCAAAATTGGCACTGCTCCCGGGCGACCCGGGGCGAGTCGAAACAATAGCCAATATGCTTGAGAGCCCTAGGTTTTGCGGAAGGAACCGCGAGTACACCTCTTGGCTGGGCGAACTTAAGGGTGAAACCGTAATGGTCATGTCGACCGGAATGGGCGGCCCCTCGACTGCTATTTGCGTTGAGGAGCTGTACAGGATCGGCATCCGTGATTTTATCAGGGTCGGTACTTGCGGCGGGATGGACTTGAACGTCTGCGGCGGTGATGTGGTCATCGCTACCGGGGCTGTCCGCATGGACGGTACATCTAAGGAATATGTCCCTGTCGAGTTTCCGGCTGTGGCCCATCTGGACGTTTCAAACGCCCTTGTAGCAGCAGCGCGGGAGAAAAAGTATGGTTACCATGCGGGGATTGTCCAGTGCAAGGATTCGTTTTACGGGCAGCACGACCCGGACAGGATGCCTGCCGGATACGAACTGGAAAACAAATGGAGAGCGTGGATCAAGGCGCACTGCCTCGCCAGCGAAATGGAAAGCGCGACACTTTTCATCGTCAGCCAGGTATTGGGTGCAAGGGCAGGCTGCGTCCTGAGCGCCGTGTGGAACCAAGAGCGCGCAAACGCCGGGCTTAACAACCCAGAGTGCCACGACCCCAGTCATGCCGTCGAAGTTGCTGTCAGGGCGGCAGAAATACTGATAGAAGCCCGGGACGATTAGCAACACTCAATCAAAAGCGTGATACGGGGACGGTTCCGTTTTGTCATATGACACAGGAACCGTCCCCTTTTGTCACGCTTTTCTCATTTCGTGTAGTGAATGAAAAGGTCAATGAGGTCTAGCATGTCGATCAGCCCGTCTGAGTTAACGTCGCACATGCTGGCTGTCACCGGCCTGCCCCTTGAGTCGTTGACTTTGACGAGAGTATCCCAATTCGGGCTGTCCGAGTCAAACCCGCAGTAAAGCAACATGATGCCGAGATCAAGGGCATCCACCTTGTTGTCTTTGTTCAGGTCGTACTTCGACCAGACCAGCTGCTCTATCACCGTAACAGCTTCACCATTGACAATTATAGCATCAAGGAACACCGTTTCTCCGTCCAGCCCGACAGCCTTTACGCCTGTCAGTTTCATGGCTGTTTCGCCCACAGCTCTTGGCGCGAAGATGAACTTTGCAACATCCACAGGCACATATGACGTATAGCCTGTCTCATCGTCTCCCGCCGGATAGCCAACGGTAAGAGTGCCCCGCCAAGTGTTGGCGCCCAAGCTTCTCCATGCAATGCCGTCAACAGCTACAAACCCGTTTAGCGTTTCGGTGCCTTTGCCGGACAGCATGCCGGCATCTATGGTAAATTCGAGTTCAAGCGCCAGCAGGTCTTTCGCATGGCTGACTGACAGCGTGAATTCCACGTCGCCCTCAATGCCGCTTACAGGCGCCGCGCTCAGGTTGGCGTTTAGTACAGAGGCAATCTTGACCGCATCGGACGACTTTGCGTTTTCGTCAATGGGAATGCCTGTCTCTATAAGCCAAGGGATCAGGAACACGTTGCTGCCCCTGCGGTCGAAGTCGGCACCCCACCCAAAGACCAAACGCTCAAAGGGCTCCAAGTAATATCCGTCTTGGTTGTGGTCAGTGGTGTCGTAAGGATCTGCCAAGATCAAAACGTCATCCTGGGTGTCCTCCGTGCCCATGTCGTCATAGCCGATGATGACCTGCCAGTGGCCGCCCCATTCGTTCCAGCCGATGAGTATCGGGCAGCCTTGATTCAGATAGTAGGGAATCAACCCATCGTCAGCGGCACCCTCTTCCAAAAAGTGCCGCACACCGGCCTCATCTACAACATATCCCCTTGTAAGGTCGTCTGTAGTCAGAAACGACCATTTTTTCAGGGTGTCCCAGTTATTAGCCAACGCCACGGCGTTCAGGTACTCCTCGTCGTTGTTCAGGTTGTTGAAAATGCTTTTCATGTCGTCCAAATTGGTGGCACTTGGATTCTGGCGTCCGTCCCCACGCAGCTGCGCCAGATTGATTTCGGTCATCCGGTCGTCAAGCAGTTCATACACATCAATGCCATAAGCGTCTGCTACTGCAACCAGCTCTTCCTCGCTGTACCCGTTCAGCAGTTTGGCAAGCCCCGGGTTTGCGCCATGCCACTCCAGCGCCATAAGGGCAGATGTAAGCCCACAAGTCCATTCTGTGGTCTGCTGCTGGGTCTTGAAATTCTCAAGGATGACGAGGTTGTCGCTGCTTTCCATATTGTAATAGTCAAAATGGGCGTAGTATGGCGACACATTCACGAAATCGTTCGGTACGCGCTCATAACCACCGGTAGCCGCTCCGGCGAGGCCGTTGTCGCCCCTGTAGGGCGTGGTTGGATAATACTTCTGGATGTCAACTGCGGTGCGCCCGTAGCTCAGTTTCATGTCGTCCCCGTCGTCGCCGTCGTAACCGTCCCTGTATTCTGCAATGCCATCGCCGTAAACTGGTTCGTATTCCCAGCCCTCCGGAACTGCTGCCACAAAGATGCCGTGCCTGAAGTCGGTGTCAAACCCGGCACTCCAGTCGTAGACGAAACGTTCGAGGGACTGGATGTTGTAGCCGTCGTTCCTGTGATCCGTCGTGTCGTAGGGGTCGGCAAGTATCAGCACATGGTCTTTCGTGTCGTCGGAGCCCATGTCGTCGTAACCGATGATTACCTGCCAGTGGCCTCCAAAACTGTTCCAGCCAATAAGAATCGGTATACCCGCCGACAACAGTTCCTTTATCAGCGTGCCGTCCATCAGCTCACCCACCGACATGAGGTTGTATTTCCCTCCGACCGGTTTTGCGATGCCGTAGTCTTTCACAATGTCGTAACTTGACAGTATTTCCCATTTGCCCCATTCGCCTATGCCCTTGGCGTCCAGCTCGTTCAGGCCTTCAAAGATATTGACCATCTGCTGAAGGTTGGTGGCCCCGCCTTGGGACGATTTTTGTCGGAGAGCTGCCAAATCTTCTTCGTTCAAGTCGCCTCTTAGCCCGAACCAATCCATCACCATGACGGCAGATGTGGGGCCGCAGGCCCAGCCGGTGGCTTGCTGCGTAGTGGCAAACCCGGTCAGCATGGTGAGCGTGTCGCTGGAAGTGGCGTTGTAGTAGTCGTGCTGCGGCCAGTATGTGCTGTTTTCCAAATCGGCATAGTCCAAAATATTGCCATAGTCCACAACCGCGCCGTCAACTCCGTACTCCTCCAAAAGCCTTTCTCCAAAGGGGATGCGCCATTCCTGCCCGTCGGAAAACGCGCCATCGTCGTCAAAGTCGTCGTTCCAATGCATGCCGCTGTCCCAGTAGTCTCCGCTGTCCTTCCATGACACGACCAATATACCGTCTACTCTCCCGTCTCTCGTCACATCGCGTAGCTGGACAAAATTGCCCACTACAACGCTTGCTGAAGTTTCCACAGGTTCAAACTTGTCAGTCGCGCTGTTCCACAGGTAGGCAGAATTGTTTGCGTTGACAGTATAGCCGTTGATTGCGCCGCCCTCAAAGGAACCCGCAAGAGTAAAAGGTTTTAAAATTCTACCGCCTAGAACATCGTCTATGCTATAGCCGTCGTCATCCTCTGCGAATACCGCCAGCGACATGCCGGCAAGCAGCCAGGCTGCCATCGTCACCGCAAGCAGCAACGACGTGGTTTTCTTAAGTCTGTGTTTGATTTGCATTGTTTTTTCCTCCTTTAAAATTTTTATTGTGAGCGGCTCAGCCGTCACTCGAACTTCACCCTTGTAAGCCCATAATATTATATCTTAACCGGCTATATTTGACAAGAATGGATTGATTTATTTGATATTCCGCTTCCCAAACGCGTAAGCTGCTGATATAATTGTACCATCGGTATACGATTAGGAATTAAAACACAAAAGGAAGGAGTCCCTTACATGGTTTATAAAAAAATCCTTGTAGCGATTGACGGTTCGGACTCGTCAAAGAAAGCGTACCTGCACGCTTTGTCCTTGGCGCAGCTGTCTGGAGCTGAGGTTTTGCTGGTTCACGTCGCAATCTCCCCGGAGGACACATGGGGCGGCTACGCAACAGCCAGCAAACTGATCAACATGGACGAACTCAACGCAATCACAAAAGAAATCATTGATTCTACCTTTAGCGCATCCGATGCTGAAGGTGTTGACGTAAGCACCATCGTGCTTCATGGGAAACCTGCAAAAGAAATTGTCAAAGCGGCTCTTATCGAAAACGTCGACCTGATAATCACAGGCGGCCACAGCTTAGGGTCAGTTTCGAACCTCTTCCAAGGAAGCGTATCCCTCCGCATTGTTCAAACAGCGCATTGCCCGGTCATGGTCATCAACGACCATCCCGGAATTCACATGGAAGTTGCCGGGCAATAAGACGGGAAAGCTTGGATGATCCGTCCAAAACATGGATTTTTGAGGCTGTTTTGGACGGAGAATATGAAATTATGCAAAAAAAGCTATGATTTCCCGTCCAAACATGATATAATAAACCATGTTTTGGACGGAGGTGCAACATGAAGATCGTTGGGCGCATACAAGAGCAAGCTGAGCTGAACCGGTATTTTCATTCCGGCAAACCCGAATTCATTGCGGTTACGGGACGAAGGCGCATAGGAAAAACTTATCTTGTAAGGGAACTGTTTTTTCAGGACATGGCTTTCTATTTTTCCGGGGCAATCGGAAAAAACGTCACAAATGCCTATCAGCTCCAGCAATTTGACGATGCAATCGCAGAATTCGGCGGCGAGTTAAAGCCGGCCTCAAGCAATTGGGCAGACGCGTTTGGCAAACTTCGGAGGCTGCTTAAAACACAGCGCGAAAAAAGGCAGGTCGTCTTCATTGACGAATTGCCATGGCTTGACGCTCCCAAGTCCGATTTTTTGCCGGCGCTGGATTATTTTTGGAATACGTTTGCTTCTGCCAGAGCCGACATCATGCTGGTCGTATGCGGTTCGTCAGCGTCATGGATCGTGAAAAACCTCTTTGAAAACAAAGGCGGGCTCCACAACCGGGTTACAGGGCGCATTTGGCTTGCGCCTTTTTCCCTCGCTGAGAGCGAAGCTTTCTTCAATGATATCGGCGTCGTAATGAACAGGTACCAAATTGCAGAAAGCCTTATGGTATTTGGCGGCGTTCCCTACTACCTGAACATGTTTGAAAAAAGCCTCGGACCCACTCAGAACACCGACAGGTTGCTGTTTGCGGATAACGCTCCCCTAAAAAACGAATTCAACGAAGTGTACCGCTCTTTGTTCCGCGCTTCGGACAGGCACATGCTCATTGTCTCAGCCTTGTCAAAAACGAAAGCCGGAATGACTCGTGACGAAATTATGAAAACCGCAAAAATACCCGGCGGCGGCAATCTGACAAGAACCCTTAGCGAACTTGAACAATGCGGTTTTATCGAAAAGTATTCAGACTTCACAAAACCAAAAAACAATGCATATTACAGGCTCGTCGACCCGTTTACGCTGTACTGGCTGAAATATGTCAAGGACAACCGCACAAAAGACGATTACTATTGGACAAATCTGATTGACGACGGAGGTAGGCGCGCCTGGAGTGGCAATGCGTTCGAGCTGCTATGTCTGCGCCATTTGGCACAAATCAAGCAAAAGCTCGGCATATCCGGCATTTCAACCGAAGTGTTTTCGTGGCGAAGCAAAGAAAGCCAGCCGGGTGCTCAAATTGATTTGCTGATTTCCCGAAAGGATGGAGTCATCAATCTGTGCGAAATGAAGTATTCGCTGCACCCAATCACACTGACCGCAAAAGACGATCAGGACTTGCAGCGCAAGCGCACCGCCTTTTTGGCTGAAACTGAGACTCGCAAGGCTGTCCATGTCACTATGGTGACCACATACGGATTGACAGAAAAAGGCCATACGGCTTCTGTGCAGTCCGAAGTGACGCTTGATGACCTGTTCCGATAGTCAAAACCTTGAATCAAATCAGTATGTCTTCCATAGGCCTCGTGTTCAGTTCAGATACCAGTGAACTATTGCTCTCCCGTAGAAAGTCCTCCAAAAAGCCGCGCCTGATATGATCTATCGTTGCCAATCGGTTTATTCGGTCATCGAATGGCACTGAATGAATCGTATCTTGAGGATTCCAGCCCTTTTTATATTCGACGCGATCTTGCTCAACGACGCGCCCTGCCAACAATGTCTCGATTTTCAATGGTATCATGCCAACAACACCTGTCTTTCAAGTAGGATTGTTAATAATATAACACACTCGCTAAAAAAATGATAGCTATTCTGAAACAGACGACTTAACTCCCTGAAGCCCCTCCTTGAGCCCTTCGAAATCAAGGTAGTCCTCAATGAATTGCTTACGTAAAAGATCAGGCGGGACGAATTCATTGTACTTCCCGTCGACCTGCAGCTTGTCCGGCAGCGGCAGGGCATAAAGGTCAAGGTCGCTGCTGAGGATTTCACTGACAACGCCCTCAAGTTCCTCTTTGGTTCCGTCAAAAATCACCTCAAGGTAAACGCAGGTGATCCAAGGCAGCTTGCTTTTGATCTTTCTGTGCCGCAAAGCATAGTTGAGCGTCATCAGCTGCCTTGTGCCTACCCAAGGGAAGATGGCGTATTTTTTGTCTGAAAGCGCGGTTGCAAGGTTGTCCAATATGCCGCTGTTTTGGGCAATGTACTGGATTTCAGCCAATCTTTCCTGGCAGCGGACGCTCAGGTAGGGATATGCTGCCTCGTCCTTCAACACGCTGCATATTTTTCGGACAAGGACGGTGTGAAGCTCGACATTGAAGTCCACGTCCCAGTCCACCACCGATATGCCCGGAACCCTTTTCACAAAGATGACTTTCGATTTTATGTTTATTTCAACCGTTTCCCACGCCATTCCTGCCAGCGCAAAACGAGTGCCCACCGGGTAAGCCTTGTCAACCGTGCCGATGGTGCGGTTTTCGTCTTTGACCAGCAGGTATTCCGGTGCCGGGAACACCGTCAGGAATTTGTGGCTGTTTATCACCTTTTCACCTTCGCGCCCGATGATCAGCCCGCCATGCTCGGTGCGCTGCAGCTGGTTTTCCTCGATCATGTGGGAAAGCAGCCTCTTGTAGTCGTCTTGGGTTATGTTTTTGAAGCAGCCAAGAGAAAGCATCGACTGGGCAAGCCCTGCCGCAGACATCTCGCCGTTGCTTTTCAGGCAGCTCATTGACTGGTGGTACAGAAGGTTGTATGGGTGGTTCTGAGGCGGGATCGGTTCCATCCAGTGGTCTTTCAAATAAAGCTCGATGATGCTGATGGTTCTGATGAATTCCCAGTTGATTGGGCCAAGCACGTCGGCAGAGTTTATCTTGATGCTTTCTACAAAAGTGAAAAGCAGCTGGGGGACTTGGCCGCGCCTTCCGCACCGGCCCAGCCGCTGGGCGAAACTGGAGACATTGAGCGGAGCCCCGACTTGGACAGCTTGATCGAGAGAGCCGATGTCGATGCCAAGCTCCAGCGTTACGGTGGCGCCTGTGACGATTTTCTCATCGGCGGATTTCATTTCGTCCTCCGTGTTTTCCCTAATCAGTGCTGAAACATTGCCGTGATGCACCCTGTATACGTCAGGTGCCTTGTTTTTCAGGGCGATCTCGCGCAAATGCGCCATGACGAACTCCGTCTCTTCTCGGCTGTTCGTGAAGATGATGGTCTTCTTGTCGAGGGTTTGCTTGAAAAGGTATTCATAATGCTCACGGTCGCCTATGTCTCCTGCGCAGACGCCTACAACATTGCCGCCGCTGTCCCTCTCCACAAGGTCGCGCTCTTCGGCATAGTTCACGAAACGCTCGACATGCAGCCTAATGCGCTTTTTCCCCTCGTCTGCAATGGGTGCAGCGCACTCCCGCCCGGTGCTAGTGTTGAGCCAGTTCTGAGCCGGGGATACATCGCCCAAAGTAGCCGAAAGCCCAATGCGCCTAGGGTTTACGCCGGTAAGCTGTTTGAGCCGTTCAAGCACGCAAAGCAGTTGAATGCCCCGGACGTCCCGCATGAAGTAGTGCACCTCGTCGATTATGACAAACCGCAAATCCGAGAACATCGAAAGGCAGGCGCCCCGCTTGTTGGTTATGAGGCTCTCCAAGGATTCCGGCGTGATTTGCAGCAGCCCTTCTGGTTTTTTTACCAGCCTGTCTTTTTTCGTTTGCGATGCGTCGCCATGCCATTTTGTGACAGCGATGTTTGAATCCAACAGCATCTGTTCAAGCCGCTTGAACTGGTCGTTGATCAGGGCTTTCAGCGGAGATATGTACATGACACCCACCGAACCAGACGGCTTGTTGAAAAGCTCTGTCAATACAGGCAGGAAAGCCGCCTCGGTCTTGCCTGATGCAGTTCCTGAAGAAAGGAGCAGGTTGTCGTCGCTGTCTAATACAACCTCGCAGGCGGCTACTTGGATGCCGCGCAGTTCCTCCCATTTGTTTTGATAGATGAAGTCTTGAATAAACGGCGCAAGCCTGCTAAACGCGTCCATAACCTTTATACCTCAAATTCCTTGAATTCACTGTGTATCTCCTCGTCGGACAGCCCGGCTTTTGCCAATTCAAAGCTATTGCCCGACAGAACCCCCGAAACGCTTTCCTGCGGGTTCTGGTGCAGGATGCCTACCAGTTCGATGAAATCGCGGATAATCTCCCGAGGAGTGATGTGCGTGCCTGCGCCCACCCGGTTGTATTCCACAGTCAGAAAATAGACCAGCTCGTCATGGGACAGGAAGGGCGAGTAGTTGTACATCTGGGCATGTATGTTTCGCAGCTTTTCGACAAGGATGTACATCTCTTCCTGGGACAACATCTGCAGCCGGATGATAGGTGCCGACATGTCCTTTAGGCTGGCGGTGGCAAAATGCCCCTCTGCAAGGCGGGAACGCAACGCTTCGTAACTGAACACGCCTTTGTACCTGTCCTCAATGCACTGGGGCGTACCGCCCATGAGGAAACCGATATGGCTCGCTTTGCCCTGCAATACGTCGTTGTACATGGTGAGTATTTTTTCGTAGTTGTTCGCCCTAGTAATAGAATTCGGTATCTTGAAAATATTGACCAGCTCGTCTATAACGACAAGCATCCCTTTGTACCCGGCGCCGACCAGAAACGAGGCGAATATCTTAAGGAAATCGTACCAAGTTTCATCGTTTACAATGAAATTTATGCCCAGTTCGTCCTTTGCTTCCTTGCGCGTGGGGTATTCCCCCCGAAACCATTTTAGCACACTGGATTTCATTGCTGCGTCGTCCTGCTGGTACGCTTTCCAGTATGTGACCACTGCCTTTGCGAACTCGAACCCGTTGATCATCCCCTCGAGAGAGCCAGCAACCGCGTATATTTGCCGTTCGACCAAGTCGTCGAATTCGCCGCCGCTGGCACCTGTCCCTGCCTTTACGGCAGCCTGAACCCCTGAAATCCATTTTTCCAGCACCAGCGGAAGCGCCCCGCCGTCGGGCTTTGATTTTGTAGAAAGGTTTTTGATCAGCTCCTTGTATGTAGCCAGCCCCTGCCCTTTTGTCCCGGCAAAGCGGCGCTCAGGCGAAAGGTCGGCGTCTACTACCGCAAAACCCTTGGCTGTAGCGTAGTTGCGGATCGTCTGAAGCAAAAAACTCTTTCCGCTGCCGTATTTGCCCACAATGAAGCGAAACGACGCACCGCCGTCCTCTATCATGTCGATGTCGTGCAGGATGGTGGCGATTTCCTGAGCCCTGCCAACTGTAATGTATTCGAGGCCCACTCGCGGCACAACGCCGCCTTTCAAGGCGTTGATCAGGATACTTGCTATCCTGCTTGGCACTTGGCTTGCTGCGCTCATATTATTAATTCCTTTACTAGTTTTATATATTCATCGAATAAAGCGAAGCCCTCGCCAAGCAGGCTGTCGCCCACATGATCCATGGCTTTTTCGTTGATCCCGTCGACCAGCACTTCCAGCATGACGCCCCGCTCTTCTGCGAACTCCTTGATTTCCTTTTCGCCATGCAGAGCCGCCGCCAGAGCTTTTTTCTCGGTTTCAGTTAAAGCACTCCGCAAACTCTCCCACAGGCCTAGTGCCTCGGCCGGCTCGATTTCAATGGTTGGCGTGTCTCGGGTTGCCTTAAGTGAAAGGTTGAGCGGCGCCAAAGCAGGGTCTTCCTGTTCTTTCTGTTCCTGCACGGTCAGTTTTTCCTGCGTAGCCAGCGCCTCCTGCCTGATTCTTGACAGCACTCCCGGATCCACCCTTACTACCGTCTTTGTCGCCTCACGGTAGAACTCCCGCGTCGCTTGCTCAACAATGCTTTCAAGCGGTCTTCCTGCTTCGCTCAACTTGCCTACCGACGGATGGGCATCCATGCCGATATTGGCAGAGAGCTTTATCTTGTACCCCGTAGCTTCCCTCAAGACGGATTCCATCTGCCTCATGACGTAGCCGATCAGCTGCTTTCCGCTTTCGTCTGCGACAACTGTGCTGAACGCCCATTCGTTTTGCCTGCATATGTAGATTTCGTTTTCAGACAGCACGATCCGCCTGTCCGGCTGCTTTAACCGCTGGTAGAATAGCGCGTCCTGAAACGGCACCCAGGCAGACAACCTCTTCGTAGGCTGAAATACTGACTCGTCAAACTGGATGCCGCTGTCAACAAACGCTTGCCTGAGCCTTTCTGCAACAAAGTTGAAACACTCCTTGACCAGCTTCTCGTTGCCGCTTGCGAAAAAGGTGGATTTCCTGATGTCGTATTTTGAAATGGCGCAGAACAGGTCGAAGTTGTCTTCTGCGTCCGCCATTTTCGGGTAGCTCTTCACCAAGTTGTTTTTCTCAACGAATTCCTTGAACGACTGCGGCAGCTCATAGTAGATATGGTAGTCCTTGAGCCATCGCAATACGTACTTGTCAATGGTTATGTTGTAGGCGCGGAAAGCCCTCCAGAAAAACATCAGCTTGCCCAGCGCGTCCTCGGGGCCTTCTGCCCCGATGTTCCCCAGCAGTTCGTACATGTACAGAAAAGCGTAGGACAAGGACGTTTCCGCCACGTTCCCTTTTCTGACCTCAGTGCGCCACGTAAAATACGTCCGGAGCTGTTCGTAGCCCATCATCTGGTAATATGGGAAGTACTGGGAAAACTGGGTGATGCCCGTATAGTTGTCTGTAAAATCTTTCATGAACAAGGCTTGCTTATAAAAGACTTCTGCATTGTCTTGGCGAACCCGCCTGTCAAAGAACCTCGAAAAATCGTATGCCTCGCGGTGCGCCCTCGCAATGTCCCTCATCTGGCCAAATATACCTCTTATTTCGTCTTTTGGCGCCTCCCTGATTTTTTGCGGCCTTTGCACGAACTTGCCTACACCCGGTATGGGGCTGGCGTCATAGTCGATCTCGTAATACATGCCGTCGTCCATAATTGCTAGACCGCAACGTCGAATATGTGCATTTGGACGTCTCCTTTGTTGTATTGCTTTGCTTCCTAGATATTATCATAAATAGGCACTTCGCGTCAATGGTAACGCATCCAAAGCCCAGCTGAAGCATGAACAATTCTAGCAACTGACTTAATCAAAGAAAACAAGCTGACGAACAGAAAACAAGAAAACGCTGGGCAAGTTCATACCCAGAACATCCACAGTTGCCAGTAGATAATATTGAACGCCGTGACAAGCCCGACAGCAGAGGTAACTGTCAGCATACATTTTTGCTTTTTCGACAGCTCAAGCCGAATTGCTCTAAACAGCATTACCGGGACGCATACAACTGACATAAGTGCAAAAAAGATGAACAGCACTCCTTGAACTATGACAATTGCCAAGGACAACAATATCACCGAATTTATCAATGCTGCAAAAGCCGACCCACATACGGCTACACGCAAGCCACCCATTAGCTGCTGCCTTTTTCTGATCTTTCGAATTAGCATAACCATTAGGGTTGCCAATCCATACAGTCCGGCAATTGCAAGAAACAGCAAGGAAGCAATGTCAAAAATAATCTTGCCCCAACTTGTCGGAATAAAATCCATAGGAGTTATTGACAATTTCACAACCTTTCCGGCTTGGTCGAATTCAGCATAAGCCGGCATAATTCTGTCCCCCATCAATATGTTATATTCTCCCGGTGCCACATATTCAAACGCAGCCCCTCCTATAGGATTGTACAAAAAGCCTTCGTCGTTTCTAAAAACCGGGGTTGTTTGAAATATTCTGATAATTTTAAGGGTGCCCTTGTATATATTTTGCGACGGGGTATAAACACCCGAAATGTCTTCCTCAGTAAAGCTGCCGCCACCTAAACGTTCTTTCTCCCCGAGTATTTTATATAGTAATCTATAGTTGAAAATGCCTTCTTGTTGCTGGTTTGTCATAACAACGGCACCCACTCCGGCAATTGGGTCAATAGCCAGCATTGACGAACAGGCGGTTGTATTTCCAGCATGTCCTATTACAAAGCCTCGACAGCCTACCAGTGCCCAAAAGCCATGGCAAAACCTAGCCGTTTTCCCATCGGGGAAATAAGAAGATGGAGCATATAGTGCTGCCAATGCTTCAGTTTTCCCAAACAACACCGTTCCACCATTCTCGTCAGGAAGCAGTGCCATAGCGAACTTGCGCAAATCTGAAATAGTCCCTGTTGCCTGACCGCAGGGATACAGCGGCGTCTGGAACGGCTGTGTGCCCAAGTTTTGTAAATCAGTCGTATAGCGAACAAGCTGCCCTCCGCGATCTTTGACCCATTGGTTGTCCGACCAGTCAGGCTTGAGCGCAGTATGCTTAATTCCCAATGGAATAAAAATGTTCTCATAAACATAATCGGAAAAAGGTTTGCCCGTAACCTGCTCAACAATATACCCCGCCAGTGCCGCGCCATAGTTGGAGTACGCTGTGTACTCGCCCGGCCGATATACCTGCACTGGTTCCATGGCTTGCAAGGCATCTCCCAGTTCCATTGTCTTGACCCCTTCTATCACAACCATGCCTAGAATTACCTCCTGCCAGCCTGCATTGTGGTTCATCAGATGAATCATGGTAACTGGATCATCGTACTTTAGTTTGCTCAAAAAATCATTCGGCAGGTAAGTCCGGATATCTTCATTCAGATCAATTTTTCCTTCTTCCACCAGCTGCATGATGCTTACCCATACGAGCAGCTTTGTTATTGAGCCCCATTCAATTACTGTGTCGGCATTGTTTTCTATCTCTTCCTCTATGTTGACATAGCCGTAAGCATCCTCAAAAAGAACGTTGTCTTTTGTGAACACTGCAATTGACACTGCGGCTGTTGTACTCTTGTGTTCTTCGACATAGGCGTCAATTGTTTGTCCAAGTCGATCCTCTGGAATGCGTAGTGGTGAGTCAGTGGCAAAAATCGGTGTGCTCACTGAAAAAACAAGCACAAATAGAACCATTGAAATGATTGCGTATTTTACCAAGTCCATTTTAAGCCCTACCAATTGACAGAAAAATTTGCGGCCCATAGATTTACACCAAAGCTTTCCCTGCCGCCAGCCACTTCGTCTAGCGCCTCTAAGCAAAGCTCTTCATCAATGGCAAAACTCTTTTGCGCCTCCCTTACCAGCATACCAAACTCTTGAATTTCATCCAGCGTGAAATCATAGCCAAGAATGTTGATTTGTTCCCATGCCTCGCTTGATCCAAGCCCGACAAGTTTTTCAGAACGTTCCTGATCAGAACACAAAACTTCTATAAGGGTCTTAACTCTATCTTGAGTCATCATGTTATTGCCTCCTCATCGCCAGTGTTTCCTTTTTCACATATGTCTTTTATTCTTAATCTCGTAATTGCGTTACTCTTTCCTGCTTGGCCGTGTCTCGGGATGGCATGAAATTATAACACTTTGTTAGTAATATCTACTTAATCTCTGGAAATGTTTTACATGAATGTATTGAGAAAATTAAAGAAAATTTGTAATGTAATCCGTAATTCCCGCCTAATAATTCTGTCTACAAATTGAACCGCTGCCGTTGAATCACAACAGGGCAGTCCAGCTTGAAATGCTTGTAGCAGTCGTTCGCTTTTTTAAACACCTCCGTTGTAATTACCCTGTCCTCGAAGACTTTGCATTTTTGGTTCCGCAAGTCTTGGAAGAGCGATATCGGCGTTATTGGCGTTTTCGCCAGCGAATCTTGGATTTTCTTGATGACGACTGCAGCGACAAAGGTCAGCAGCAGGTGCCCGCGGAACGTTTCTTCGCTGTGCACCCGGATTGGCAGCATGTCGGCGTAGTTCTTGCCGATGTCGAACACTTGCTCAATCTGCTGCCTCGTGCAGTAAAGCGGCAGCACTTTTTCCTTTGCGATCCGGCGGGACGAGACAAGCATGAAAACGCCCTGCTTAGCCATCGCGTCGTACACTTGCCCCGTGCTCATTTTCTTTGCGGCCGCGCACTTGAACGTTTTTTGCGCTTCGGAAGATTTGCGCGCGATGTCCAAGCCGACATACGCATACGCGCGGTGCCCTTCCGCCTCGCACTCAACGCGTTTCATGTAGGCGTACCGCCCGTTGTATTCGACCAGGTTCTCCTTTGCTTCCAGTGCGCCCAGGTGCGACGCGGCAATTTCCTTGTACAGCGTGCAGTTCTCTTTCACCCGGGTGATGAACGAAATCCCCCTGTCGTAGAATTCGCGGACGTTCCCGTTCGTGTAGTGCCCGGCGTCCAAAATCGCGAAATTGACGTCAACCCCCTGCGCTTTCAGCTCCTCGATGCACCTGGTCAGCGTGGACGCGTCTATGACGTTGCCCGCGCAGTAGCGGAAAAAGATCGGCAGCCCCGTCTTTTGGTGCACTGCGTAGATGAGGCGCACCTCGTTGCTGACCTCCCCGTTGTGGTTGCTTATTGCGGTCAGCGGGAAATGGATGCTGTTGGGCAGGCCGGTGCTGTCGATCAGTATGTTCGTCAGCTGCACCCCCGACCGGCCGAGCCACCCGAAGTACTCCTGGAAAAACCTCCTCTGCGCATGCTCGCTGCCGGCCGCAGCGAGGAAATCGCTGACCCGCTGGCTGGCCAGGTTTGCCTTGGGGTACAAAATGCGCGCGTAGCTGCCTTCCCACCAGCTCTCCGCGTGGCTGTTGGCCATGGAGCAGACGGCGTAGTAGCAGATCATTGCGTACAATGTGTCCATGTTCCCGTACCCTACGGCGTCGATGGCCGGGCGCAGCCCGGCGCTCCTTATGTACCAGTCAAGGAAGAAAACGTCGCCAAAATCCAGGATCAGCTGCTCTTTCCTGTTTTTCCTCACGTCGGTGGGGACAAAGCCGGCCGGCGCGCCCCCGTACGCCCCTGTTTCCAAATCGAACGTGAACACTCCGCGCTCGCGGCTCCTGTAAATGCCGAGGTTTTTGTCAAGCACCCTCCCGAGGTTGCCCTTGTCCTCCTTTTCGACCCTGCCCCCGTTCCTCACCGAATTGCTCAGCCTCGCGTACGTCTTCCCGTCTTTGACGGAATAGTCAATGTACATGTTTGCCTCCCTTCCTCTGTAACAAGAATATTTATGTTTCTTGTTGCATTGTACAGGAAGCGCCAGGAAGTGTCAACTGCTTATTGGTCAAATTCCGTCAAACTTTGGATTTTCAACATCCGGTTTGCGTCAAATCTGCTTTGCTAGGCTTGTGAAGTTGCTGTTGCCGGTGTAGACAGAATTTGTAACAGGGAATTACGGGTAATTCTTTCACA
>WRJK01000036.1 GCA_009782285.1 Clostridiales bacterium
GCAAGCAGGTGTTCGTGCCAAGCTATGGAGGGAAGCCGCCGGTTTTCAAATTCGGCAAGGAGAGCGGTTACTTTATAGAACAATCATAGGGAAGCCGCCGGAAACAATTGGGAAAGGGGGACAAGGCGCGTGTCAGGAAAATTAATCGTTTGCCCGTACTGCTTCGCCAAATTCAAAGACGAAGAAGTGCATTTCCGCATGGAGACTGTTTTTGAAAAAGAAGAAGACTGCGACCCTGACGGCCTTGGGCGGCCTCTGATCGACATTGAAGAAACAGGAAACAGGGCGCTGCTGGAAGCATTCAAGGCCAAGTATTGTTTCCTCGCGAAAAAAGACGAGCGGTACGAGAAATTCTGGTCGGTTTTTGGTGCGACCACCGAGCGGGCTTCCCTGAGCAAAGACGGCAAAAACGCAGTTGCGCCGTACCTCAGGCTTGTGCTCGACCCAAGAAGCATGGAGCACGGGAGGTTCTTTCGCGGGAAAGCCGAAGAAAACGAAGACGGCCTCGTCGTGTCTGTAACCGACTGCTTCGGGAAGAAAACGGACAGGCGCGTCTGCCCGCAGTGCCACAACCCGCTTCCGGGAACCTACGGGAAAAACCAGACGAAGTTCATTTCGGTGGTAGGCATAACGGGTGCGGGGAAAACCGTGTACCTGTCGCAGCTGTGCAAGCACTTCAAGGCTTTTGCAGCTAACTTGGGCATCACGTCCATTCCGACGAGCAAAGGGGCGATGGAGTTCATACTCAGCCATCCGGTTGCGATGGGGGAACCGCTTCCGGAGGGAAGCCCGCCGGAGGCGCTGACCCAGCCTATTTTCTACGACCTGAACTTGAGGAACGGTAGCAAAGTAGTCACAAACACGGTGGTTTTTTACGACATAGCGGGGGAGAACTGCGTTGACCACGAAAAGATGAAGCATTTCGGGCCTTTTGTCGAACAATCCGATGGAATCATGCTGCTGATCGACCCTGTGCAGCTTGGGGGCGGCGGCCTTTACGATGGCACGGCAGGGCCAACGGCGGTTTTGGAGGCGATTTACAACCGCTTTGCTAACAAAAAACAGGAGGATATACGCAGCATGCCGCTTGCTGTCTGCATTTCCAAAGGCGATACGGCAGCCCTGCAGATAACCGGCAGGAACATGGAGGAAGTGCAGCATGTGCAGGACGGGCAGAAGCATTTTTTGCCTGTCTTCAACGCCGATTCGTACAACAGCCTTCAAAGCATGCTGAAGGGGTTCGTGGACGACAACGAAGCCGAGCTTCGCACGCATCTGATAAACCTTTTTGACAATTACAACTATTTCTTGTTTTCGGCGATTGGGGCTTCCACTCATAAGATTGTCTCAGGCGGCGAGGAGAAAGAGGTGCCGGCTGCGCCGCCCATCCCAAAGAGGATTCAGGAGCCGCTCTTCTGGCTTTTCCACAAATTCGGCTACATAGGGGTAAACGCTGAAATAAACAGCCCAGAACAGCCCTGCCAAGATCGCGGGGATTGCGGCGGCGAGCATGTTACCCTGCGCAAAAGAATGTCCCTTATATTCAGAAAGGAAAGGGGTGCGCAGCCATGAAAATACACCAGGCAAGCTTCACGAGGGTCGGCGGGCAAGGCACATGTGACGGATGGCAAACCGTAAACGTGTCGCCGGGAGCCCCGGCGGACGCCGTAGCCAGCTTTTCCCGTTTTCAGAGCAGCAATGTGCACGACCCGGAATTTGACGAAGAGGACAAGGGGGAGAAAATCGTAACGGAGCTGCAAGCGGACGGCAACTGCGTGTTTCTGACCCGCATCAAATACGGCCTCAAGGATCAGCTGGGGCGCCCTTCGATGTTCGCGAACAGTTTTTTCATTGGAATAAACGAGTTTGCACGAAACCCACAGGCAGTTTTGGGGATAAAAGGTGAGAATTTCAGGTTCGACGTGGAAAGCACAAAGCCGGATGCGCACGAGGTTTTGCTGTCTGAGAAGCTATCCCTTACAGCTGCCGCAGAGTCAATCGGGCTCAGCAGAGAAATGCATTTGGTGTTGGCGAGGTGCGTGCTGCATGCGCAGGGCATCAGTACGAAAGCGGCTTTGCACCTGATCTGCGACTGCGCAGAGGAAACCGTGCGGTATGCCATGTTTTGCATTTGCATGTCTGTGCCGTATTCGTTCAGGAGGATAATGTCGTTTTCCACTTGCAATGCGCCGCCCTCCGCGCAGAAAGCGGTCGTATTCGACCGAAGGCTGAAAAACAGCAGCCACCTTTTTTTCGACCTTTCAACAGGCAAAAACAACGTATTGACGGAAGCAGCCGAAAAACGGCTCGAATGGTATGATTTTGCCGATATAGCGGCTATCGACGACGTGCTTGCCCGCCTTGGGGATCAGCTGTCAACGTCCATTGACTTGATCAAACTGGCCTGCGAAACGGCCTGCTCGGGGCTCTCGGGTGATTATTTGGAAAAGCTTTCGGACGAAGGCTTGCACAGGAGGCTCAACGAGCTGCTGAGCTCCGGCATATCCCAAAATGCGCTTATGGACGAACAGGTCGGCTTGACCTTGGGGGAAGTCGTCAGGAGGCGCATTGTACTGAACGACATTGTTGCAGAAAAATTGTCCGGATACTTGGAAAAGGCGACCAGCAGGCCTTTGATTGACACAGGCAGCGCCTACGCTGCCATGACAGGCATCGTCATTCCGGCTGCTGTGGGCATGCCTGCGGGAAAAAAAGCGAAAAAGGCGAGGAACAGCATATGGGCTTTGCTTCGGAAATAAAAAAATCAAAGGTTTTGTTCAGTTTGGCCAGCGGGTGCAACCTGTACTACTGCGACGGGTCAGAGAGCGAGGTCTTTGGCAAAACCGTGAAACTGCTGAGGCACGTGAAGCCGGCGCTGCGAAAAGGCGGAAAAAGCGGCGAGGTGTTTTACATGAGGGCTGTGCCAAGCGGGCTTGCAGGGGTTTTTGACACTAAGCATTGGGTAAACATAATACGGAAACCGGTTAACACAATGCATTACATCTGGCCGGTGGACATAGTGGATGTGGCCGATGAGCGAGGAAATCCAATGCCTGCGCTGGTTTTCCCATATCGCCCGCACAGCGAATACTCAAGGCTGACCCCATTCCTGTCGAACCTGGACATGGACAGCACTCCGCAGAATTACTGGCCTGACAGTGGTTGCTATTTGGGCCTTGAGAACGACAGGGTCCGTGGGGTTGCCGATAGTCTGCTTAAAGCTTGGTGCTCATGCAGCGCCTCGAAATACGCGTACCATGAGTTCTCGTATGAAAACATGCACTATGAGCCAAACATGTGCAAGGTCAAATTCGACTTCAGCTTCTCGATGCACTCTGCGCAGGATTTGCAGGACTGCAGTTTTGTTGAAAATTCGAGGATAACAAGCGACTATGCGGACACGCATTATTACAGCAGCGGGGCGGGCAGCATGGACTTGGCGTCCGATTATTATTCAATGGCGGCCATACTGTTCAAGCTGCTTGTCGGCAGGCTGCCCTACGCGGGAGGCATTTTGGAAGGCGAACCCAACGGCAACGAAAAAGAGCACTCAGCTTGGATGAAGGCGTATCACAGCAATCCGGTCTTCATTTTTGACCCCTGGGACGCGTCAAACAGGCTTGGCGGCGGAGAGCCCGAAATTTACGAAATCAGATGGCAGAGGCTCTCCGGCGAGTTAAGGGGCATGTTCCAAAGCGCCTTCAAACCTGCAAACGCGCTTAGGAAAGCCAAAAACCCACGGTTTTATTCGCCTTGGGACTGGAAAAACGCATTGGAATGCAATTATTACAGTTGCAGTTAAGGAGGCAGCCGTGGAATTACAGAATGTTTTAAAAACCATTGTTGACAAAAACGGCACAGATGTGTTCAACGACCCGGATCGGATGCTCGAGGCTCTTGAAGGGCAGGAAATCGGCAATGCGGCAAAACACCGGCTGCTGCTTGCCGTGGCAAGCAGCAACATTGGCGATTTCGCTGCAAACACAGAGGAAGGGTTGAACTTGGTCGACGTTGACAACGCCGTCCACGATGTCGCTGCGTCCACAGGGCTTGCGCACCAAACGGCGCTGCAGCTGGTAATGGACGTTCTCAATGCATGCGGGCTGGATTTTGCAGTAGAAGACGGCTTCGTGCTTGAAGAAGCAGGTATTGAAAAAAGGCTTCATGCCGTCATGCCAAACGAGCTGGCTAGATACGAAGAGGAGCGGGTCAGGAGCTTGGCAAAAAGGCTCGCAGAAGCCGGTTTCGCAACCCAAGAAGAAGAAGCGGCGGCAGTGCGCGAGGCAACTGCTGCGGTTGCAAGGCTATGCAGGGCAGGCGTCCCAACGGGTTTTTACCTGCTCGGCAGGTGCTATTACCTTGGGGAGCTGGGCACTGAGAAGAACATGAACAAAGCGGTGGAGTACCTGTCAGCAGCTTCGGGCATGGGCTGCGCAGAAGCCTCTGCGATGCTTGGAATGCTGCATTACAGTTCAAAAAGCTTTTTGCTGAGGGACTACACGAAAGCGCACTGCTATTTTACGCGCCCTGGGGCATTGGCTTTAGGTGCTGAGCGGCAGGCATTGAAAGACATATACATGCAGGGCTCGGCAAACCTGGCGACGCTTTTCATGAGCGGGCTGATTTTTGCGATGACTTTGCTGTTTACCATGCATTTCAGCTCTGGGATGCCAAGCAGCGGCATTTGCACGATGGCGGCAGCTTTTGCAAACGTGTTCTCTGCCTTTGTTTTTGTCTTGGCCGCAGCATCGTTTGCCAGAAAAAGGTACAACAACATCAAGGGTTTTTTAGCGGTTCAGTACTTTGCGTGGGCGTTTTATGCGTTTGTGCTGATATTGGCGTAAGGAGGCGGGAAAAATGACAGGCAGCCAGATAAAGATCTTCAGGGGATGGCTTAAAGACGCTGTGTTCTGGCAGGTGCTGTTGCTGGGGATATCAGTGTCGGGGGGCTTATTCGCCGTGTATGGCGGCTCTTGCGGACAGAAAATATCAATCATCGCTGCAATGTTCGCTTTCACAAGCGTGGCGATGTGGATGATCAACTATAAAAACGGCATAGGGGACAACAAATTCAAGAAAACAAAGACTGCAATGTCAATGGTCTTTGGATTGCTGGTAGTTGCAGTTACAGCAAAGGGAGGTTGGTAGATATGAAAGGTGGACGGCATTTTAACTTATTGCTTTTAATCGGCGCTCTGATAGGAGCCGCTGCAGGGTTTGCCACAGGCGAAATGCTGATAGCGCGTTTTGGCGCCTCTGTCAGCAGCGTGTTGCTGGTGGGCATGTACTTCGCGCAGCTAATGCTTTTTATTTCGCTTTCGGTTCTGGCCTGCGAAAAGATCGACGCAAGGCTCAACACGCAGTACTGGACACGCAGCCACTGGAAGGATTCGCTGAAAAGGCTGCCGCTTACGAGTGCCTTGTTTTTCTTTGCAGTCGGGTGCCTGCTTCAGTTCGTGTACGGCTATGCCCCGGAAAATGCGCCGCGCCAGGCTTTCGACGACTATATTCTTGCAATTGACAATTCGGGAAGCACGAAGAGCACCGATCCGGACAAGGAGCGCTTTGCATCAACAGTGTCTTTTGTAAACGGGCTGACTGAAAAAAACCAAGCTGCCGTGATTGTCTTCTCGCGTTCTACGGACGTAGCAGTGCCTCTTGGGAAGGCGGACGATGAATTCAAGAGAAACGTTGAAATGGCGTTGTCTTCGCTAAAATCCGGAGGCGGGACGGATATTGAAGGTGCACTGACAAGCGCAGCCGGCTTGTGCGTGGACGCCAAAAGAAGGGCAACCGTGGTCTTGCTGTCCGACGGCGAAAGCAAAGTCGATGTCCAGCATGTTACGGACACGTACCGCCAAAAGGGCATCGTTTTGAACACAGTAGGCTTTGCATTCAATCGGTTCGAAGGCACCGGGCTCCTTGAAGAGCTTTCCAGCCTCACAGGCGGCGAGCACTACAATGTGGAGGACATAAGCCAGTTGTCGGGGACGCTGGCCAAAATACGCATAGGGCAAGACGAGAGCCGGAACTTGCTCGGCAACATGGGCAACGATGAAAGCGAGCCTGGCCATTATAAAATTCTAAGGGTGTTGTTCATTGCCTTGACCGTCACGCTGCTGAGCTTCGCACTTGGTTTCATGCTATACAACAGCGACGTGATAAAAAAGCTGCTGCCCCAGAAAATCCTGACGGGCGTTGCCGCAGGCCTGATAATGGAATACGGCTTGTTTAACATCAGCCAGGAATTCTACGCACGGCTTATCTTGGCGTTGCTGGCAGGGCTCATGGTGACGTTTTTCAAGAATGCCACAACAAGCGAAGAAGAACAGAGCCTTGCCGGATTTGAGCTTGCTGATTCGGGGGGGCAGGGGTGGTAAATTGCCAAAGTAACCCGTGCGGAAGCCGTCGCCCCCGCTTTTTGTGTTTAAGATAGGTCTAGATAGATATAAAAGGTGCCTGCTGGTAGTTGTTGTTATCCAACTTGAATTTGTAGTGTAAATTGTTATCAACAAAATCAATAGTACCCTGCACATCAATGGCGTATTCCGGCTGAGGCAGGCTAATAAAAAACTCTTTCAAGTTTACATCTGTCATGATGCTGGTAAAACTATCAACGGCGATAATACCTATAGGTTCATCGTTATACAAAACATCATAGTCAATTCCGTTGCTGAAAACCACAATGTTTCTTACTGACTGAACCTTCAAAATGCCAGCCAAGAACCCGCTGTATTCGCGGGCTTGAGCAACTGGGTTACTATAAGTTGAAAGATGTATTTTACCTATGTTATCCGCGTCCTGCTGTGCATTGAAAACCTTGATATTTAAGCTGCTCCCAACGCCAAAAGAACTATACGCTGTTTTTTTGAAAATATCATCGTAATAATTGCTGTAAATGTATGTAATGCCTTTCCAGCCTTTAGATTCAACAACGAATAGACCTTTTGGAGAAACGATAAAATAATCTACTTTTTTAAAACCTTTAGCAGTTTCAAATTTCAAATGACTATAGATCGTGACGCCTGCAAATGTAGAATCTTCAAATAAACTTCTGAACTTCTTGATAAGCAGTATTTCACCATGCGGAATATCTTTTTTGATGTTGGCAAGAATTTGGTTCTTAAACGTTTCTGCTTCTGTTTGCTGGACACTTAATTGCTGTTTCAGACGCTTCGTTTTTCTCTTTACGGAAATAAGCAGAATAACCAGCAAAGTAATCAGAAGAAGAATAAGAATATGTTCTAATTTCACTATCGCACCTTCCCAATATTCATTCACAAAGCAGTTATTGCGACTATGGTGTTAAATTAGCTCATGCGCTATCGCACTGTCATCCCTTTGCCGGTTGTCCCATATTATCACATTTCCCTTGATTTTTCAAGCAAAGGTAAAATTAAAAAAACCTTCTTTTTTTTAGATTTTAGATTCATCGCTATCCTCTTTTCATTGGCCTAGCCAACTTACCCTTGAAAAACAAGGGTGGGCGAGGGCGCAAAATTCGTTTGTATTGTATCTACTTTTGTGTTATGCTGTTGGTGGAAGGTCGGGTGAGAGAATTTGGTTGATAAAATACTGTTGTTGCCCGTTACAAGCGATTTCATCTTCAAGCTGATATTTGGCGATCAGCGCAACGTTGACATACTGGCGGCATTTCTCAGGGCGGTTTTGGACATACCCGATGAGGAATATGAACGATTGGTGATTGTTGACCCGTATATTAAGAAGGAATCGGTGGATGACAAGTACGGGATTTTGGATGTGAAATTGCACACGGTTAGCGGAAACGTTATCCACATTGAAATTCAAGTACGTGTTCTGCATAATATGAAAGCTAGGACGATTTATAGCCAATCGAAACTGGTGACGGAGCAAATGTCGTCGGGGATGAACTGGTCGGATATCAAGCAGACGATAACCATTGTAATCACGAGAGACGTGTTCATGCCGGAGGGCGACAAGTATCATCATCAATTCCGCTATCGTACCGAAGACGGCGTTGAGTTTTCAGACCTTTCAGAAATCAACACCTTGGATTTGAACAAGCTCCCTGCTGCCAATGACAGTACGGAACTGTGGTATTGGATGAAGTTCATAAAAACTGATGACGAGGAGGTTTTGGACATGTTGGCACAGAGAAGCCCACAAATGCGAAAAGCGGTCGGCGTCCTTAAAGAATTGTCGGCTGACGAGCGGACTCGTATGCTCTACGAAAAGCGTGAAATGGCTCGCAGGGATTCTGAATCTTTAGCTGAGGCAGAACGCGAAAAATGGCAGATTGTGGTTGCGAAAGTGGTTGCGGAAAAGGATTCCCAAATTGCGGAAAAGGATTCCCGCATCGCGGAAGTGGTTGCGGAACAGGAATCCCGCATCGCGGAAGTGGTTGCGAAAAAGGATTCCCGCATCGCGGAATTAGAAGCACAACTTGCCAAACAGAAATATTATTAGCATCATATAACGAGGAGGTTTTAGACATGCTGGCACAGAGAAGCCCGCAAATACGAAAAACGGTCGGCGTCCTTAAAGAATTGTCGGATGAAGAGCGGGCTCGTATGCTCAACGAAAGTTATGAAATGGCTCGCAGGGATATTGAATCTTTAGTTGAGGCAGAACGCGAAAAATGGCAGATTGTGGTTGCGGAATTGGATTCCCAAATTGCAGAAAAGGAGTCCCGCATCGCGGAACAAAAAAAGCAGATTATGATAGCGGAATTGGATTCCCAAATTGCGGAAAATGATTCCCGCATCGCGGAATTAGAAGCACAGCTTGCCAAACAGAAATACAATTAACAACATACAGGCGCGGCGGGGAAAGACCCGCCGCGCCGTTTCTGTTTACAGCGATGTATCCTTCAGCTTACCTATAGACGACATTGGTTCCCATCAGCCAGTCCTCGACCTTGACTGCGGGAATACCCTCACGGTTCCCCTTGAATGAGCTTTCCTTGTACAACACGAACTTAGGGTAGTTATCCTTAACGTCCAAGAGGGAGCCGAACTCCCGGTTGATGGTTGACTCGTCGTTCAGCAGATAGCAGACCTGCAGGTATAGTTTATCGCCGTCTTTCTCGCCGACGAAATCTATCTCCTTGTCACCGACACGGCCGACACAGACCTTGTAGCCTCTGCGCAGGAGTTCCAAGCCTACTATATTCTCAAGAATGATTTCGGCGTTATTCAAGTTAGCGCCTACGGCTGCCTCCCGTAAGCCGTGGTCTACTACATAATATTTTTCATTTACCTTAAGCAGCTTCTTGCCGTTCACATCTTGGCTTTTTAAGCGTAACAACAGGTAAGCCTCCTCACAGGCTTTCAGATAGTTAAGGATAGTCTCAGGGGCGACCGTCCGTTTTTCAGTTTTGAAGAATTTTGATATGCTTGTCGCCGAGAAGCTCTTTCCCACGTTAGCCAAAGCATAGGAGAGGATGCGCTCTAGCAAGTCTACGTCCCGAATTCTGTTGCGCTTGACGATATCCTTCAGCACGACCGAATTGAATATGTCCTGTAGGTAATTCTTGCTGCTCTCAGGCGCGAAGCTGATACTGGACAGGAAGGGCATACCGCCGTACTTGATGTAATCGTCGAATGTATAGTCCGGGCTTACCATCATAAACTCTGTGAATGAGAAGGGGTAGACTACGAACGAGACATAACGCCCCGCAATATAGGTGGCAAGCTCACCCGACAGGAGCCGCGAATTAGATCCTGTGATGTATATGTCCGCATTGAACTTGACACGCAGGGAGTTTACCGCTTTCTCCCATCCCTGCACTTCTTGGATTTCATCGAAGAACAGGTAGAACGTCTCTTTACTGCCGCCGATCTTCTCGCATACATAGTCGTGTAAGGCGTTATAATCACACAGATGCTGGTTCCCTAAGTCCTCGAAGTTCAGAAAGACGGTATGGGGGCTGTCTATCTCGTCGCGGACTTGTTCTAACAGTACGCTCTTCCCGCTGCGGCGAATACCTGTCAGCACTTTGATTATGTCCTTACCGATGAACGGACGGATTTTCGATAAATAGGATTCACGAATAATCATAACTATCAACTCCTTATAAATGCATTGTATACTTAAACGCATCCCTTAGTCAATAGGATTATTTTATGCATATAAGATATAACATTCTTTGACCATTGGAGTAAAAAACACTTGCAAAAAATGAAAAAATGGTGTTTACTAAAATTGTAGCAATCTATGGCTAATCTATAATTTATCAATCAAACCAACAAAAACTATTGAACACAAGCTAGTCTGTTGCAAATCGGCGTATGGGATTTTTAGAGAGTAACCCGTTTATATTTAATGGTTAAGGAGGAGTTACATGAACTTTGTGTTGACGAAGGAACAGGAATTCGTAAGAAAAATGGTCAGAGACTTCGCAAAGAACGAAGTTGAGCCAATTGCTGCCGAAATTGACAGGGAGCACAGGTTCCCTGTTGAAAACGTGGCAAAAATGTCGAAGCTGGGCATCCTTGGCGTACCATTCCCGAGAGAGTACGGAGGGGCTGGCGGCGACAACATCTCATACGCAATCACAATAGAAGAATTGTCAAGGGTGTGCGCCTCGACGGGGACAATTTGCGCCGCCCACACTTCGCTGTGCTGCTGGCCGATATACAGCTGGGGCACCGAAAAACAAAAGAAAAGGTACCTGCCGGGGCTGCTGGCGGGCGGGAAACTCGGTGCTTTCGGCCTTACCGAGCCAAACGCAGGGACAGACGCCGCAGGACAGCAGACGAAGGCGGAAGACAAGGGCAGCCACTGGCTCTTGAACGGATCAAAGCTGTTCATCACGAATGGCGGGTACGCCGACGTTTATGTAATTTTTGCGATGACCGACAGAAAGAAGGGCTCCAGGGGCATCAGCGCGTTCATTGTCGAAAAGGGCAGCGAAGGCTTTTCAATTGGGAAGAAAGAAGAGAAGATGGGCATATGCGCGTCTTCCACCACAGAGCTAATATTCCAGAACTGCAGGGTCCCCAAGGAAAACATAATTGGCGACCCGGGCGACGGGTTTAAAATAGCCATGTCAACTTTGAACGGAGGGCGCATCGGAGTGGCGTCCCAGGCGCTGGGGATTGCCCAAGGCGCATTTGACGTGACGGTGGCGTACATGAAGGGAAGGAAACAGTTCGGAAAGAGACTGTCGCAGATGGAGGCGCTCCAGTTCGACGTTGCGAACATGAGGACCCAGATCGAGGCGGCAAGGCTGATGATCTACAGGGCGGTGGACATGAAGGACAGGAACCTCAACTACGGACCTTATTCTGCCATGGCAAAACTGTTTGCGGCGGAAACGGCCATGTACGTCACGACGAAAGCCGTGCAGCTCCACGGTGGTTACGGCTACACGAAGGACTACCCGGTGGAAAGAATGATGAGGGACGCGAAGATCACGGAAATTTACGAGGGGACGTCGGAAGTACAGAAAATCGTAATCGCCTCAGCCATATTCGGTAAGTAAGAAGGGAGGAAACAAGAATGACGTTTAAAATAATCGTATGCGCCAAGCAGGTCCCAGACACGAACGAGATCAAGATCGACCCGGTCACGAAGACGCTGATCCGGGAAGGAGTCCCGAGCATACTGAACCCTGACGACGCGAACGCCCTCGAAGAGGCACTGAGGCTGAAGGAGCAGTACGCCGACACTCACGTTACAGTCATCACTATGGGGCCGCCTCAAGCGAAGGACATGCTGATCGAGTGCCTTGCCATGGGCGCCGACGAAGCGGTACTGGCGTCCGACAGGGCGCTGGGCGGTTCGGACACTTGGGCCACGTCAAACGCATTGTCTGCCGTCATAGAAAAACTGGGAGGGTACGACCTGATATTTGCGGGCCGCCAGGCTATAGACGGGGACACCGCGCAGGTTGGCCCACAAATCGCAGAGAAACTGGGAATCCCGCAGGTCACTTACGTGCAGGAATGCAAGATAGACCACGAAATGAAAAACATAACGGTCAAGAGGGCGCTTGAGGACGGGTATGAAGTGGTTAAAATCAAGACGCCGTGCATGCTGACCGCGATAAAGGGGCTGAACAAGCCTAGGTACATGTCGGTCAGGGGGATATACGAGTCTGTGAAGAGCGACATCAAGACATGGGGGGCGAAGGAGCTGGGGCTTGACGCCGACCGCGAAGTGGGGCTTGACGCCTCGCCTACGAACGTGTACCGCTCGTTCACGCCGCTGCCGAAGGGGAAAGGGACGACAATCAAGGCTGAGAGCGAGAAAGAAACCGCACAGAAGCTTTTAGTGGGCCTAAAAACCAGGCACGTTATCTAAGGAGGAGGAGAGGATATGGCGATTCAAGTAGTCAAAAACAGATGCACGGGCTGCAGGGCTTGCATGAAAGTGTGCATTTTCAATGCAATAGACGCAGACGGAAAGAAAATAACAATCAACGAGCAGTGCACTGCCTGCGGCCAGTGCCTAGTGGCGTGCCCCTTTGACGCTATCGAGAAAACAGACAGCGGGGAAGCCGTGGACCTGAGCGCATACAAGCACGTCTGGGTGTTCGCCGAACAGAGGGAAGGCAAGCTGATGAGCGTAGTGCTTGAACTCATCGGCGAGGGGTACAGGCTGGCGAGGGACATCAGCGACGAGACGAAAGTGTACGCGCTGCTGATAGGGAACGGCGTAGAAGCGCTGGCAAACGACTGCTACGAGTACGGCGCAGACGGCGTTTACCTGATAGAGAACGAGCTGCTCAAGAACTACACGACGGACGGCTATTCGAAAGTGATGACTGACGCAATCAGGATGTACAAGCCTGAGATAGTGCTTTTCGGCGCCACCCACATCGGAAGGGACCTTGCGCCAAGGGTAGCGGCGAGGCTCAACACCGGGCTGACTGCAGACTGCACCAAGCTGGACGTGAAGGTGTCCAGATACATAGAGTACGCCAACGACCACACGACGCTGGACACGTCTAGCCTTGATCCGAACGACCCGAGCACCGGCCTCAAGCAGACGCGGCCGGCGTTTGGCGGCAACCTGATGGCGACTATCGTGTGCCCGAGGACCAGGCCGCAGATGTCGACGGTCAGGCCTGGGGTCATGCAGAAAAAGGAGAGGGTGCCCGGCGCGGCGGGGGAGATGATCCGGGTGAAGCACTCGCTAAGCAAACGCGACATCAGGACGGAAGTTGTCGAAATCGTGAAGAGCGCGAAGGAAATGGTGTCTCTGGCAGACGCGGAGATCATCTGCTCAGGCGGCAGGGGGCTCGGCGATGCAGCAGGGTTCAAACTGATCGAGCAGTTTGCGGAAAAAGTGGGCGGTGTTGTTGGCTCGTCCCGCGCTGCAGTGGACGCCGGCTGGATCGACCATTCGCACCAAGTGGGGCAGACCGGGACTACGGTCAAGCCGAAGATATACTTCGCTTGCGGGATATCGGGAGCGATTCAGCACATAGCGGGCATGCAAGGGTCCGACGTCATCGTGGCGATCAACAAGGATCCGGACGCACCGATTTTCGAGGTGGCCGACTTTGGCATTGTTGACGACCTGTACAGGGTCATCCCTGAGATAATCGCCGAGTGGGACAATGCGGGCACGCTGTACGACGCTTCGTTGAAAGGGTGACAAAATGAGCTACGAGACAATTATCGTCAATGCAAAAGAAAACGGGCTGCTGGAAATACTGCTGAACAGGCCAAACCAGCTAAACGCGCTGAACCAGAAGATGTTTGAAGAAATCCTTGACGCGGTTACTGCCGCCGAACTGGACGAAAACGTCAAGGTCGTCGTTTTTTCAGGCCAGGGTAAAGCCTTTGCCGCAGGGGCGGACATAACGAGCATAATGAATGCCAGCGCGGTGGAGGTTTCAGGCGTGGCGAAGACAGGCCTTGACGCGTTCAGAAAGATTGAAAGCATGAACAAGGTGGCCATTGCAGCTGTCAACGGCATTGCTTTTGGCGGGGGGTTTGAGCTTGCGCTCTGCTGCGATTTGAGGGTGGCTTCTTCAAATGCGAAATTTGCGCTTCCAGAGACGGGGCTCGGGATCATGCCGGGCTCCGGCGGCACCCAGCGGTTGCCGCGCCTTGTTGGCAAGGCAAGGGCGCTCGAGATCATTTTGACGGGTAAAACTTTGACTGCACAGGAAGCCTTGGAGTGGGGGATACTCAACAGTGTGTGCAGCCCCGGCGAGCTGATGGACGAAGTGCACAGGATTGCAGGCTCGATACTGGCCAAAGGGCAAATAGCCATAGGGTACGCCTTGGAGGCAGTGGACAAGGGGCTGCAGACGGACATTGACACCGGGCTTAGCATTGAAAACAGGCTGTTCGCGCTGTGCTTTGCCACTCAGGACCAGAAGGAGGGGATGAAAGCGTTCGCTGAAAAACGGCCACCGGCCTTTCAGGGGCGCTAGGGCAAGCTGTCTGCACCAAGCTTTTTGTAGATGCTTGAACGGTGCAGCCCAAGGCTTTTGGCAGCGGTTGAGATGTTGCCGTTGCAGCTTTCAATCACCGATTGGATATACGCTTTTTCAAAGGTTTCTACCGCCTCGCGGTAGCTGGAGCCAAAATCAAACACTGACGGCCTGCCGTTTACGGCGCTGGCAGGCTCGGGGCCTTCGCGGTTAACGTGCAAGGCCTCTTTTTTTATGTCGATTTCCACGGCAGCAGACACTATGACAAGCCGTTCGACAACGTTTTTCAATTCCCTTATGTTGCCGGGCCAGTCGTACTCCTTGAATGCGGCCAAGGTCCGGCTTGAGAAACGCTTGTTGCTCTTGTATTTCTTGTTCAAGTCGCACAAAAACTGGCTCGCAAGGAATTCGATGTCATCCTTCCGTTCGCGCAGGGGCGGCAGGCGCACAGGTATTATGTGCAGCCGATAGTACAAATCTTCCCGGAAGCTGCCTTCCCCAAGCATTGTGTACAAGTTTTTGTTTGTTGCGGCGATGATGCGGACATCCGTGTTCATGACTTTGTTGCTGCCGATGCGGATGATGTCGCCTGTCTCGAGGACTCGAAGTAGTTTGGACTGCAGCGGCAGGGGCAGCTCGCCGATTTCATCCAGAAACAGCGAACCTCCGTCAGCAATTTCGAAAAAACCGGGTTTTCCTTCCCTGCTGGCGCCGGTGAAGGCCCCCTTGTCGTAGCCAAAGAATTCGGATTCCATCAGTTCGTGGGGAATGGCGGCGCAGTTGACCGGCAGGAACATGCTCTTGCGGCGAGGGCTGTTTTCGTGTATGAACCGCGCGATCACTTCTTTGCCGGTGCCGGACTCCCCGCTTATCGTAATCGTGCTGTTGGATTTGGCGGCTTTTTCCACGAAGGCGTAGAGCTCCTTCATTTTTTTGTTGTGCGTCAGTATTGGCGTGCCGGCGTCTCTGTGCGCACTTGTGCGCCAAGCGCACTTGTCGATGGCAGACATGTTCCGGCTGTATACGGCAGCCAGCAGCTCTTCACGGGTCATGTTGAAAAGATCAGTAATATTAATGTCACCAAATATGTTATTGATAACTTTAATCAAGTCATTATTGTTCAATTCCATAGACAGTCCTCCATTTCAATAGTATCAAAAAATCATTGATAAGTCAAGGATTGAGAGCTTAAAAGAAGAATCATAGTGTGCTTTGATATATTATTAATGTCTCATAATATCGACACAATTCAAGAATTGTAAGACATATTCGGCATATTATTCAATCTGGATTTACTGAGTTTCAAATCCGTGTTAAAAAATCAACGTTTTAACATATTATTTGGGTTGGCATTAAAATTGCGTAGTAATAAGTCGCTGTTATTAGTCATAGCAATCCAGAAAGAAAAGAGGGTAAAAAACTATGAAAAACTGTGTCATCGCAAGCGCAGCCAGGACAGCTATCGGTTCGTACCTAGGCAGCCTGAAAACCGAGCCTGAGCAAAACCTCGGGGCGGCAGCCATTGCCGCAGCTGTTGGCAGGGCAGACCTGAGGAGGGAGGACATTGACCAAGTCATAATGGGCTGCGTGGCAGGGACGGCAGCCAACTTGGCAAGATCGTCGCTGCTGATTGCCGGCTTGTCAACTGAAACGCCCGGCTATACCGTTGACCGGCAGTGCGGCTCGGGGCTGCAGGCCATCATAGGAGCCGTCTGCGAGATTTCCCTTGGGCAGGGGGACGTAGTAGTGGCAGGAGGCGCGGAAACAATGTCGAGGATTCCGTATTACCTGCCGCTGTCAAGCCGGTACGACGCGTACAGGATGGGCGACAAGGCAGTCCTCGACGGCTTCAATTTCAAAGCGTCGAATGCGCAGCCGCAGGAACAGTACCCGAACCTCAATATGGGCATTACAGCGGAAAACATTGCTTCAAAATACGGGATATCAAGGGAGCGGCAGGACGAATTCGCCCTTGACAGCCAAAAAAAGGCAATAGCCGCCATTGACGGAGGCAGATTCAAAGATGAAATAATTCCTTACGAAGTGAAACTGAGGAAATCAGCCTATGTCTTCGACGTAGACGAATACCCCGTCCGGGACACGAACATGGAGAAGCTTGGCAAGCTCAGGGCTGCGTTCAAAAGGGAAGACGGGACAGTTACGGCGGGCAACTCGTCAGGAATGAACGACGGAGCCTCGGCTGTCGTTGTCATGTCAGAAGAAAAGTCAAAAGAGACAGGGATCAAACCACTTGTAAAAATCATCGATTTTTCCACAGCGGGGGTCGACCCGGCGATCATGGGCATGGGGCCGGTGCCGGCGATCCAGAAGATACTCAAGCGGCAAGGCATGAAGGTTCAGGACATTGACCTTTATGAAATAAACGAGGCCTTTGCGGCGCAGTCCTTGGGCGTGCTCACCGAGCTTGGGATGCTTCCCGGAACCGAATTGTACAACAGGGTGAACGTCAACGGCGGCGCTATCGCGCTGGGGCACCCGCTGGGGTGCAGCGGTGCCAGGCTTACTACGTCGCTTATTTACGAGCTAAAAAGAAGAAACGGCAAATACGGCATCGTCAGCCTCTGCATCGGCGGAGGCCAAGGCATAGCCATGTTGTTTGAAAACTGCTGAAGGGAGGGTATTTTTCCATGAAAACCATCAAGAACGTCTTTGTAGCAGGGGCGGGAGCCATGGGCGCAGGGATTGCACAAGTGTCGGTCGAAGCCGGCTACAGCGTCATCCTGAACGACATCAACGAGGAGCAGCTGAAAAAAGCGTCTGAGGGCATACGCAAAAACATCAATAGAAAGGCAGAGAAAGGCAGCATAACAGGGGATGAGGCCGAAGCCGCGTTTGGCAGGCTGAGCACGTCGCTGAGCATACTGGGCGCTTCCGACGCCGATCTTGTCATCGAAGCCATATCAGAGAGGTTTGAATTGAAAAAAGCGGTTTTCAACGAGGTATGCAAGCTGTGCAAGCCCGACACCATACTGGCCAGCAACACCTCGTCGATTTCCTGCACGTCCATTGCCGCCGCCACAGCCTACCCGGAAAACTTCGTCGGAATGCACTTCTTCAACCCGGTGCCGGTAATGAAGCTGCTGGAGCTGATCAGGGGGCTGAGAACCTCGGAGGAAACCATGCAAGCCGCCTTGGAATTCGGAAAAACCTTGGGGAAAGTGTGCATCCAGTCAAAGGACACGGTCGGGTTCATAGCGAACAGGATGCTGGATTTGATGCTCAACGAGGCGGTCTACCTGCTCGACGAAGGCATAGGCACTGCCGAGGACATCGACAACGCCATGAAGTACGGCTGCAACCACCCAATGGGGCCCTTGGAGCTGATCGACTACGCAGGCGTGGACATACTGCTTGCAGTCATGGAGGAGTTCTACGCGGAAACGGGCGACCCCAAATACAGGCCGGCTCCGCTTCTCAAGAGGATGGTTAGGGCAGGGCATCTTGGCCGCAAAACAGGGAGAGGGTTCTACGAGTACAAGTGATTAAGGAGATTAGTTATGGATAAAAAGATTTCTTCGAAGAAGATGCTCAAGGAAATGATGGCGGAGCACTATTCGGACGCGCTGAAACGAAAGGCAGAAGGGAAACCCGTCGTATGGGCCACGTCCATCATTCCGCAGGAGCTGATGGAAGCGCTGGACATTGCTGTCGTTTACCCTGAGAACCACGCTGCAGCCATCGGCGCAAGGAAGGATGCGCCTGTTTTCATCAACCATGCCGAGGCAAACGGTTACTCCGTAGACATTTGCTCCTATGCCAGGGTCAACATGGCGTACGCTGACATCCTCGAGTCCGAGGCAGAGAACATACCGATCCCGGACATGATACTGTCCGGCAGCAACATCTGCTGCACTGCCATAAAATGGTACGAAAACATCGCAAAAAAATTCAACATCCCAATGGTCCTTATTGATTCGCCGTTCAACATGAGCTACGACGTGTCTGCCGAAAGCGTCAAGTACATAAGGAAACAGATTGAAAACGCAATAACCCAGCTTGAAAAGCTGGCGGGAAGGAAAATGGACTACGACAGGCTCAAAGAGGTGATGAAGGTTTCAAACGAAAACGCAATATGGTGGAAGAAGGCCACTGACCTGCTGGCAAACAAGCCTTCGCCCACAAACGGTTTCGACATGTTCAATTACATGGCACCCATCGTCTGCCTGAGAGGAAACGAAAAAGGCACAAGGCTGTTCAAGACATGGTACGAAGAGCTTCAGGCGAACGTGGACAACGGTGTCGGCCCGTGGCAAGACCAGGAAGAAAAATACAGGGTCCTGTGGGACGGGATCGCCTGCTGGCCGTACCTCAAGGACACCTACGTCAAGCTTAAAAGCAACGGCATAAACGTGGTCACGTCCACTTACCCCGAATCCTGGACGCTGCTTTACGAGGTTGGGGACCTTGACAGCATGGCCAGGGCCTACGGCGGGCTGTACGTTTTGAGGAGCATAGACTACATAACGGACAGGCTCAGCGCACTTGCCACGGGCTTCAAAGTGGACGGCATCGTGTTCCACTCCAACAGGAGCTGCAAGGGGATGGACTTCAAGCAGTTTGAAATAGCCAGAAGGCTGGAAAGCAAATTCGGCGTCAAGTACGTTTTCTTCGACGGGGACCAGACCGACCCCAGCACTTTTTCGCTGGCGCAGTATGAAACGCGCATACAAGCCTTGGTTGAAATGATGGAAGGAAACAGGCAGAGGGAGGTGCATGGAATATGAGCCAGGTACAAGATTTGATCGGTGCGCTGTCAGGCGCGGGCAAGAACCCCAAAGAAACGGTTCTGGACGAAATGAAGCGCACTGGGAAAAAAGCGGTGGGATGCTTCCCGATCTACGTGCCGGAAGAAATCATTCACGCCGCAGGGCTGCTGCCAGTCGGGCTCTGGGGCGGCAACACGGAGTTCAAGGAAGCCGACAAGTACTTCCAGAGTTTTTGCTGCTCCATAATGAGGGCCAACGTGGAACAGGGGATAAGGGGGACCTACGACATGCTGTCGGCGGTGGTCATAACGTCCTACTGCGATACGCTCAGGGCGGTGCTGGTCAACTGGCCGGTGGCTGTGCCGAACATGAAAACCATTCCGATGATACTCCCCCAGAACAGGATCGAACCTGCGGCGGTTGAGTTCATGCTGGAGAAATTCGAGATTTTCAGGGGCGAGATGGAAAGCATTTCCGGCATCAAGGCGACGGAGAGCATGCTTGAGGAGAGCTTTGGGCTTTACGAGCGGTACCGCGCCGCAATGAGGGACTTCACAGAGCTCGCAGGAACGCACCCGAAGACCGTGAACGCAGTCGACAGGCATTACGTCATCAAGGCGGGCTACTTTATGGACAAAGAGGCCTATACGGAAAAAATCGAGCAAATCAACACATGCTTGAAAGGCATGCCGGACGAAAAAGCAGGCGCAAAGGTGGTTTTGACAGGGCTGCTGGCAGAACCTGAGAACTTCCTCGAGCTGCTTGCGGAAAACGGCATCGGCGTCGCCGCTGACGATCTGGCTCAGGAGTCAAGGCAGTTCAGGACCAAGTCGAGGCCGGACGGCAGCGTCTTCGAACGTATTGCCTACCGCTACATGGATTTGCGCGGGTGCACGTTCTTCTACGAAGAAATGAAGGCAAGGGGCCAGATGCTGATCGATATGGTTAAGCAGTCAGGCGCGGACGGCATCCTAGTCTGCATGTACAAATTCTGCGACCCGGAAGAATTCGACTACCCGGTTTACAAAAAGGAGGTCGAGGCGGCCCAGATACCGATGCTCTACCTTGAAATCGAGCAGCAGATGGATTCGGTCGAGCAGCTTCGCACGCGCATTCAGAGTTTCAAGGAAATGATAATGTAGGTGATGGGATGTTTTTAGGTGTTGATATCGGCTCGTCGTCGTCCAAAGCGGTGCTGATAAACCCCCTCGGGGAAATAGTAGGGCAAAAGGCCATTCAGATGGGAACCGGCACAGTCGGGGCAAAGTCCGTTGAGCAAGCGCTGCTTGAAGAAACAGGCGTCAAGCGCTCAGACGTGCTTTTCGCCGTAGTGACAGGCTACGGCCGGATGACATACCCTGGCTGCGACCTTCAGATAACCGAGATAAGCTGCCATGCAGCAGGCGTCTGCTTCTCGCTTCCGGGCACTCGCACCATAGTGGACATAGGCGGGCAGGACGCCAAGGTCATAAGGGTCGACCAAGCCGGGCGGGTCGTGAACTTCGGCATGAACGAGAAATGCGCGGCAGGGACGGGCCGCTTCCTGGAAGTGATGGCAAGGGTGCTGGGCTGCCGCATCGGTGAGCTTTCCGCCTTGGCGGGCAAATCTCAAAACACAGTCAAAATAAGCAGCGTCTGCACTGTGTTCGCGGAGTCAGAGGTAATATCCCAACTGGCTGCGGGCGCAAAGATCGAAGACGTTGCCAAGGGTGCGCACAATTCCGTCGCCACGAGGGTGGCAGGGATGTGCAACAGGATCGGAGTAGAAGAGGCGGTAGCTATGACAGGGGGCGTGGCGCTCAACCAGGACATGGTGAAGTCGATGGCAGCCGCGCTGTCTGTACCGATTTGCGTACCTGAATCGCCGCAGACCATTGGCGCATTGGGTGCTGCGCATTTCGCAAGGGAAAAATACGGGAGGTTGTAAAATTATGAAAGAATGGGAAAAAATCTATAAAGAGAGGACGATGACGGCTGACGAAGCCGTCAAAAGGGTGAAATCCGGCCAACGCGTACTGACCGGGCACAATTCGTCAGAGCCAAAGGTCCTGACCGACGCGCTGTGCCGCCGTTACGAAGAGCTGGAAGGCGTGTACCTGTGGCAGGGGCTCAACATTACAGACGCCGAATACGCGAAGCCAAAGTACGCAGGCCACATCACGCTTGAGAGCATATTCCTCGGGCCCAATTCGAGGGACGCCATACTCAACCAGAGGGGAGAGTTCGTGCCCATGCACGTGTCCCTGATCGACCGGTGTCTAAGAGACGAAGTGAAGGTCGACTACTTCTTTACGACCGTCACGCCGCCTGACGAAGACGGCTACTGCTGCTTCGGCGTGAGCGGGGACTACGCCATCGAGGCAAAAGACTACAGCGGAGCCATCGTAGTCGCCGTGAACAAGCGGATGCCTTGGACATGCAGTGAAGGCCGGCTCAACCAGATACATGTGTCGGAGATAGAGGCATTTGTGGAAATTGACGAGCCCATCGCTGAAATCGGCAAAATTGACGACAGCGACCCGGTCACTGAAAGCATAGGGAGGGCCATTGCGGACATGATCGAAGACGGCGCAACCATGCAAATGGGGCAGGGGAAAGTGCCCAATGCGATTTTGAAGTTCCTGACCCACAAAAAGGACTTGGGGATACACACGGAAGTCTTCTCAGACAACCTTATTCCGCTGATTGAGGAAGGCGTGATAACCGGGCGGATGAAGAACATTGACGTGGGCAAAATAGTGACCATGTTCATACAGGGCACGGCAGAGCTGTACAGGTACGTCGACCACAACAGCCTGTTCAAAGTGATGCCGGGGCACTACACGAACAACCCGGCTGTCATAGCCCAAAACGACAAGGTTGTCGCCATCAACTCGGCGCTGCAGCTGGACCTGATGGGGCAGGTTGTGGCAGAGGCTCAAGGGACGAAGCAGTTCAGCGGCATTGGCGGGCAGCTTGATTTTCTCAGGGGCGCTTCCTATTCGAAAGACGGCAAGCCGATCATCGCGCTGCCGTCCACCGCAAAAGGCGGGAAGATATCGAGGATAGTCCCGATTTTGCCGGAAGGCACGCCGGTTTCATCGACCAGGAACGACATATTCTGGGTCGTTACCGAATTCGGCGCGGTCAACCTGTTCGGCAGGTCAGTTGTCAAGCGCGCAGAGCTTTTGATCAGCATAGCGCACCCCGATTTCAGGAAGCAGTTGGAAAAAGGCTTTGATGAATACCTGAAGACAATGCATTAGTCCAGTGTTTTTTAGGAGGTGTGCCATGAAAAGCATTATTGCGTTATTGCTGACCGGAGTGCTCGTGTTTGCTGCGGCAGGGTGCGGGAACGCGAGCGGCGCCAGCGGAGGCGGGAAAGTATACAAAATCACGTATGGCGGAACTGTGCCCGACACGCACCAGAACACAAAGGGGGCGTATTATTTCAAGGAGATCATCGAGGAAAGGTCGGAGGGGAGGATCAGGGTGAAGATCTACCCCAACAACCAGATAGGTGCCCCCAGGGACCTGTGTGAAGGGCTGCAATTGAATACGATTCAGATGGCCGACAATTCGCCGTCCGTGATATCCGGGTTCACCAGCGCGCTGGACCCGCTGACGCTGCCATTCATGTTCCCGTCGAGGGAAGCCGCGTTTGCTTTTGCGGAAGGGCCTGTGGGGCAGGAAATCACCGAGCGCGTGGCAAAGGAGACCGGCATCCGCATATGCGGCTGGGGCGAGAACGGGATACGGCACATATCGAACAGCAAGAGGTCGATTTTGACGCCGGACGACATGAAAGGGCTGAAGATAAGGGTCATGCAAAGCCCTGTGTACATTAAAATCTTCGAAGCTTTGGGTGCCAGCGCCACGCCCATGTCCTTCGCTGAGCTGTTCACGGCGCTCCAGCAAAAAACAGTCGACGGCCAGGACAACCCGTATTCGACGATGTACACAAACAAGCTCTACGAAGTGCAAGCCTACATGTCCGACCTTGCGCACGTGTTCGATTTTGGGCTGTACCTAGTGAGCGAAGAATTTTATCAAAAATTGCCGGACGACCTCCGGCAGGTATTCGACGAATGTATATACGAGGCAACGGTCATGTCCAGGGAGCTGCTTGTCGAAGAGGAAAAAGAGATGATCAAGGTGATCGGCGAAAACTTGGAATTGACAATACTGACGGACGAGCAGAGGTCAGCTTTCAAAGAGAAGTCAAAGCCGGTGTACGACTGGTTCAAGTCCGTGTACCCGGACGAGGCAGATAACGTCGACAGGTACATTGCCGAAATCGAACGGCTTACAAGGAATGAGGTGAATGAATGAAAATTATACGATGGCTGGACGACAATTTCGAGAAGCAATGCTGCATACTGCTTTTGGCTGTTATGACCTTCGTGACGTCGCTTCAAGTAATTTGCCGCATCGCAGGGATACCTCTGTCCTGGTCGGAAGAAGTTGCGAGGTTCGTGTTCGTCTGGATCATCTACCTCTCGTGCAGCTATGCGGTAAAGGAAGACAAGCACATCAAAATAGACGCAGTCCTGCTGCTGTTCAAGGAAAGGGGGAAGTTTGCCCTTAGAATGATCTCAAACCTCCTGTTCCTCGTTTTTGCGGTAGTGGTGTCGTATCAAGGGGCGATCTTGGTGAGCAAGATAGTGACCATTCAGCACCAGACGTCGCCGGCGCTAGGCATTTCCATGGGGATACCGTATTCGTCCTTTGTCATCGGGTGCATGCTCATGAGCATCCGCTTGATCCAAAGCACCTACAAGCTTGCCAAAGAAGAGCGCCCGGGCTTGCAGGAAAAAGGAGGTGGTAAATAATGGCTGTAGGAATCTTGCTCGGTTCGCTGCTGCTCTTCCTTCTGCTCAACGTGCCGATCGGAATCTCCCTAGGGCTGGCAGTTATAGCCTGCCTTGGGATTACAGGCAACATTCCGCTTGCATACATGGCCACGAACATGTTTTCGTCGTGCGATTCCTTCCCACTGATGGCTATCCCCTTTTTCATACTGGCCGGGACGCTGATGGAAGGGGGAGGCTTGTCGAAAAGGCTCGTCAAATTGGCGGATTCCATCGTCGGGCATTTCACCGGGGGGCTGGCTATCGTCACAGTGCTGACCTGCCTTTTCTTCGGTGCCATTTCAGGATCGAGCCCTGCCACAGTCGCCGCAATCGGCGTCATCATGGTGCCGGCGATGATCGAGAAAGGGTATTCAAGAAGGTTTTCAATGGCACTGGTGGCATCGTCAGGCTGCCTCGGGGTCATCATCCCGCCAAGCATACCCATGGTCATGTACGGCGTGGCAACCGGAGCATCCATCAGCAAGATGTTCATGGCGGGGTTCCTGCCGGGCATCTTTTGCGCAGTGGCTTTGATCGCGCTGGCGGTGTACCAGAGCCGAAAGCTGGGCTACAAGGGGAACGGGGAAAAATTTTCGCTCAGCAAGGTGTGGGTGAGCTTCAAAGACGCCATTTGGGCGCTACTCGTACCCATCATAATACTGGGTGGCATTTACGGAGGGCTTTTCACGCCAACGGAAGCGGCGGTTGTTGCCGTTTTGTACGGGCTGGTGGCAGGATTGTTCATCTACCGGGAGCTGAACCTGAAAAAGGTGCTCGATAATTTCGCCAGCACGGCGCTTACTTCCGGCACGATCCTGATTATCGTCGGCACCGGCACAACGCTCGGGAAAATTATGACACTGGAAGATGTGCCGCAGATTGTTTCGCAGACGATGAACAACATCACCGACAACCCCATCCTGCTTCTGCTGATAATCAACATATTCTTGCTGATCGTGGGATGCTTGCTTGAGACCTTGACGGCCATTCTGATACTATCGCCGATACTCTACCCGATCGTCGCGGTGTACGGCGTCGACGTGGTGCATTTTGGCGTGTTCATGATCGTCAACCTGTCCATCGGGTTCATAACGCCGCCGGTGGGCGTCAACTTGTTCGTGGCAAGCGGGATAGGCGGGATCAAGTTTGAAGAACTGGTGAAGACGATCATTCCGTACATACTGGTGCTGCTCGTATCGCTCCTGTTCATAACGTACGTACCGCAGATATCCATGCTGCTGCCGAACATCATCATGAAATAATGGAAGGCTAAAGGCTAAAGCATTGAGCCGGCTAAGGTTTAACCCTTGCCGGCTCATTGTTTTCTGCGATTTGCGTCCACTGATGATAAGAACTCATCAAAGTGGCGGCTTGACGCCACACAAGTTTCTGTGTATAATAGTACACATAGAAAGGAGGGCGGCTGATGGCAACGAACTTGTCAATTGACACAAGGCTTCTTGATGAAGCTTTGGCGGCTGGCGGCTTGAAAACCAAGAAGGACACTGTCAACATGGCGCTTGACGAGTTTATCAAAAGACGCAAGGCAGCAGAGATTTTAAGCATGTTCGGCAAGGTTGAGTACGACGCGGGCTACGATTACAAGGAAGCAAGGCAGCGAAGCCGATGAAAGTGCTTGTTGACACTTCAGTTTGGTCGTTGGCGCTGCGCCGCAGCGGAAACGACAGGCAAAGCGGGCACAGCAAAACAACGGACCGTTTGGCTGACTTGATCTTGTCGTCTCTGGTTGTTGTAATCGGGCCTGTTCGCCAAGAGCTTTTGTCAGGCATACCAGACGAAAGGGTTTTTTTGAAACTGAAAACCAAGCTGAAAGCGTTTGACGATTTGGCAATAACCACTTCCGACTATGAGACAGCTGCGCAGTTTTACAACACTTGCCGCAAAAATGGCGTCCAAGGCTCGCATACGGACTTCCTGATCTGCGCGGCAGCTTTCAACAACAACTTGCAGATTTTTACAACAGACAAGGATTATCTGTGTTTTGCCGAATACCTGCCCATTCGCCTCTTGGAATAGAACTGATCTTCTGTTATTCATGCATTGTAACAAAATCGTAACATTAATTCTCAACAAACAGTGAGGAAAAGCCGCGTTTTTGTGGTATATACTATTATCATTGTTTTTCTGTTTGTGGGGGCAAAATTGGGTGCGGTAAGCAGGGAGAGTGTTGTTGACGAGATAAAGAGCAGGTGCAACATTGTGGACGTCATAGGGCAGGCTGTCCCCCTTCACAGGGCGGGCAACCATTTCAAGGGGCTTTGCCCATTCCACAATGAGAAAACACCTTCTTTTGTTGTCTCAGAGGCAAGGCAGGCTTTTTACTGCTTTGGGTGCAACGCATCAGGCGACGTCCTCACGTTCATGCAGCGCTACTACAATTTGGATTTCAAGGAAACAGTCGAAAAGCTTGCAGCGCAGTATGGGATAGAAATCATTGAGTCCAGCTACGGGCCCTCAAACAAGGAAGAGCTGTACGAGGTCAACAGGAAGGCGGCGAGGTTTTTCTACGAGTCGTTCCAAGCGCCTGGAAACCCGGGCCTTGCGTACATGCAGGGCCGTGGCATCGAGCCGGGCATACTGAGAAAATTCGGCATTGGGTACGCCGACGGCGAATGGGACAGCCTTCTGTCGCATTTTACCAAATCCGGAACAGACGTCAAGCTGCTGGTTTCCCTTGGGCTTGCCACGGAGTCGAAAGGAAAGATCTACGACAAGTTCAGGGACAGGGTC
>WRJK01000037.1 GCA_009782285.1 Clostridiales bacterium
ACTCCCAACTCCCAACTACCAACTACAAACTACCAACTACAAACTACCAACTACAAACTACCAACTACCAACTACAAACTCCCAACTACCAACTACCAACTACCAACTACAAACTACCAACCACCAACTACCAACTACAAACTCCCAACTACCAACTACAAACTACCAACTCCCAACTACCAACTACAAACTCCCAACTACCAACCACCAACCACCAACTACCAACTACCAACTACAAACTACAAACTACCAACTCCCAACTACCAACTACCAACCACCAACTACAAACTACAAACTACAAACTACAAACTACAAACTACCAACTACAAACTACAAACTACAAACTACCAACTACCAACTACCCACTACCAACTACCAACCACCAACTACAAACTACCAACCACCAACTACCAACTACCAACTACCCACTACAAACTACCAACTACCCACTACAAACTACCAACCACCAACTACCAACTACAAACTACAAACCACAAACTACCAACTACCAACTACCAACTAGCAACCACCAACTACAAACCACCAACTACCCACTACAAACTACCCACTACCAACCACCAACCACCAACTACCAACTACCAACTACCAACTACCAACTACCCACTACCCACTACCAACTACCAACTAATATCCCCAAGGAGGAAAAAATGGAAAAAACATACGATGTAGTAATTATCGGAGCAGGCCCGGCAGGGCTTGCGGCAGGGATTTACTCAGGCAGAAGCTTACTCAAAACACTAATAATCGAACGATCGAAGACAGGGGGACAAGCAGTTGTGACAAACGAGATAGACAACTACCCCGGTGCGGAGGGCGAGGAGACAGGTCCAACGCTCATAGCCAAGATGGTCAAACAGGCTGAGCATTTCGGCGTAGAGCGAGTAGCGGACGAAGTCGTGGACGTAGACTTTGAAGGCGACTTGAAGAAGGTGACATGCAACAAAGGCGAATACCAGGCGAAAGCCGTAATCATAGCCAGTGGCGCATTTCCGAGGCTGATGGGCTGCAGGGGCGAGGCGGAATTCACGGCAAAAGGCGTGTCGTACTGCGCAACCTGCGACGCGGCGTTCTTCGAAGAGCTTGAGGTGTACGTTGTCGGCGGCGGCGACAGCGCCATACAGGAAGCGCTGTTCATTGCACGATTTGCAAGGAAGATAACCATCATCCAGAACCTGCCGGAGCTGACGGCAGCCAAATCCATGCAAAAGAAGGCTTTTGACAACCCGAAGTTCAGCTTCGTATACAACTCGGTGGTGGAGGAGGTAAAAGGGGAAAGCGGCCTTCTTGACACCATCATCATCAAAAACGAACAGACAGGCGAGCTTACAGAATTCAATGCCGATCCGGAAGACGGGACCTTTGGCCTTTTCGTCTTCATCGGGCTGGTACCGCGCACTGACGTCTTTGAAGGCAAGATAGCAATGGACAGGGGGTACATCCCAACTGACGAAAACATGCGTACAAATGTGCCGGGCGTATACGCCGTCGGCGACTGTAGGATAAAGCCACTGCGCCAAGTTGTCACTGCGGCGGCTGACGGCGCTATAGCGGCAGTTCACGCGGAAAAATACATAGAAGGAGGTGAGTAGTAGTATGATTGCAGTGAACAAAGAAACTTTTCAGGCTGAAGTGAAGGATACAGGCGGGCTTGTGCTGGTCGATTTCTGGAGCGAAAGCTGTGAATCCTGTAAAGCGCTGATGCCTGACGTTGAAGCGCTTGCGGAGAAATACGCAACGCAGGTGAAATTCGCAAAACTGGATGTCGCAAAAGCGAGAAGGCTGGCAATCGGGGAAAAAGTCCTAGGGCTCCCGACAATAGTCCTCTACAAAGACGGCGAAAAAATCGACGAAGTCAACAAAGACGACGCAACGGCTGGCAATATTGAAGCCATGATTCAAAAAAATCTGTAAAGGAGGTAAATTCATGCGTCTTGAGCTAGGAAAAATTAATATCAACGACGTGCAGTTCGGCGATGAAATGAAAGTTGACAAAGGAACGCTGTATGTCAACAAAGCAGCAATCGCAGAACTTGTTTTGGAAGATGAACACATTAAAAGCGTAGAGGTAGAGCTTGCAAAGCCGGGCGAAGAAACAAGGATCACCCCGGTGAAAGACGTGATCGAACCGAGGGTAAAAGTCAGCGGCAACGGAGGCGTATTCCCTGGGCTGATAAGCAAGGTGGCAACCGTCGGGGAAGGGCGCACCCATGTGCTAAGCGGGGCAGCAGTCGTAACATGCGGAAAGATTGTCGGCTTCCAAGAAGGCATCATCGACATGAGCGGGCCGGGGGCAGAGTACACGCCGTTCTCCAAGCTAAACAACATCTGCCTAGTCATTGAACCCGCAGACAACCTGCCGCAGCACGATTATGAGGCGGCCGCCAGGATGGCAGGGCTGAAAGCAGCGACTCTGATCGGGAAGGCGGGGATTGATGCCACGCCGGATGAGGTAGAAGTGTACGAAACGAAGACTCTCAAGGAAAGCACGGCAGAAATGCCAGAGCTGCCACGGGTTGCCTACGTGTACATGCTCCAGACACAGGGCCTGCTCCACGACACCTACGTGTACGGAGTGGACGCAAAGAAAATAGTCCCGACGATCCTGTACCCCACTGAAGTGATGGACGGCGCGATCGCATCAGGCAACTGCGTTTCGGCATGCGACAAAAACACGACCTACCACCACCAGAACAACCCGGTCATCAAAGAGATGTATGCAAACCACGGGAAAGACTTCAACTTCGTCGGCGTCATAGCCACGAACGAAAACGTGTACCTTGCCGACAAGGAAAGGTCCTCTGACTGGTCAGCAAAGCTCTGCGAATACCTTGGTTTGGATGCGGCGATCATTTCACAGGAAGGTTTCGGCAACCCCGACACCGACCTTATCATGAACTGCAAGAAAATTGAAGAAAAAGGCGTAAAAACAGTAATCATCACCAACGAATACGCAGGCAGGGACGGCGCTTCGCAATCCCTCGCGGACGCTGACCCCAAAGCTGACGCTGTCGTAACAGGCGGCAATTCAAACGAGCTGATAATCCTCCCCGCCATGAAGAAAGTGATCGGGATGCTCACCTACACCGATAAGATCGCAGGCAGCTTCGATGGGAGCATGAGGCCTGACGGGAGCATCGAGGCAGAGATACAAGTCATAACGGGAGCAACCAACGAGATCGGCTTCAACAAAATGTCAGCGGTTTACTATTGATATTTAAAAAATCAGAGAAAGGAAGAACGATTCATGAACATGTTTGACGGAAAAAAAGTAGTCATCATCGGAGACAGGGACGGAATCCCCGCGCAGGCAGTAATAGAATGCCTGAACGGCACGGGAGCAGAAGTGGTGTTTCATTCCACGGAATGCTTTGTCTGAACGGCCGCTGGGGCAATGGACTTGGAAAACCAGAACAGGGTGAAGAACATGACGGAGAAGTACGGGGCAGAAAACCTTATAGTGCTTCTTGGCGCAGCGGAAGCGGAAGCAGCCGGACTGGCCGCCGAAACCGTCACAAACGGAGACCCTACCTATGCAGGTTCATTGACCGGAGTCCAGTTGGGACTCAGAGTATACCATGTTGTAGAACCGGAATTCAAAGAAGCGGTAGACAGCGCTGTCTATGACGAACAGATCGGAATGATGGAAATGGTGCTTGACGTAGACGAAATCATCGCCGAAATGTCCTCAATGAGGGAGCAGTACTGCAAGTATTAGCCGCAAATTTGCGAAACTAGAGAAAGGAAGTAGAAAATGAGCGAAATCAAAGTCGTGCATTACATAAACCAGTTCTTCGCCGGAATCGGCGGGGAAGAAAAAGCGGATGTGAAGCCGGAACTGCGAGAAGGCACAGTTGGCCCAGGGATGGCTCTCGAAGCAGTCCTCAAAGACGAAGCCAAAATAGTCGCCACCGTAATCTGCGGAGACTCTTATTACAATGAAAACATTGAAAGCGCCACGGCTGAAATCCTCGAAATGGTAAAACAGAACAATCCCGACCTGTTCATTGCAGGCCCTGCTTTCAATGCAGGCAGGTACGGCGTGGCATGCGGTTCCGTGTGCAAAGCAGTGCAAGACGAATTGAACATACCTGTTGTCACAGCCATGTACCCGGAAAACCCAGGGGTGGATTTGTTCAAAAAAGACTTGATCATTGTTGAAACGGGGAATTCCGCAGCAACAATGAGAAAAGCAGCGCCGCTGCTTGCGGGAGTCGCGCTTAAGCTTGCAAGAGGGGAAGAACTGGCGAGCCCTGAAGAGGAAGGCTACATCCCAAGAGGGATCAGGAAGAACGTATTTTTGGAGGAAACAGGGGCAAGAAGGGCTGTCGACATGCTTGTCAAGAAAATCAAGGGCGAGAGCTTCAAGACCGAATACCCGATGCCCGAATTCGACAGGGTGCCACCAAACCCGGCGGTCAAAGACATGTCAAAAGCCAAGCTGGCACTGGTGACATCAGGGGGCATCGTCCCAAAGGGGAACCCCGACCACATAGAATCCTCCAGCGCTTCCAAGTACGGCAAATACGACCTTGAAGGGTTTGACGTCCTTACATCGGAAAGCCACGAGACCGCGCACGGCGGCTACGACCCGGTCTATGCGAACCAAAACCCGAACAGGGTGCTGCCCCTCGACGTGGTGAGGGACATGGTGAAAGAAGGCAAAATCGGTTCTTTGCACCGCTACCACTATGCCACTGTCGGCAACGGCACATCTGTCGCAAACGCAAAGAAATACGCTGCGTCCCTGTCAAAAGACCTGATAGCAGACGGAGTCCAAGCAGTCATCCTCACATCCACCTGAGGGACCTGTACGCGTTGCGGTGCAACGATGGTGAAAGAAATAGAACGTGCGGGGATCCCCGTGGTGCATGTCTGCACAGTCGTGCCTATTTCACTGACAGTTGGAGCAAACAGGATCGTCCCGGCGGTGGCGATTCCCCATCCTCTTGGAAATCCAGCCTTGACGGCAGACGAAGAGAAGAAACTCAGAAGGAAAATTGTTGAGAAGGCGCTGACTGCCCTGCAAACAGAAGTTGAAGAGCAGACGGTCTTCGAGCGGGATTACTAAGCAGCTGCGCAGCAGCTGAAAACACGGAGCACGGATGCTCGCCGGCAGCGCCGGCGAGCATCCGTAGCGACGTTGACGGAGGTTAAGAAATGGTTTACCCTGTATTGAAGGGCGCAGGATACGCCCTGATCAACACGCCGGACATGATAATGCAAAACGGCACCACCCAGACAACGGAAAAAATAGTGAACCCAGGTTCAGAATACCTGAAGGCGCTCCCGGAGCATATAAGGAGCTACGACCAGGTAGTGAACTATGCTCCGAACCAAGTTTACATAGGCAACATGAGGCCCGAAAGCCTCAGAAGCTACGGAATGCCTTGGCATGACAAAGGTGCTGAGAATGCCACCCGCTTTGGGAAGTTCGGGGAGATCATGCCACAGGACGAATTCATACTGCTGATGAAAATGGCGGACGCCTTTGAGCTCGTGATGATTGAAAAAGACTTCATGGAGCAGGCAAGGGAGAAGCTGTCGGGGCACCCGCTGTTCAAAGATGAAGCAGCAGCACTGCCGGGCGGCGTGGAAATAAGCGAAATAGAAGCAGCCCTAGAGCAGCATGCAGAAGCAGTTTACCACGGCGGGAACCTTGTTGGCTGCGTGAAAAAAGCCCACGACGTGGACACAAACCTGTCGGCACATGTCTTGTTTGAGAATATCGTGGCGAAAGCATCAGGCACCTTGGCTTTCAAACACTTGATTGATAAAAACGGAATCGACGTGCGAGACGTCCAGTATGTGATAGAATGCTCCGAGGAAGCATGCGGCGACATGAACCAGAGGGGCGGAGGCAATTTTGCGAAATCAATAGCGGAAAAGTGCGGGGCGGTAAACGCCACAGGCTCTGACACCAGAGGATTCTGCGCAGCGCCGGTCCACGCCTTGATTCAGGCAGCAGCCCTAGTGCAGAGCGGCGTATACGAAAACGTAGTAGTCGTAGCAGGCGGCGCCACGGCGAAGCTGGGAATGAACGGGAAAGACCACGTCAAGAAGGGGCTGCCGGTACTGGAAGACGTGCTGGGAGCTTTTGCAGTGATGGTAAGCAAAAACGACGGTGAAAGCCCAATAATCCGCACGGATTTGACAGGTAGGCACACGGTGGGAACAGGATCGTCGCCACAGGCCGTCATCACGTCGCTTGTAACGGCGCCTCTGGACAGAAGCGGGATGAAGGTCACAGACATAGACAAATTCTCCGTGGAAATGCAAAACCCAGACATCACAAAACCGGCAGGCGCAGGGGATGTCCCGGAAGCGAACTACAAGATGATAGCGGCATTGTCAGTAAAAAGGCAAGAACTGGAAAGAAGCCAATTGCCCGAATTCATTGTGAAGCACGGCATGCCCGGATGGGCGCCGACTCAAGGGCACATTCCGTCAGGAGTGCCGTACTTAGGGTTTGCCAAGGAAGACCTGACTTGTGGCGATTTGAACAAAGTGATGATAGTCGGCAAAGGCAGCCTGTTCCTTGGGCGCATGACAGACCTGTTCGACGGCGTCTCCGTGGTCATTGAAAGGAACCCTGGGGAGGCTTCTGAGGAAGCAGGAGCGCTGCAGGTCGAATCGAGCGGAGCATCACAGCCAGGGCAGCCGGCAAAAGTCAGGATCGGCCTTACGACTCTGGGCAGCGAGCACGGCATTGAAAACCTGGTCGCGGGGGCTGAGCTGGCGGCAAAGGACAATTCGGGTTTCGAGATAGTGCTCATCGGGCCGAAGACAGGCACGGAGCTTGAAGTGGCAGTTGCTGACACGGAAAAAGAAATGTACAGAAAAATGGAAGAACTTCTGGACAAAAATAGCATACAGGCTTGCGTGACCATGCATTACGACTTCCCAATCGGAGTATCCACTGTAGGCAAGGTGGTGACCCCAGGTGCCGGGAAAGAGATGCTTTTAGCAACCACGACGGGCACAGCTTCAACACAGAGAGTTGAGGCCATGGTGAAAAACGCGCTGCACGGCATAATTGCAGCAAAAGCGACAGGGATAAAATCGCCAACAGTGGGGATACTGAACTTAGACGGCGCCCGCCAAGCTGAAAGGGCGCTAAAAGAACTAGCCGCCGGAGGGTACGAGATCAACTTCGCAGAGTCTGGGCGGGCAGACGGAGGAGCCGTCATGAGGGGCAACGACCTGCTGCAGGGCACGGCAGACGTAATGGTGACGGACACATTGACCGGGAACATAATGATGAAGGTTTTTTCAGCCTACACCACAGGCGGAAGCTATGAAGCCACAGGCTACGGCTACGGGCCAGGCATAGGGGAAAACTATGGAAGAGCCATTTTGATCCTGTCAAGGGCGTCAGGCGCACCGGTCGTAGCCAACGCAATAAGGTATGCCGCAAAACTGGCGCAGGGCAATTTGGCTGGTGTTGCGAAGAAGGAATTCGCAGACGCGAGGAAAGCCGGGCTGGACGGAATACTGAAATCGGTCACCAAAGACGCAGGAAAGGCCAAAGAAGGCAGCAGCGGCGAGGCAAGCCCTCCGCCCAAAGAAGTGGTGACAGGGGAAATATCCGGCATAGACATTATGATACTTGAGGACGCCGTGCAGGAATTATGGAAAAACGGCATATACGCGGAGAGCGGAATGGGCTGCACCGGCCCTATCGTTAGGGTTGCTGAGGACAAGGTAATGGCTGCAGCGGAGATACTGACTAGGGAGAAATACATAAATGCCGAGTAAAAGCGACCTGCTCAGGCTGATCCCGAAAGTGGACGATTTGATAAACAACGAGAAGATAACCGAAGCGGCACAGAGCATGTGCCGCCAGGTTGTCTTGGAGTCCATAAGGGAACAAGTAGACGAAACGAGAAAGAAAATCCTGCTGATGGAAGAAAGCGAGACGGCAGAACTTGATGTGGGGAGGCTGGTTGACGAAATCATTGCGAGGGCACTGGGCAAAAATGAGATGAGCCTGAAAAGGGTGATAAACGCCACAGGCGTGATCCTGCACACGAACCTAGGCCGGGCGCCTTTGAATGCCGGCGTCAAGGATGCGGTATGGGAAATAGCCGAAAACTATTCGACGCTGGAATACAGCATAGGCACAGGGTCGCGGGGGTCACGGTACGACCACGTCCAAGGCTTGATAGCGAAGTTAGCCGGGGCAGAAGCAGCGTTTGCCGTCAACAACAACGCAGCTGCGGTTTTGCTTGTCTTGAGCACGTTGGCGAAAGGCTGCAAGGTGGCTGTTTCAAGGGGCGAGCTTGTGGAAATAGGCGGTTCCTTCCGGGTTCCGGAAATCATGGAGCAAAGCGGGGCAAGGCTGGTCGAAGTCGGGTCGACGAACAAGACACGCATCTCAGACTACAGGAAGGCGATGGAAGAGGGCGATGTGGGCGCACTGCTGAAAGTCCATACGAGCAACTACAAGATTGTGGGGTTCACCGAGGAGGTCGAGCTGGCCGAACTGGTAAAGCTTGGGGAAGAATACGGCATCCCGGTAATCCACGACCTAGGGAGCGGTGCACTCATAGACCTTGGAAAATATGGGATTTCAGGTGAGCCGACCGTCCAGGAAAGCATGCTATCTGGGGCAGACGTGGTCTGTTTCAGCGGGGACAAGCTACTGGGGGGGCCGCAGGCCGGAATTATAGCAGGCAAGAAAAGCTTGATCGACAAAATGAAGAAAAACCCTTTGACAAGAGCATTCAGGATTGATAAACTATCACTGGCAGCGCTGGAAGCGACGCTCAGGCTGTACCTTGACCCGGACAGCGCCGTCAGCAGCATCCCAGTCCTGTCGATGATGACCATGCCCATCGAAACCATTGAAGCGAGATCCGCTACGCTGTGCAGCCTTCTTGCAGGCAAGCTGCAAAACTGCGATGTTTTCGTTGAGGATGGGCATTCCCAAGTTGGGGGCGGGGCTATGCCGCTGCAAAACCTCCCGTCGAAAATAGTCAACATAAAGCCTGCAAAACTGACGGTTCAGGAACTGGAAACCCGGTTGAGGGGCAGCAAGCCTCCAGTCATAGCGCGGATACACAAAGATCACGTCTGCCTCGACGTGAGGACGATGCGGGATGAGGACTTCCCGTTGGTGGCAAGCGCCTTTGAAGAGGCACTGGGCAAAATATGGGAATAGATGGGTGCTGGTGTGCCTTCCGGTCTTCAAAACCGGTGCGGGGAGTGAGCAGCTTCCTGGGTGGGTTCGATTCCCACGTATTCCCGCCATATTTCAAATCCCAGAGTAAACACCCCAATGGAGGTGATTGACGATGAAAAAGCCCGATACAATCTTGGACGAGATACACGCGACTCGTCGTAAACTTAATGAGGCGACGAAAGATATGACATCATCAGAGCGGACAGCATACTACAATCAAGCCGGGGAAGCCGCCGTAAAAAAATACGGTTTTTTACGTGTTGCGAGGGCGAAAGATGAAGTATTATCCCAAAAGACAAATTATCACATATAGCAAATAACACTATCAATATTTGGCCCAATATTTTCACGATAGGAGAATCGACCGTCATTATCTTCGAAAAAACCTAGAGAGCCTCTCTCGATTAAATCCAAATAACGAAAAAGAGAAAAAAAGTTCATTTCCATGTTGACGTCAAAGAGAAAAAATGATATTATAGTGTTGAGCAAGATGCTTTGCTTGTTATCATCTGAGAAAATACTTTAAGATGAAGAGATTAATCTACTGATATTTACCAAATCCACTTGACGCCCTCCCAGCAATTGTTACCATTGCTAGGAGGGCGATTGAGTTGTAGCAGTTTTTGTATTCCAATGTCAACAGGTTAAGCCTGAACAACCTCAACATCACCAGCTGCCCTGATATCGCTCCTACATCACACCAATTCTTTCATGAGATCATCAAAATAGCGATCGAAAATTGTTTAATAAATGTTGACAATATTTTTTAACACTGATACAATACAAGAAGAGCTGCGAAAACGGTAGATATATCGATATTCGATAGAAATGTGCGATGAAAACTAAATAGAGATAAACACACTAACAACATTGAAAAAATCCAGTGAAATGTCTAAGATACAGCGACAAAAGAGATAAACAGAAATTCAGGTATTATTCGGATTACCTCCTAATACCATTCCATTGTAGACCTCCCAGCCTCATCTCTGGGAGGTCTACAACGTAGAGGGCATACGGTAATGCAACGAGCAAGAAAAGAAACAAAGCACCAGACGCTTTTTTTCCTCGCAATAATGGATTGTTCGTGATATAATCGTTTTGTCCACATTGAGGAAAGGAGCTACTATTTATGTTAATTAGTTTTTCAGTAGAAAATTATCTGTCATTTAACGAACGAGCTACTTTTTCTATGGCTGCCAGCAAAATAACACGCCACGGCACTCATGTTGCAAAGATGGGTGACAGGAGGATTTTAAAAGGCGCGTTTATATTCGGTGCAAATGCAAGCGGAAAGTCGAATTTAACAGCAGCCATTTTTTTTGCGCAATTTGTAGTAACGAACGGCATAGAGCAAGTTGACTTAAAGAACAAGCATTTTCGGATAAACAAGGAAAACCACAGAAAACCGGGCGTTTTCGTATTCGAATTCATGCTTGACGATTCTGTCATTACATATGGCTTCAAAATATCATATGAAGCGAAGGAAATCCTTGATGAATGGCTCTACAAAGGGGATGTATGCATTTTCAGTATAGAGACCGATGGCGACCGAAAAATGTCTGTTAAATCAGGTTTGAATTTAAAAGGCACAGATGCAAAGAGGTTCAAAGTCTACTGTGCAGATATCACCGGCAGCAAGATGAGAAAAACCCTCTTTTTGTCGGATGTGGCGAAGCGGATATACGATGGCTCTGACACACTTGGCATTTTCAAGAAGGCTAGGGAATGGTTTGACAAAATACATGTCATGACTCCGGACTCACATTATCACCATTTCGAAAGTATCATTAGAAATACATATGAGCAGAACCTTTTTGGGCATGCACTTAATTATTTCGACACTGGCATAAACGGCGTATCGATTGACTACAACTCAATGCTGTTTGATCATGGGAACAGAGACGATTTGTTCGAGGCGGCTGACGAATCCCATGGCACCTTAAGGCTAATGAACCTGCTTCCGCTTTATTACGCAGCTGGCGACGACAGGATTTTTGTGATAGACGAATTAGACCAAGGCTTGCACTCAATGGCTGTCATTACTTTTATCAAAAAATTCTATGAAGTAAACGATACGCAGAAATCGCAATTGATAGCGACAACCCATGACACTTCAATTATGGATTTGGATTATCTGAGGCAGGACGAGATTTGGTTTGTGGAACGAAAGGCAGACCACAGTTCCCGCATATATTCGCTTGACCAGTTCAGAATAAGGTACGACAAAAAGGTGGAAAAGGACTATTTGGCCGGCAATTATGGCGCAATCCCCGCTATTGACGGCAGATCAGCAGTTTATGATCGGGGCAGGGCGGAAAAGAATAGCAGCATGCAGAAATTGTCAGCAAAGCAAAAATACCTGCTCATTGGCGCCGACAATTTCAGGGAGATACGGGAATGCAACAAGTATTACGCAGACAAGACTCTTATTATCAGCGATTTTATCCAATACGGTGACGAAGTTACGATTATTACCCGTCCCAAGCACTTTGGCAAGACGCTCAACATGACCATGATAAGGGAGTTTTTCGACATAACGAAAGACAGCAAAGGCATATTCGACGGGCTTGCCATTATGAACACGGATTATGCAGACCAGATCAACTCCCGTCCGGTGCTGTATTTCACGTTTAACGACTGCGGGGCGAAAAAAGCGGATCAGCTGCTGTTCAAAATCGCCAATGACGTACTGAAAGAATACTCGAAGTACAATACTGTTTTCAAAGACAAGAGGGACAAGGCGAGCGACGCCTATTTCACGTTTGACATGATTTTTGAGGGGCTAAGAAGCCGCAACATAGACGAAGGCTTGCTGGCGATTTCAATTGAGGAGCTCGTGCAAGCAGTTTACGAGCATTACAAAATAAAGCCCATCGTCCTGATCGACGAGTACGACCAGCCCATCTTGTGCGCTGCCGAGCATGGCTACCTTGACGAGCTAAAAGCCTTTTTCTCAGGGTTCTACGGCGGGGCGCTGAAAAGGCAGGACTGCGTTCACCAAGCGCTGCTGACTGGGATACAAAGAGTGGCAAAAGAAAGCGTTTTCTCGCAGATCAGCAACTTGGCAGTGTACACTGTCATGGATGAGCCGTATTCGAGGCGTTTCGGCCTGATGGAAGAGGAAGCAGAAGAACTTCTGCGCCGCTTTGGCTGTGCCTTTGACGAGCCGGTGAAAAAGATGTACGGATACCAGTTCGGCAAAGAAGAGGTGTACTTCCCGTTGTCGGTTTTGAAGTATGCCATAAAGGGAAAGCTTGAAAACTACCGGCCCAACACCTTTGCGGACTTGCTGTTGAGCAAGTTTGTTTCGGAAGCGGACGACCTGTTCCACAAGGGCTTCAACAAGCTGGTTGCTGAAGGGGTGGCAGAAGTCAGCGCCGACCTGACATGCTCCTTCGTCGAGCTTGCGCACGGCGACACGCTCTGGGGCCTTTTTATAAATTCCGGCTATCTGACAGTAGTTGAAACGGAACTAGGCGCGTTCTTTACGACGGTGCGGATACCGAACGGGGAAGCACGGTCCGAATTCATCAAAATAATGGCATACTCAGCAAGGGTCAACAGCTGGGACATCGACAAGATGTACCAGTACCTGCTTAAGCCAGACTTGGAAGGCTTCATGGACATATACCGGGAACTGGTGCTTTCCTGCACGAACCAATTCGCCGAAAAGGAAGAAGCGTACCACAAGCTGTTCCTGTGCATGTGCCTGTCCCTTTCCGACATGTACAAAACAACGAGCAACATCAAGCCCTCGCACGGTTGCTTCGGCATACGCTTGGAGTCGTTGTCCCCCGTCAGGCCCCACATACTCATCGAGTTCAAGGAGGGCGAGGACGTGGATGCGCTCAAGGGTGAGGCTCTTGTTTACATCTTCGAAAACCAGCGTTATGCCGGACTCGAAGGAGAATGCATGTGCATCGGCGTTGCCCACAGCAATACAAGGTGCAGCCTTGCAAGCGAGGGAAAAAAGCTTTGAGCGGCTACACAGTGCAAACCGAACCAGGCTTGAAAGAGCGCAGCTGCTATTGGAGGACAGCCATAGGGCTTCAGCAGGTTGACGGGCTTGTGCCGTCACAGCATCTGCTTGACACCGCAAAGGCAAACATAGAAGGGAAGATATCGCTGCTCGAAGCGGGCAAGCTCGTCGACAGTTACTACGAACAAAAGCCTGCAGCTACGGATGAGGAAAAGCAGCAGGAGGAAGCAGACAAAGTCTCGTTGCGCATTACCGGGCTTCTGGCAGAGAGGGCGTTTACGCTGTCACCCGTTGAACTGGCGTCAATCCACAAGCGCCTGTTTGCAGACATTTACAAGTTTGCGGGCAAAATCCGTAATTGGAACATCAGCAAGAGCGAAGAGGTGCTTGGCGGTGCGTCTGTTTACTATGCAAGCGCAGGAAGCATCCGCGAAACATTGGATTACGACTTCGCGCAGGAAAAGGCGTTCAGCTATGCCGGGCTCGATGATCGCGCAATAGCCTTGCGGGTTTCAAATTTCATCTCCGGGCTTTGGCAAATACACCCCTTTGGTGAAGGGAACACCCGCACAATCGCCGTATTCACGATACAGTATCTCCGCTTGTTCGGATTTGACGTAACAAACGACACGTTTGAAAAGCATTCTCAATATTTCCGAAATGCGCTGGTCAGGGCAAACTACAGCAACGTTAAGCTTGGAGTAACGGCAACGCAAAAGTATTTGAACCGCTTTTTCGACAACCTGCTGTTTGACGGCAGCTATGATCTGAGCGGCCAACCTTGCGCAGAGGCGGCTTTTTTTGAATTGTGAGAACTCTGTCGAACCCCGTAAGATTCATTTAAGGAACATGATTATTGCATCTTTCCCGTCGTTATGGTATGATATCTAACATAAATCTAACAAAAGGGGAAGAATATGAGAAAATTAGTCAACTGTAGGCTTGACGATTGCGTGGGCTGCAATCGTTGCGTTAGAGCGTGCCCTGTTGATGAAGCAAACGTCATGGTCCATGCAAATGGAAAGGTCGCCGTAACAATCGACGAAAACAAGTGCATTGCATGCGGCGCATGCCTTACGGCTTGCCATCATGGAGCCAGGCATTACGAAGACGACACCGAGAACTTTCTCAGAGACCTTGAGAGAGGCGTAAAAATCGACGTTCTCGTGGATCCTGAAGCATGGGCGAGCTTCGGGGCAGCCGGAGGGGCAGAGAACCTTGCAGCGTGGTTGCGTTCGCTGGGAGCTCAAAGGATTTTTGACGCGTCGCTGGGTGCTGAAATATGCACTTGGGCGCATTTGCGCTACATGCAGGGGAAAAGCCAAGAGCCGATCATATCCCAGCATTGCCCAGTTGTTGTGAATTATGTCCTGACGTACAAGAAAGAGCTGGCGAAGCGCTTGTCACCGATACATTCGCCAATGCTTTGCACGGCGGTGTACATGCGCAAATACGAAGAAACGGATGCTAGGATTGCAGTGCTGTCGCCATGCGTTGCGAAAGCTCATGAATTTGAAGCGGCAGGATTTGTGGACTACAACGTGACAATAAACCATTTGATGAAACGCGTAAATGGAAACGGTACCGGCATGTCAAGCCATAAAAGCGGTTTTGACGTCTTTAAAGCAGGCCTCTGCTCATTGCGGCCGTCTCGAAGCAGCTTCGGGGACAATATCGGGCATTGCATCGAAAAACCGCTGCGCATCGACAAAGCAGAAGGCCGAAGCTTGGTTTACAAGGCTCTTGACGAATACGCAAGTCAGCCTGAGCAGGTGCTGCCCGCTCTGTTCAATGTGCAAAGCTGCATTGGGGGGTGCAGTTTGGGTACAGGGTGCGGAGGCGGAGGCATCTTCGAAGTCAACGCCGTGATGGACGGGTTGAGGCAGTCTCCGGCTCAAAATGGCAAGAAGCGGCATCTAGAAAAGTTGTTTGAAATTTTCGACTGCAATTTGCAGCTTTCGGACTTTTTAAGAAAGCATGAGCAAAATCCGGTTAAAAACATCAAAACAACACTGGAACAAGTGGGAGAGGCTTTCGCCTGGCTCGGAAAGTTTGACGAGGAGTCGATGAATTACGACTGCGGCGCTTGCGGGTGCGACACATGCCTTGAAATGGCGGAAAGAATAGCAAAAGGCGTCGCCACACCAATCCTCTGCATGGAAAAAGCGAAGCTGGAGGCACAGAGCGCCTGGGTTTCTTGACAGGAGCAGCATATGATTATTGAATTGCCAAGCGAAGCAAAACACATCATTGATACACTGGGGGAAAGCGGTTACGAGGCTTTTGCCGTAGGCGGCTGCGTGAGGGACAGCCTGATTGGGAAGCCCCCCAAGGACTGGGACGTCTGCACGCCTGCATTGCCTGAGCAGACGAAAAAATGCTTTGCAGGGCAGCGCATTGTTGAGACCGGGCTGAAGCACGGCACCGTAACGTTGGTGCTGAACCAAAAACCCTTTGAGATAACCACGTACCGGATAGACGGCGATTATTCCGACAACCGCCGCCCAGACAAGGTAGAATTTGTAAAAAGCCTGAAAGAAGACCTGTCGCGCAGGGATTTTACGATAAACGCCATGGCATACAGCCCAAAGTCAGGGATGGTGGATTTTTTTGGCGGCGAAGAGGATTTAAAACACGGCGTGATAAGGTGCGTGGGCGACGCCGGCAAACGGTTTTCGGAGGACGCCTTGCGGATCATGAGGGCGCTGCGGTTCGCTGCAGTGCTGGGGTTTTCGATCGAGACCGGCACGGCAGAGGCAATGCGCGAAAGCAGGGGGCTTTTGAAAAACATATCGGTTGAACGCATAGCTGCAGAACTCAGTAAACTGGTGACAGGGGCAGGCGCCGGCCGCATCATGACGGAGCACATGCCGGTGATCGCAGAAATAATACCGGAGCTTGCGCCGGCAATAGGATTTGAGCAGAACAGCCCATTTCACTGCTACGACGTGCTGACGCACATCATGAAGAGCGTCGACAGCGCCCCAAGCGACCTGCACCTGCGCCTGACGATGCTTTTCCACGACATCGGAAAGCCGGCGAGGTATTCGGAAAGGGACGGGACCGGGCATTTTTACGGGCACCCTCAGCTGAGCACAGACATGGCCAAAGGCATACTGACCCGCCTGAAATACGACAACAATACCATCGACGCGGTGACGCAGCTGATCCTCTACCACGACGCAGACATCCTGCCGAAAAAGAAGCACATCAAGAGGTGGCTGAACAGGATAGGGGAAGAAAGGCTCAGGCAACTGATCGAAGTAAAGAGAGCAGACGCGGCGGCGCAGTCGGAAAGGTACTATGAAGGGAAAACAGCCATACTGGACGCTGCATTGCAGGCAATGGATGAAATCATCGGGCAGCGGGAGTGCTTTGCGCTGAAGGACCTTGCTGTCAACGGCAGGGATCTGATTGAGGCAGGAGTGCCGGAAGGCAGACTGATCGGAGCAACGCTGAACCGGCTAATGGACATGGTTATCGACGAGGAAGCACCAAACGACAGAGCGGTTTTGCTGGAAATTGCAAGAGGGCTGAACTGAAAGGAGGTGCGTTTGGAATGCGTGACATCAAAGAAGTAGTTATTGGCAAGGAATACGAATTTCTCCGCACGAACAAGCACCTGAAAGACAAGCTGGTGTTTCTCACATTTGGCGGCAGCCACGCCTACGGCACAGCCACGGCAGAATCCGACGTGGACATAAGGGGGTGCGCTTTCAACAGCAGGGAAGATTTGATAGGGCTGGGCAGTTTTGAGCAGGTCGTGGATACGAATACCGACACGACCGTCTATGGTTTCAACAAGCTTGTAAGCCTGTTCGCAAACGTAAACCCGAATTCGATTGAAATGCTCGGTTGCAAGCCGGAGCACTATGTGATTTACAGCCCTGTAGCGCAGGAGATGATAGAAAACAGGAAGATGTTCCTGTCCCGGAGAGCGGTAAATTCGTTTGGAGGCTATGCGAACCAGCAGCTCAGGAGGTTGCAAAACGCCGTGGCGAGGGACGCGCTTTCCCAGCCTGAAAAAGAAATCCATATGCTTGGATCGGTGAAAAGTTCGATGATGTCCTTTTGCGACAGGTACGAGAGCTTTGATGAAGGCACTGTCAAACTCTATATCGGCAAGTCGAACAAGGAAGGCTTGGAAACCGAGATATTAATGGACGTGAACCTAGCCGGTTACCCGCTTCGCGACTACAAGTCAATGTGGGCCGAGATGAACGAAGTGGTGAAAGTCTACGGCAAGCTGAACCACAGGAACAACAAAAAAGACGAACTGCACCTCAACAAGCATGCACAGCATTTGATAAGGCTGTACCTGATGGCGATCGACATCTTTGAAAAAGAGGAAATCATCACGTACCGCACAGACGACCTTGCACTGCTCGCATCAATCAGAAGCGGGAAATACATGAACGAAGACGGGACTTACCGGAAAGAATTTTTTGAGCTGGTCGACGAATATGAAAAAAAACTGGAATACGCAGTGGCCAATTCAAGTCTGCCGGAGCAGCCGGACTACAAGCGAATAGAGGATTTTGTGATGTCTGTGAACGAGAGAGTGGTGTCTGGAGAGTATTGAATGGCTACAGCCCGCCAGTAATGCCAAAAAATGTTAGTTGACAAGCTGCGAAGGCTACATTATAATTGACATAGATGAGGAGCCTATAGACGGCAACCTCGGTTCGGGTTAATCAAAAGAAACCCGCCTATGGTGGTAGGCGGGTTACTTCCTTAGTTCGACGAAAATCGCATAAAGCAATGTCAATACGATAATGATTACGATTTCCATGAGAAATAACAATCACGATTTTCAACGGTAGCAACCGCCTGCCGTCTCGGCAACGCCACATCTATAATATAACATATATGGAATATAATGACAAGCGGACTTCCGCATGTTTTGTCCCGCCCAAGCAAAAACAGTTTGACATCGGTGCCATTATATAGTATCCTAATATAAAGAGGCGCTGCCGGCAAACGGTCAGCCCCGGTTTTGGTTAAGAAATAACCGCACCGTGCTAATTAAATTAGGGCGGTTGTTTCTTTTTTGCAAGCTTTTTGCAAAGCTTATGAATTTGATCACCAGATCAAGAAAGCCAATAACTACTAAGCATATGGTGAGAACCTCCATGCATGTTAACATACGCATACCCCCTTTCCGGGGGCAAGAAACCCCCTTTTAGGGGTCAACCGCCTGCCGTCTCGGCAGCGCCATATCTATAATATAACATATATGGAATATAATGTCAAGTGAATTTCCGCATGTTTTGTCCGCGTCCAAACAAAAACAGTTTGACATCGGTGCCATTATATATAGCATAAAACAACATCAATGTCAATACATGTAAATAAATAATTGCAAAATGCATAAAATACTTGTTGACAAAACACAAGGGCGGCATTATAATTAGTTAATTCAATAAAAATCGCATACAGCAATAATAATACGAGAATGATTACGATTACCATGGGAAATAACAATCACGATTTTCAACGGTAGCAACAACTCACATAACCCGCCTGTGGGTCAGGCGGGTTACTTCCTTTCCTGATGGAACATTTCACCAGATAATTCGTCAAAAAACAATATACACCAAATTTCAACAGGAGGACTCAAGGTCATGAAAAAACGCATAAACTATTTTCTGATAATCGCATTGGTAGCAGCCCTTGCGATTCCTTTTGCGTATGGCAGCGCAAATACGGGGAAAGAGGCAGAAGGCAACTCAGCCCGCGATGCAGGCGGCAAGCTGGACAACGCAGTGGCGATGTACATTAACAGCGGTAGCGCCATAGTAAATGACAAGGACGTGCCCATCGACGTCTCGGATTTGACGGCGGCGCCGCTAATCAGGGAAGGGAGGACCTTCATACCGCTGAGGTTCGTCTCCGAGAGCCTAGGAGCTACTGTTTCATGGGACAGCCGAACGAAGACGGCGCAGATAGCGAGCGGGGCAAACAAAGCGGAGTTCACCATAGGGGAAAAGTTCCTCAAAATGAACGGCAAGCAGGTGGACATGGACGTATCGACTCTCCTGATTAACGGCAGGACCTTCGTGCCGGTCAGGGCGCTTGCTGAAAACGTGCTGGGCAAAGAAGTGTTCTGGCACAAAAACCTGATAATAATAAGCGGCATCAAAGACATATTCGACCCAGCCAAGGACATGGCAGAGATATCGGGCATAGTGGCAAGGGTCAACCAAATCCCCGTCGTAGGCACGAAAGAAAGGCTGGCAGAGATAATAAAAGAAAGGGCGCCCAAGTACGATGAGGAATATTACGTTTTTGGCGAATCCGTGGAAAGAATAGCGATGGACGATGCAGCCCCACCAGTGGATGCAGGAGGTGCTACGCCGATATTTTCGACTTCATCAGAACCGCAGATGAACGCGCCGCTTTTGCCGAGGACAGACACGGACACGCAGGCAGATGCGCCTGAAGCACCGATGCTTGCCCCGGCGGCAGACATGGCGGTGGCGGAAGAGGCAGAGACAGCAGGAGAAGCCGGCGGCGGAGGAGGCGCGTCAAGCGACTATTCCGCCACGAACGTCCAAGTGGCAGGCGTGGACGAAGGCGACATAGTGAAGACCGACGGGAAGTACATATACCAAGTGAATTATGAGAAGATAGTGGTGATTCAGGCTTACCCGGCAGAAAACATGAAGATAGTCTCCGAAATCGAATACAACAGAAACGACATGCTTAACTCGGCTTTGAGCCCGGCAGAAGTCTACGTGGACGGTGACCGGCTCGTGGTGATAGGGAACATGTGGTCGGACAAATCCTATGCAAAAGCCATCGTCTACGACATAGCTGACAAGTCGAACATCAAGCAGATAAGGGAAGTGGCGCTGGAAGGGAGCTACCTGTCGTCCAGGAAGATTGGCGACTGCGTGTACATGGTGTCAAACAAGTACATGGACTATTACATCTACACGAGGGGCGGGGCGCTGGCAGTTGACGAAGCCATCCCCATGTACAAGGACAGCGCGGCAGAAGACAAATACGTGAGGATAGGCCTTGCAGACATGCATTATTTCCCGAGCGACAACGACACGAGCCATACGTTCATCGCGGGCTTCAAGATCGACGACCCAAGCGAGCCGGCAGACATTACGTCATATTTGGGCAGTGGGCAGCACATCTACTGCAGCAGGGAAAACCTGTACATAGCGAAACCTGTGTACAACTACAGCAGGTATTCGGGTGTTGAAACCACGGAAATCTACAAGTTCAACCTGAACGGCGGCAAAGTGGCCTTTGAGATAAAAGGCGCAGTCAGAGGGCAGCCCCTCAACCAGTTCTCCATGGACGAATACGCAGGGCACTTCAGGATAGCCGTGACGGAGAACTCTTACGCAGAGAGCGATATGTTAAACCACCTGTACGTGCTGTCTGCGGACACCTTGGAAACGGTGGGCAAGATAGAAGGCATGGCAAGGGGGGAAAGGATATATTCCGTAAGGTTCATGGGGGCGAAAGGCTACATGGTGACTTTCAGGCTTGTCGACCCGCTCTTCGCAATCGACCTGTCAGACCCGGCAAGGCCGGAAGTGCTCGGTGAGCTGAAGATACCTGGGTTTAGCCAGTACCTGCACCCATACGACGACAACCACATAATAGGTTTCGGCAAGGACACGGAAGTGGTCAGGGAGAACTGGAACGGGCATGTTTCGGAAAGGGTGCTCGAAGTGGGGATGAAAATGGCGCTGTTCGACGTGACGGACCCCACCTCGCCAAAGGAGATGTACAGCACGAAGATAGGCGACAGGGGCACTTTCTCAGAGGTGCTGGACAACCACAGGGCACTGCTGTTTTCGAAAGAGAAGGATATCATAGCCTTCCCGGTGATGGTCTACAAGCAGAGCGGCAACGCATTCGACTACGGCAGGCCTACGTTCCAAGGGGCGATCGTCTACGGGCTGGATATTGACAGGGGCTTCACGATGAAGGGGAAGATATCCCACACTGACGCCCAGTCCGACGGATATTGGGACTACATGAATGCAGTTGACAGGATATTGTATATCGACGATGTACTGTACACTTCGTCAAAAGCCATGGTGAAAGCCTCAGAAATGAACAGCCTACGAGAGATAAAGTCAGTCAGCATAAAAACAAATGAAAAGTATTGGCCGATGATCGAGATGGTCGAGTAGGGGAAGCCATAGGGCAAGAGCCAAGCTAGACCACAACGTCAAATATCCGCCTCGCGCCAAAATCCACCCACTCGGCGCGGGGCGCTTTGTTTGTCGGCTTGCGGAAATCGAATGTCAGCAGGTAGCCGGTGTCGGCGTTCTTGCTGCTCATGTAGCCAAGGAGCTGTTCGTAAGCCTCCTCGTGTTTTGATTTGCCGCGCCACAGCTTGAGCTCAATGATGAATTGGTCCCGCCCGAAGTCCACGACCACGTCCATGCGGCGAAAATCCGTGAACTGGCTCTCTATGTGGTAGAAGCCTTGACCGTTGATGAGCGGTTTCAGGTACGACAGGAACAGCAGGCGCCCGTGGCTTTCAAGAAACTCGCAGTCACGTTCGTTGAACAGCTCGGCGTAGTGCGAGGCGAACTTGCGCAGGCACAGCTCCATGTCGAACCTGCCGCCTTTCACCACGTCGTGCTGCTTGACGCCTTTGACCTGTTTGTCTGCGTTTGAGCCCGACTCTTTTGATATGAAATAGTTGGCCATCCTTATTTCAAATATTTTGTTGGATACGGTGGCTTTGCCGCTGGCATTTTTCAAAAACCCGAACATGGCGCCAATTTCAACAACAGGGTTGTCTATGACAAAGTCGCTGTTGTCGCCTTTTATCAGTATTCCGTAAATAAAGTTGTACAGTTCTTTGTTGTTTTCCAAATTCTTGAACATGTCGACGAACAGCGTGTTTTGTTCGACAAGCATGACTGCTGCGGCGCTCCGTACGCCGCCGGGAGTCCAGTCCCGCCCGAGTTTCTCGTCGATGCGCTTGCAGATTCTTGACACCAAGAAAGGGTAGCCGTCCGTGTAGCGGTGGATTTCATCAGATATAGCGGGTATGTCCATACCCGTGCTGTGGTCAGCTTCGTACTGCGAGAGAATGGTGGCTATCTCTTCTGGGCTGAAGGACATGTCAACCTCGAAGTCAGCAGCGATGTTCCAAGGCGAATTGTACAGCTTGTTTTCTGTGGCTGACGCCTCATACGAGCCTTCGTTGATCATTTTCAGCTTGATGTTCTTTATGTCGTGGACGCCAGCTAGTATCACACTGTGAAACGTATGAGATTCCTCGTCTTCCCTTACAAGGTACTTGTTTCTTAGCATGCCGATGAAGTTCAGGAACACTTTGTTGTTGCTCGTCCTGTCCACTTCGTCGATCAGCAGCACGATTTTCCTGCCCTTGCATAATTTATCCAGATGAAAACTAAGCAGGTCAAAGTCTGTGACGCTTTCGTCAAGCCAATGGTTGGCGAATTTCTTGTCCCTGCTTTCAAGAAATTTGCTGACGTGCAGAAGAAACCTTTGGCAGAACGAGGCAGAGCTTCCAAACATGGTGTCGCCGACGCCCTCGAAGCTCAAGCGGATGCAGGTGTACTCGCTCGGTAGAGTTCGTTGGATCATCCTCAGCGTCGTGGTCTTGCCGTACTGCCTTGCGCGGTTTATCGTGAAATAGCAGCCGTCGTCTATCAGTTCCATTATTTGCTTTAGCTTGCCGCTTATGTCCACCATGTAGTGCTTGTCTGCCACACACGGTCCTGTTGTGTTGAATCTGCGCATTTTACCTTCCTCGCTCATTTCAAAAATCCTTATACTACAACGTCAAATATACGTCTGCCATCGAAATCCACCCACTCGGCGCGGGGCGCTTTGTTTGTCGGCTTGCGGAAATCGAATGTCAGCAGGTAGCCGGCGTCGGCGTTCTTGCTGCCCATGTAGCCAAGGAGCTGCTCATAGGCCTCCTCGTGCTTGGACTCGCCGCGCCACAGCTTGAGCTCAAGGATGAACTGGTCTAGCCCGAAGTCCACGGCAACGTCCATGCGGCGCAAATCCGTGAGCTGGCTCTCGATGTGGTAGAAGCCTTGGCCGTTTATCAGCGGCGCAAGGTACGTGAGGAACAGCAGGCGGCCGTGGTTTTCCAGGAACTCATAGTCGCGTTCGCTGAATATTCTGGCGTAATGCTCGGCAAACTTGCGCAGGCACAGCTCCATGTCGAACCTGCCGCCTTTCACAACGTCGTGCAGTACGCCGCTTATGCGCTTGTTTGTGCCTGAGCGCGACTCTTTTGATATGAAATAGTCGGCCATCACCAATTCGAAAATTATGTTTGAAACGGCCGCTTTGCCGCCGGAGCTCTTGATGAACCCGAACATGGCACCCAAGTCTATAAGAGGGTCGTTTGCGACGAATTTCTTTGCTTCGCCTTTAATCAGGATGCTGTAAACCAGGTCGTGCAGGTCTTTGTTGCTTTCCAAGTTCTTGACTATGTCGTCGGACAGCGTGTTTTTTTCCGCTGAAAGTATTTTCACCGCGTTGTACACGCCTTTCGCTGTCCAGTCCCGCCCGAGTTTCTCGTCGATGTGCTTGCAGATTCTTGACACTAAAAACGGATAGCCGTCCGTGTAGCGGTGGATTTCATCAGATATAGCGGGTATGTCCATGCCCGTGCCGTGGTCAGCTTCGTACTGCGAGAGCATGGTGGCTATCTCTTCTGGGCTGAAGGACATGTCAACCTCGAAGTCTGCGGCTATGTTCCATGGAGAGTTGTACAGCTTGTTTTCCGTGTCTGACGGTACATACGAGCCTTCGTTGATCATTTTAAGCTTGATGTTTTTGATGTTGTACACCCCTGCCAGTATCACGCTGTGAAACGTGTAGTCTTTACCTCTTTTCTTTTGAAGGAACTTGTCGCGAAGAACCCCCAGAAAATGAAGGAAAACCCGGTTGTCGCTCGTCTTGTCGACTTCGTCTATCAGCAGCACCAGCTTTTTGCCGTTGCACATTTTTGTGATGTGCTCACCGAGCGACTCGAAAGATTGAATACTATTGTTTGCCCAAGACATTCTGTAGTCGAGTGGGACATCGGCGAATTCTAAAGATTTAGATATTTTCCTTAAAAACATCGGGCAGAAGGCTTCCGGCGACGCAAAGCTCTCGTCGCCCAGCCCTTCAAAGCTGATTGATGCGGCGGTGTATTCTTTTGGCAACGCCTTTTCAATCATGTCCAGTGTAGTTGTTTTGCCGTACTGCCTCGCGCGGTTTATAGTGAAATAGCTGCCGTCGTCAATAAGCCTCATTATTTTTTCCAGCTTTCCGCTTATGTCCACCATATAGTCCTCTGATGGGACGCAATGTCCGGCTACGTTGAATCTGCGCATTTTACCTTCCTCGCTCATTTCAAAAATCCTTATACTACAACGTCAAATATACGTCTGCCATCGAAATCCACCCACTCGGCGCGTGGAGACTTGTTTTCGCCCTTGCGGAAGTCGAAGGTCAACAGGTAGCCGGCTGAGGCGTTCTTGCTGCCCATGTAGCCAAGGAGTTGTTCGTAAGCCTCCTCGTGTTTTGATTTGCCGTGCCACAGCTTGATCTCAATGATGAATTGGTCCCGCCCGAAGTCCACGACCACGTCCATGCGGCGCAGGTCGGTGAACTGGCTCTCTATGTGGTAGAAGCCTTGACCGTTGATGAGCGGTTTCAGGTACGACAGGAACAGCAGGCGCCCGTGGTTTTCAAGAAACTCGCAGTCGCGCTCGTTGAACAGCTCGGCGTAGCGCTCGGCGAACTTGCGCAGGCACAGCTCCATGTCGAACCTGCCGCCTTTCACAACGTCGTGCTGCTTGACGCCTTTGACCTGCTTGTCTGCGTTTGAGCCCGACTCTTTTGATATGAAATAGTTGACCATCCCTATTTCAAATATTTTGTTGGATACGGCTGATTTGCCGCCGACACGCTTCAAAAATCCGCATGATGTGCCAATTTCTACAACTGGGAGATAGTATTCAAAGCTGTGGTAATTGCCTATTATCAGTATGCTGTACATGTATTCGTACAGTTCCCTGTTGTTTTCCAAGTTTTCGACCATATCGTCAAGCAGCACGTTCTTTTCAGCGAGCATAGCCGCTACGGCGTCCCGTACGCCGCCGGGCGTCCAGTCCTGCCCGAGTTCTTCGTCTATGCACTGGCAGATATTTGACACCATATACGAGTAGCCGCCTGTGTAGTCGTGGATTTCATTTGATATAGCCGATATGTCCATGCCTGTATTGTGGTCAGCCTCGTACTGCGAGAGCATGGTGGCTATTTCGGTAGTACTGAACAGCATGTCAACATTGAAGTTGGTAGCGATGTTCCATGGTGCGTTGCGTATCGTGTTTTCCATGACTGGTGCCGAAGGCGAGCCCCCGTTCTCCGTTTTGAGCTTGATGTTCTTGACGTCGTGAACTCCGGAAAGTATCACGCTGTGAAACGTGTAATCCATGCCGTCTTTTTGCTCTAGAAATTTTGCACGCAAGATTCCAAGAAAGTTCAGGAAAACTTGGTTGTTGCAATTGCTGTCCACATCGTCTACTATAAGGACTACTTTTCTGCCTTTGCACATTTCTGTGACGTGACGGCCCAAATCCATGAAAGATGTCACATCGTCGTTCGCCCACTCTGCTGCGTAGCTAGGCATAGCGCCTGCGGACTCCAGTGCATTTGACACTTGCCTCAAAAACGCTGGGCAAAACGTCTTAGAAGACGCAAAGCAACCAGCATCCAAGTCTGCAAAGTTGATTGAAATGACGGTGTACTCGCTGGGCAGCGTTTTCCCTAGGAGGTTCAGCGTCGTGGTCTTGCCGTACTGCCTCGCAAAGGTTATCGTGAAGTAGCATTCGTCGTCTATCATTTCCATTATTTTTTCAAGCTTTCCGCTTATGTCCACCATGTAGTGCTTGTCTGCCACACACGGTCCTGTTGTGTTGAATCTGCGCATTTTACCTTCCTCGCTCATTTCAAAAATCCCTACACTACAATGTCAAATATCCGCCTGCCATCGAAATCCACCCACTCAGCGCGGGGCGTTTTGTTTGCACCCTTGCGGAAATCGAATGTCAGCAGGTAGCCGGCTGAGGCGTTCTTGCTGCCCATGTAGCCAAGGAGTTGTTCGTAAGCCTCCTCGTGTTTTGATTTGCCGTGCCACAGCTTG
>WRJK01000038.1 GCA_009782285.1 Clostridiales bacterium
TCAAAGATAAAAAGATATTGATCGCAGGTCTAGGGAAATCAGGGGCTGCTGCCCTTGGCGCACTGCTTCCCAAAGGGTGCAGGCTTTTTGCGCACGACTCGAAGTCGGCCTCCTGCTTCGAGCCGGAATTGCTGAAAATGCTTGAAAATAACAATGTGGGCTGTTATTTCGGAAAAATGCCTGCGCCCGAGGACCGGTTCGACATGCTGGTCATGAGCCCTGGGGTTCCGGCTGACTCGGAATTCGTAAAAAACGCAAACGAGGTCATAGGGGAAATCGAGCTGGCTTACAGGCTCAGCAAGGGGAAGTTCGTTGCAGTAACGGGAACGAACGGCAAGACGACGACAACAGCCCTAGTGGGTGAGATATTCAAAAGCGCCGGCAGGGAAACGTTTGTCGTCGGGAACATAGGGAACGCCGCAGCAGGGGCAGCAGGGAAAACTTCAGAGGACTCGTGGCTGATAACGGAAGCGAGCAGCTTCCAGCTTGAGACGACGAAGGATTTTAAGCCCTATGTTTCAGCAATCCTAAACATAGCTCCGGATCACTTGGACAGGCATAAGAACATGGACAATTACATTGAGGCTAAAGCAAAAATATTCAAGAATCAAGACGAAAACGACTACTTTGTCGTAAACTATGACGATAAAACCGCATATGCCCTTGCATTAACGTGCAGAGCAAAAACAGTGCCTTTCAGCAGGGTTTCCGAACTGGAGTTTGGCACGTTTGTAAAAAACGGCAGTATCGCATGCCGGGGCACGGACGGAGAATTGACAGAGATTTGCAGCACCAGAGAGGTTTTGATACCCGGTGGGCACAATTTGGAAAACTGCTTGGCAGCGGCAGCCATCGCTTTTTTTGCCGGGGTTCAGGCTGACACAATTAAACAAACGCTGAAATCCTTCGCAGGGGTTCCCCACAGGCTGGAATTCTGCGGAGAGGTTAATGGGATAAGGTTTGTCAACGATTCAAAGGGGACGAACCCGGATGCATCGGCAAGGGCGGTCGAAGCCGTCGAAGGGCCGATCGTACTCATCGCAGGAGGACATGACAAAAAATTGGAATTCAGCGAGTTTGTGGATGCTTTCCACGGCAAGGTGGAGCATATGGTCCTAATGGGCGAAACGGCTGAAACTATAAAAGCAACGGCAGAGGGCAAAGGCTTTCGCAACTGCACAGTACTGGGCAGTATGGAGGAATGCGTGAGAAAGGCCTTTGCCCTAGCCAAGCCGGGAGGGACGGTGCTGCTGTCGCCTGCGTGCGCAAGCTGGGGCATGTACGGCAATTTTGAAGAAAGAGGCGACCACTTTAAAATGTGCGTCAAGGGGCTTGGGAGCTAATGGAAAGATTTGGGGGGAAAATGAAAACAGGGGATTTTTTCCTTGTTATACTGACAGCGTGCTTGGTCATCTTCGGCATAGTCATGGTGTTTAGCTCAAGCTATTACACTGCGATTAACGAAAGGGGCGACCCGTACTATTTTTTGAAGCGGGACGTAGTCTGGGCGGCTTTGGGGCTTTGCCTCATGTATGCCACGACCTTTCTGGATTACCGGGTATATGCGAAAATGGCACCGCACATCATGGCTGCCAGCGTGGTGCTGCTGGCACTGATTTTCACCCCTCTGGGCATTACAAGGAATTATGCAACCCGGTGGCTGGGGGCAGAAGGCTTTCCGCTTACAGTGATGCCTGGCGAGATCGCAAAAATCGCGGTCATCATTTTCGTGTCCTGGTACTTGGCCAGCGACCCGGGCAGGATTCGTTCGCTGACGAGGGGGATACTGCCTCTCATGGGGCTGTGCGCTGTGTGCGCGGGCTTGATAATCAAACAGCCCAACCTTTCGACAGCCATAACGGTAAGCTGCATCATCGTGGGGATCATGTTCGTAGCCGGCCTCAACACCTTCTATCTTGCAGGGCTTGCGGGAACTGGAGCAGCTGTGGTTTTCGGGCTGATTTTCTCCGACAAGACGGGGTACTGGTTCGGCCGCTTCACCAGTTTTCTGGATCCTTTCGCAGATCCGGTCAACTCTGGGTACCAAGCCGTGCAGTCCTTGCTTGCTTTGGGTTCAGGAGGGATTTTTGGGCTGGGGCTTGGGAAAGGGCTTCAGAAAAACCTGTATCTGCCAGAGCCGCAAAACGATTTCATTCTTGCAATAATCGGGGAAGAGCTAGGTTTTATTGGGTGCATACTGCTGTTTGCTGCCTATGTGCTGCTAATATGGCGAGGCGTACATATCGCGCTAGGTGCACCGGACATGTTCGGTACGCTGCTTGCATCAGGAATCACGATAATGGTCGCGGTTCAAGTGTTGCTCAACATTGCAGTGGTGACGTCGTCGCTGCCCCCCACAGGAATCACACTGCCCTTTGTAAGCTACGGAGGGAACGCGCTAATGCTGTTTATGGGTTCAATGGGCATACTTATAAACATATCAAGGCATTCTGCCAGGTGGCCACAGTGAGGGTCGTGATGGCGGGAGGAGGGACAGGCGGGCACATATACCCGGCTGTTGCCATTGCCGAACATATAAAGAGCAAGCACCCAAGCGCCGAAATACTGTTCATCGGAACCGAAAGAGGGCTTGAAAAGAAGCTGGTGCCACAGAGCGGCTACCCTATCAGGTTCATTACGGTTACTGGGTTCAACAGGAAGGAACTGCTGAAAAACTTTAAAACCCTTTTAAACCTAAGGCAGGGGCTAAAAGAGGCAAAGGAAATAATAAGCGAGTTCAAACCCGACATTGTAATAGGGACAGGCGGGTATGTATGCGGCCCTGTCGTGAAAGTCGCGGCCGAAATGGGGATAAGGGCGTTCATACACGAACAGAATGCATTCCCGGGGTTGACGAACCACCTGCTTGAGAAACATGCCGAAAAAGTCTTCACGGGTTTTGAAGAAGCAGGGGCAAGGTTTAAAAACCAAGGCAAAATAGTGTTTTCAGGGAACCCTGTAAGAAAAGAATTTTACAACGCAGGCAAAAAAGCGGCAAGGGCGAAGCTGGGCGTCCCTGACAGCAGTTTCATGGTTCTTTCCTTTGGGGGGAGCCAAGGGGCAGACAAGATAAACGAAGCGATGGCCGAAGCCGCAGCCGTATTTTCGGACATTGACGGCATTGTCCTGTTTTTTGCCACAGGCAGCAGGCACTACAGCGGAATTGTAAGCGGTTTTGAGGAAAGAGGCATAAGGCTCGGCGAAAACATACGCATACTGCCTTACCTTGACGAGATGGATCAGTACTTAGCCGCATGCGACATCGTAATAAGCCGTGCAGGCGCATTGACAGTGTCGGAGATCGCTGTGTCCGGAAAACCAGCCATACTCGTCCCGTCGCCAAACGTGACAGGGAACCACCAATATTTCAACGCAAAAGCTGCGTCAGAGCGGGGCGGAGCAATATTGATGGAAGAAAAGGGCTTTTCCGCAGAGGGCTTGATAAGCATTCTCCTAAAAATGAAAAACAACAGAGGCATTCTGGAAGAAATGGAAAAGGCATGTACGCATGCTTCCCAAGTCCGCGCAGTTGAGGTGATTTACAGCAACTTGGGCATTGATGGGTCATAAAAAGAAAGAAGACGATGCAGATGGCAGAGGAGGCGCAAAAGAAAAAGAAACGGAAAAGGCGAAAGAAGCACTACTTCCTGAGGCTGGTATTGGCCATTGCTGCAGGGGCGGGGCTGTATTTCATGCTGTCGTCCTCTTTTTTCGACGTGCAGGGGATAAACGTGGAAAGCAACAGCTACTACACTAAGGAGCAGATAATAAGCAAAGCGGGTGCAAGGACCGGAGACAACATTTTCGGCGTGAATACGAAAAAATTCAAGGAAGCGCTTTTAAAGGACCCGTACATAAAAAACGCCAGAGTGAAGCGGACGCTCCCTGGGACAGTTGTGATAATCGTTGAAGAGAGGAGCGAATCAGCAGGGGTGCCATACGCAGACATGTTCGTCATCTTGGACAAAGACGGCTTGGTGCTCCGAAAAACAAACGCAGAACCAAAACTGCCGCTCATCACGGGCGTAGTTATAAAGACCATGGAGGAAGGAAGCCCTCTTGAAGTCGAAGGGACCGGAGCGCTCACAGGGTCGCTGAAAATAGTCGCAGCCATGGAAAGCACGAACATGTATTTCAAGCGGGTAGACATCTCAGGCATCGCCGTAAAGGCGTACATTTACGACCAGCTCATATGCCAAGGGACCCCAGAGAACATACTGAACAGCATGGTGAACGGAAACTTGGAAACTTTTGTGTACCACCTATATACAAAAGGGACAGAAAGAGGTATTATAAATGTGGGCAGCGGCAATGAATTTCCGTTTAGCCCTTGGGTCGAATAAAACGATGGAGAGAAACCGATGAAAAAAGCCGGTGCGATGATCACCATATGGATTATGGCGCTTCTCATTGGATGGGTGCTTTCGGTGCAGATAATGACAACCGACGGCTCGGATCAGGGCGGGCTCGTCCCTATAGTCAAGCTCAAGCAGTACGAAGAAGAACTGAAAATGCTGAGGGGCGAGAAGGACGACGCGCTAAGCGAACTCATCGAACTTGAAGCCAGGATGAAGAACATTGAATCGGAGAAAGCCGCAGAGAACGATTTCATTAAAGCCCTCGTCTCTGACTTGGAAAAATACAAGATGGCATCGGGCGTCCTTGACGTGCAGGGTCCCGGCGTCGTCATCACCATAAAGGATTCTGCTAAGACGGACGAGTACCAAGACGACTATAACAGTATACTCTACAATTCCGAGCAGTTTTTAAGCCTGATAAACAAATTGAAGGAAGCGGGGGCAGAAGCTATATCTGTGAACGAGCAGAGGATAGTCGGAACCACTGAGGTTAGCTTGGCAGGGAACGGGATCAACATAAACGGTTCGGCTACAGCGCCGCCCTACACGATTAAGGCGATAGGGAACCCCGGCATCATCGAAGCCGCGCTGACTATACGCGGGGGGATCATCGAGACGATGAAAAAAAAGTACAACTGGATAGTTGACATAGCTCAAAGGGAAGACATTACCATCGCCAGGTACACTGGGGTGGTTTCATTCAAAAGCGCAAAACCTGTTCCTGTAGGCGAGGAAGAGAGTTAACCAGGAGGCTGGCATGATAGCAAGGATACCGCTTGTCGGAGCTTTTTGTTTTCTTATCGGGCTGTTCCTCGTTTCCCAGTTCGGTGTGACAGAGGGGCAGAGCGTTTACGTTTCGGCGAAAGCAGTGGGTGAGTACAGCACCTCAATTGAGAGCGAAAAACGCGAAATAGAAAACATAATGGACAGGATAGAGGATGCTCAGGAACAGCTGGCAAAATACGAGGCCGCCAAGGACGAAGGCGATTTCAGCGAAATAACAGCTGGCCTCATAACTGAAATATCAAAGTACAAGATGTTTTCAGGCTACGAGGCTGTGCAGGGACCGGGCGTGAAAGTCACTATAGACGACGGCACGAGGCCGCTTTTCGAGGGTGAGGACATTAACGTGGTGCTTGTTCACGACGTAGACATAATCATGATCATTAACGACTTGAGAAGGTGCGGCGCAGAGGCCATATCCGTAAACGGCCAACGGGTCGCAGACAGGACCGAGATATCATGCTCCGGGTACACTGTGAGGATCAACGGGCAGGTTTTTGCAAGGCCCTTCGTGATAAGGGCGATCGGCGACGGAAAGAGGATGTCAGCGAACCTGCTCAGCTACGAGGGCTACGGCACTCTGTTAAAAAACTACGGTGTGCAGTTTTCTATTGAGCTGGTAGAGGACATGGTTATTCAAGGGTATGCTGGCGCAGCAGCCTACAAATACATGACGAACGTTTAGGAGGTATGTAAGTTGGCTATAGTAATGCTCGTCTGCCTTGCCGCCGGTATTGCGCTGGGCTTCGTGTTTAACGTGTCGTACCCACTGGAATACTCGTTTTACATCACTATGGGGCTCCTTGCCGCAATGGATTCGGTAGTTGGGGCGCTGCGGTCTTACTTGGAAGGAAAGTACAGCAATTTGGTGTTCGTCACCGGATTTCTGACAAACGCCGCATTGGCGGGAGTTTTGACGTTTGTCGGCGATAAATTGGGGGTCCCGCTTTATTACGCCGCGATACTGGTTTTCGGCGGCAGGCTGTTCAACAATTTGGCAGCAAGCAGGAGGATAGCTTTGGACAAATACCTGGACAAAAAAAACAAAAACAGGGAAGAAAAATAAGTGCATTGTCAAACAATATGTGGTATGATAGTAATCGTATATAGTAATATATAGTAACCGGAACCATTTTATGATCAAGGGGGGCATTTTTTGATGTTACAATTTGAGATAAACGGAGGAGAAATTGCTCAAATTAAAGTTATCGGCATAGGCGGCGGAGGCTGCAACGCAGTCAACAGGATGATTGAGGCAGGGCTCAAGGGCGTCGGCTTCATGGCGATCAACACCGACAAGCAGGCTTTGAGCGAGTCCATATCAGAGGCGAAAATCCAGATAGGTGAAAAACTTACCAAAGGGAGAGGCGCCGGGGGCAACCCCGAGATTGGCCAAAGGTCTGCGGAGGAAAGCATCGAAGACCTCAAGAAATTCATAAACGGCTCGGACATGGTGTTCATCACGGCGGGCATGGGCGGAGGGACCGGCACGGGTGCCGCGCCGATCATCGCCAAAGCGGCAAAGGACATGGGCATCCTCACAGTGGGAGTGGTCACCAAACCATTTACTTTTGAAGGGAAAAAGAGGAAGGACCATGCCGACCTCGGCATAAAATTCCTGAAAAAATACGTGGATGCGCTGGTGGTCGTCCCCAACGACAAGTTGCTGCAGGTATCGGAAAAGAACACATCCGTCATTGAGGCTTTCCGCATGGCTGACGAGGTGCTGCGGCAAGGGGTTCAGGGCATTTCTGACCTTATTGTCGAATCGGGCATCATCAACCTTGACTTCGCCGACGTTAAAACGATCATGAGCGACAGGGGCATTGCGCACATGGGCGTCGGCCGCGGAAAAGGAGAGGGCCGCGTGGAAGAGGCTGTCAAAGCCGCCATCGAAAGCCCGCTGCTTGAAACCAGCATTAACGGCGCAAGGGCTGTGCTCATCAACATCATGGGAGGCTACGACCTTGGCATGCTAGAGGTCAACGAAGCTGCGGACAAGGTGCAGAGCGCTGCCGACAAGGACGTGATACTGATCTTCGGTGCTTCCATCAAGGAAGAGCTGGCAGACGAGATGATAATTACAGTGATTGCCACAGGCTTCGACGACGCAAGGCCAGGCGAGCATATCGGGGCAGGGAGCCAAGCTATCCTCGACGCAGCGACAAGCGGGGACAATTTCAGCATGGACGTGGACGCAGCCACTGCCGAATACAGCAGCGCAAGCCCCAGGCAAGCCGCCCCAAGCAAAACTACAGTAGGGCAGGACGAAGCCAAGTCTTGGACGCCGAGCTGGCTTGAGATACCGACGTTCCTGCAGGAGAAGAAATAAAGAGCACGACAAGTGCCAGGCGATGAAGGGCCGGCGGCAAAGCCGGCTCTTTAGTTGTGTGGCGAGCATCGGTTTTAGGCGAGGGCAATGAAAGAGATAAGCTCAAAGGCAAACAAGAATTACAAACTATGCATGCAGCTGGCGCTCAGGAAGTACCGCGACAAGTACGGGCTTTACTTGGTAGAGGGCCGCAACCTGTTTGACGAGGCAGCCCGCTCCGGCGCAGAGACAGCGGCGGTGTTCCTGCGCTCTGACTGCCCGGCACCAAGTTTTCTTGACGTTCCTGAAACATACGTGCTGGGCAAGAAGCTCTTTGACGGCATAGCCCAGACTGAAACCAGCCAAGGGATAGTTGCCATAGTAAAGAAGAAGCACTACAGCGAGAGGGAATTCTTCAGCCTGTGCGGAGACAAAAACGTGCTTGTGCTGGACAGGCTGCAGGATCCCGGCAACATAGGGACGATGATCAGGACGGCAGAAGCGGCTGGCTACGGCGGCGCCGTGATAATGAAGGAAACAGGGGACATATATTCCCCCAAGGCGGCAAGGGCCGCCGCCGGCTCGCTTTTCAGGCTGCCGGTGTTGTTTGCAGACACTCCGCTTGAGGCACTGGGGGTGCTGAAAGCCCACGGGAAAAGAGCCGTAGCCACTTGCTCTGACGCCGAGGCTTGTTACTACGGCGCTGACCTTGGAAGCGGCGTAGCGCTGCTCATCGGAAACGAAGGCAGCGGGCTCTGCCGGGAATTTGCAGAAGGCGCCGACATGAAGGTCAAGATACCGATGGCGCAAGGCGTTGACTCCCTCAACGCCGCCGTGGCGGCAGGGATACTGATGTACGAAAGCAGGCGGGGTCCTCAAATTCCCCAGACAGCAAGTTTTTATTTCCGCAATCACAAAATTGGTCTTGACAACTACTAGCCTGTGCGTTAGGCTTTAGAATAGCACGGTTGACGGAGGAACAAACAGATGAAAGAAAAATTGAACGCTCTGCGCCTCGAAGTGGAGGGAATGATTGCAGCTGCAAAAAACGAGGTGGACCTTCAGAAAGTAAAAACGTCGATTCTTGGCAAGCAAGGTTCGCTTACTGATGTGTTAAAAGAATTGCCCCGCCTTGACGCTTCGATCCGCTCTGAAATTGGACGGGAAGCAAACAGGCTAAAAAACCGTTTTTCGGAGCTTATCGAATCCCGAAGGGAGGAAATCAAGCTCAAGGCGTCTGAAATCCCGCCTGATTTCGATTGCACAGTCCCCGGCATTGCCCCGCCAAGCGGGTCGCTTCACCCTATCACGCAGATGTGCTACGACCTGAACGACACTTTCCGCTCATTGGGGTTTGAGGTGTTTCAGGAGCCTGACATTACGAGTGAGCTCTACGGCTTTGACAACCTCAACTTCCCACCTGACCACCCGGCGAGGGAGAGCATGGACACTTACTGGCTGGAAGGGCACGATTCGGGGAGCGGAGGGGACAGGCTGTGCCTTCGCCCGCACTTGACAGGCGCCAGCGTTAGGTACATCCAGACTCACAAGCCCCCGTACAGGTTTGTCTACCCCGGCAGGGTCTACCGGAACGAAACTACCGATGCGCGGCACGAGCGGGCGTTTTTTCAGTACGAAGCGCTCATTGTCCAACAGGATTTTACTTTTTCCGCAGGCAAGGTGATGATAAAGAGCATTTTGTCAAAGGTGTTTGGACGGGACGTCCCGGTCAGGATGAGGGCGGGCTTTTTCCCCTTCGTCGAGCCTGGATTTGAGATTGACATGGGTTGCCTTGTGTGCGGCGGCAAGGGCTGCAGCGTATGTAAGCATGTCGGATGGATAGAGATAATGCCGGGCGGGACTCCTCACCCGAACGTCCTTCGGGCTGCAGGGCTTGACCCGGACGAGTTCACCGGGTTTTACGTTAACATTGGGCTGGACAGGTTAGTTATGATGCGCTACGGGGTCGACGACGTCAGACTGTTCCACAGCGCCGACCTTCGGTTCTTGAGCCAGTTCTGTTAGGAGGGGAAAAGATGAAGCTTTCACTGAATTGGATAAAGGAATATGTAAATATACCAGACAGCATTGACCTGTCGCAGCTGGCCTACGACTTGACGATGTCAACTGTCGAAGTTGAAGGGGTTCACGACTTGGCAAAGGGTTTCGACAAGATGGTGGTCGGCGTTGTTGCAAGCGTACTGCCGCACCCGAATGCAGACAGGCTGAAAATATGCAAGACAGACACAGGCGATGGCAGCATCCACGACATCGTGTGCGGCGGCATCAACCTGTGCCCGGGCATGAAGGTCGCCGTGGCGCTTCCCGGCGCGAAAGTGCGGTGGCACGGGGAAGGCGAGCTTGTGGAAATAGGCTGCGCAAAAGTACGCGGCGTGGAGAGTTTCGGGATGATCTGCGCATCGTCGGAGATTGGGCTTTTTGACCTGTTCCCGTTTACCGAACAAGCGACCATTTTGGATTTGTCGGCATTTGACGCCGGAGCAGGGACGCCTCTTGCCGGAGCTCTCGGGTTGGAAGACGTCATACTTGAAATTGACAACAAGTCCATTACAAACCGCCCGGACCTTTGGGGGCATTACGGCGTTGCACGGGAAATTTCAGCGCTCTACGACCTGCCGCTTGCAGAATTCACGCCGTTCGCACCGCCGGCTGAATCCGGCTTTACAGTCGAAGTGGAGGACACACAAAGATGCCCGAGGTACATCGGCGTCAAAATCGAAGGCTTGTCCGTGAAGCCTTCGCCGTTTGAAATGCAAAGCCGCATTTGGAGGGTCGGCATGCGCCCGATCAATGGGATTGTTGACGTCACCAACTATGTGATGCTGGCGACGGGGCAGCCTACCCATGCTTTTGACGCAGACAATATTGCGGGGCACATTACGGTCCGCAGAGCCGGCGATTCTGAGAAGCTGCTGCTCTTGAACGACAAGGAACTGCTGCTTTCCAGCGACGATCTGGTGATAGCCGACGACGAATGCGCTGTCGGGCTGGCTGGCGTCATGGGCGGCGCGAAAGACTCGGTACTGCCGGAAACCAGCAAAATAATACTTGAAATCGCCAACTTCGAAGCTATCAGCATTAGACGCACCGCGTCACGCTACGAGACGCGGACGGAAGCCGCCACTAGGTACGAAAAGGCCATAGACCCTGAAAGGTGTTCGCTGGCGCTTTCTCTTGTCATGAAGGCCTTTCCGGAATTGTACCCAGAAATAAAAGTGACAGGGTACTGCGACAAATACCCCGTGCACCTTAAGCCTAGTGAGATAGACGTTTCCCTTGACTGGCTGGAAAAGCGCCTCGGCAAACGCATTCCCGACGAGGACATCGGCGGCAAGCTTGAGCGGCTTGGTTTTAATGTTGACTTCAACGGCGACAACATGCACGTCGTTGCACCGACTTGGCGCTCAACAGGCGACATCTCAATCAAAGCTGACATTATGGAAGAAGTCGCAAGGATGCATGGCTACGAGAACTTCGAACCGACGCCGATAACAACTTCTTTCGACTGTGCCATAAACCAGGTTGAGATGGATTTGGAAAGAAAAATAAAGGAACACCTTGCGTTCCGTTGCGGAATGAAGGAGGTGTTCACTTATCCGTGGATGAGCGACGAGTACGTGAACGCAATAATCCAGAACACAGAGGGCATGCTTTCCCTGTCTACGCCTCCGGCGCCTGACGAGAAGCGCATCCGTTCTTCGCTTTTACCCAACCTATGCAAAGCTGTATCCGGAAACCTGCGCTATTTTAACGAGTTTGCAATATTTGAGGCGGCGCAAGTCTTGCGGGACGAGGGTTATGAAGCGCTGTACGACGTGCGCGAGCCGCTGCCGCTGCAGCGCAGGCATGTTGCAGGCGCTTTTGCGGGCAGTACCGAAGACGTGACGCTGCTGTTCCGTAAAGCAAAGGGCGGGCTGGAGTCCATGCCCCGGTACACCCACATGGCGCCGCTGGCGTTTCAGCAGATTGAGAAACCGGAATGGGCCGACAGCGTAGTATGGCTAAATATATGCCTATCAGAGGGCCGGGTTGGCAACCTTGCGCTTTTGTCAAAAAAAGCCGCACTTGACTGTGGGATAAAAAACAGCGCAGTCATGCTGTTTGAACTGGATATCGATTCGCTTGCGCCATACCCTTCAAGGAGCAACGAGTTCGCGCACTTGCCCGATTACCCGATGGCGGACTACGACATATCCCTGCTTTTCGACTCGCCGATCAAATGGGAGTCCATTCTCGATGTTGTTTTGGGCACGAAAGAACAAGGCGAACTGCTTAGGCAGGCATCTTTCGTAGACGAGTACAGGGGCAAGCAGGTCCCTGAAGGCAAGAAGTCAGTGACGATCAGGCTGGTCATCGGTTCGCTCAGCAAAACCCTCACCTCAAGCGAGATCGAAAGCTGCGCCAACGCCGTTGTCAAACGCTTGCAGAAACAGCTTGGAGCAGAGCTGAGGCGCTGAGGAAGGCCTCAGCGCCACCAGTGCTCGCAATTAGCAACGAGTTTTTCACTAATTTGACGCAGATTTTTTTGCGTCTTTTTTGCTTTCCAGCTTGGTTACGACCAAGGCGCAGGCAGCATCGCCGGTGATGTTCAAGGTAGTGCGCCCCATGTCGAAGATGCGGTCCACGCCGGCTACGATAGCAATCCCTTCAACGGGCAGGCCCACGCTTTGCAGCACCATGGCCAGCATGATCATGCCGGCGCCCGGCACCCCTGCTGTGCCGATTGAGGCTAATGTCGCGGTGAGCACTATGGTCAGTATTTGGGTCAGGGTCAGCGTCATGCCGAAGCAGGAGGCAATGAAAACGGTGCAGAGCCCTTGGTAGATGGCTGTGCCGTCCATGTTGATGGTGGCGCCGAGCGGCAGCGTGAAGTTTACAATGTCTTCCCTGGCACCCAGCTTTTTGGTGCAGTCGATGTTGAGCGGCAGTGTTCCGACCGACGAAGCGCTGGAAAAAGCCAGCATCATGGCAGGGAGCATGCCTTTAAAGAACTTGAGCGGGTTCAGGCTGCCAAAGGTTTTGACAATGAACGAGTACACCACCCCTGCATGCAGGATGTAGGCGATGTAAGCTGCCAACAGAACTATAGCCAGCGACCCCAGAATCATGGGTCCGTTGACGGCTACCACCGGCACAATCAGGCAAAATACGCCGATAGGGGAGAGTTTGATGATGAACGCCATGATAATCGTGAACACTTCGTTCAAGCTCTCGACTGCCCGTGCCGCAGGAAGGCCTTTTTCCCCGGCTGCGATGATACCGAAGCCAAAAAACAGGGCTACCACTATCACCTGCAGCATTGTAGCGTTCGCCAACGGGGCGATGATGTTGGAGGGGAAGATGTCGACTAGGACGTTGACGATGCTGGGCGCCGGCGCAGCTTCGTACTCAAGGCTGCTTGTGTCAAGCAGAACGTACCCGCCCTTGAACAGGTTGGATACGACAAGCCCGACCAAGACCGCGAAAGCGGTGGTGCACAGGTAATAGATGATTGCTTTGCCGCCTATGGAGCCCACCTTTCGGATGTCGCTCAATGCCACGACCCCGGCTGCGATGGAGAACAGGACGATGGGCACAACGACGAACTTGATCAAGTTCAAAAAAAGAGTACCGAACGGACGGATGTACTGGGTTGCGAAATCCGGGTTTTGTATAAACAGCAGACCTACTGCAACGCCTGCGGCCAGCCCGATGAATATCCAGGTGGCCAGGGAAAACTTATTATTCTTGGACACAGTAAAACCTCCTTAAACATAATTTGCTGTAACGGGTATTCCAAGTTGAATTTTACTATATGTTTAAAGCGTTTACAATAGATATTTGATGAATTTTATCAATATCCCATTATCTTGCTCTCTTTGTACGTGCCCGTGAGCGAGAATATGACCCACTCGGCGATGTTCGTCGCATGGTCGCCGATCCTCTCAAAATACTTCGCTATCATGACTAGGTCGATTGCCTCGTCGCCATTGGCCGGGTTGTCATGGATCAGGTTGATCATGTCCTTTTTGACTTTTACGAAGATGTTGTCCACCACGTCGTCGTAGTCGATAACTTTTTTCGCAAGATCGAGATCCCTTTTCACATATGCGTCAATGCTCTCCGACAGCATTTTCATGGTTTCCTTTGCCATGTGCGGAATATGCTCCAAGTTCCCCACATACTTTTTATCCGCCAGCATCAATATAATTTCAGAAATGTCCGATGCATGGTCGCCGACGCGCTCCAAATCAGTCAGCATTTTCAGTGCGGACGAAACAAACCGCAGATCCTGTGCAACGGGGTGCTGCTGCATTAGCAGTTTCAAGCACAGCCCTTCGATCTCTTTTTCTTTGTTGTCGATCTGATCGTCAGAATCGATTATTTTCTGCGCCAGCACTACGTCCTGATTGACCAGTGCATGAGTGGCGTCCGTGATCGCTTTCTCTACCATTGAACCCATCTCGATGAGCGAATTGTTGAGAAGCACCAGTTGTTCGTCGAATTTGCGTCTCATATTAGCCAAACCTCCCTGTGATGTAATCACTTGTCCTCTGATCTCTTGGGTTTGAAAAAACCTCCACGTTAGTGCCTTCTTCTATTAAGCGTCCCATCAGCATGAATACAGCCCGGTCGCAAACGCGGCCTGCCTGCTGCACGTTGTGCGGCGCGATGACGATGGTAAACTGCTCCTTGAGTTGCATGAGGGACTCTTCGATTTTTGCCGTTGATATCGGGTCGAGGCCCGAACACGCCCGGTCGAGGATAATAACCTCCGGTTCTAGCGCCAAAACCCGCGCAATGCACAGCCGCTGCTGCTGGCCTCCGGAAAGGCTCATGCCCGATATGGAAAGCCTGTCCTTCACTTCGTCCCAGAGCGCGGCTTTGCGCAGCGACTGCTCCACTGTCTCTGCAATGTCCCTCCTGCCCTTTCTGCCGCTCAACCTGGGCCCGTAGGCTATGTTGTCGAATATGGACATGGGGAGCGGGGTCGGCACTTCAAAGACCATCCCCACTTTGCGGCGCAGCTCAGTTACGTTGGCGCCATGTCCGTACACGCTTTTCCCGTCAAGGAGCACGTCGCCGTCCATGTGCGCCTCCGGGTTCAGGTCGCACAGCCTGTTGAGTGAGCGGAGAAGCGTGGTCACGCCGCTGCTTGCCGGCCCGAAAACAGCCATGATCTCATTCTTTGGGATTTCAAGGTTCAAATTAAAGATAACCTGTTTCCTGCCATAGTAGAAATTCATGTTATTCACAACTATTTTTGTCTGCTGGTACATTTGCCCTCCTACCTGCCTTTTGCTATGAAGCGGTTGACAAACGCGTTGGCGACTACGTTTATCAGCAAAATCAAAACAATCAAGAGCGCAGCTGTGCCGTAGGCGTTTTCCATGGAAATCCCTTCGCTTGCCAACAAGTAGAAATGAACAGCCATCGTGCGTGTCGGCGAAAAAACTGAAGTTGGCATGCCATAGGACGAGCCTGCGGTAAGAATGACTGCGGCTGTCTCGGCGACGCACCTGCCCACGCTGAGGAGAACGCCGTTCACTATGCCAAGCAGCGCCGAAGGGAACACCACCTTGCTGATGGTCTGCCACTTGGTGGCGCTCAGCGAAAAGCTGACTTCGCGGTATATGTGCGGGACGGCTAGGATTGCCTCTTCGGAGGTCCTGATGACAGTGGGCAGGATCATGAACGCCAGAGTCAGCCCGCCAGAAATGATGGACCACCCCAGTCCTAGGTAGATAACAAAAAATATGAAGCCGAAAAGGCCGTAAACGATGGACGGTATCCCCGCTAGGGATTCTGCGCTGAAGCGGATGATGCGAGTCACGATGTTTCCTTTTGTGTATTCTGCCAAGTAAAAGGCTGTGCCGATGCCGAAGGGTATAACTATCGCTATGGCAAGGGCAGTCACCATGAACGTGCCAACTATCGTCGAGGCGATTCCGCCGGCCCGGCCCATGCTGCGCGGAATGTCTGTGAGGAACTGCAAGCTGAGCACTGGCAGGCCTTTTACAAGTATGTATACCATGATGAAGAGGAGCAGCCCTATTACCAAGAGGGCGGCTGCCCAGATCATCGTTTTCGCTATTCTTTCGCTTTGAGCCGGAGTTAGCTTCATAGGTTCATTTCCTCCGCGTGACGTACTGCGCAAATGAGTTTAATATCATTATCGCAACAAACAGCACAATGCCTGTGGCAAAAAGGGCTTGCTGATGCTCACCTGAAGCATACCCCATTTCAATCCCAATGTTCGTAGTGAGCGTCCTGACAGGGTCGAGTATCGACTCGGGAACGGCAACGGCATTGCCCAAAACCATGATCACCGCCATGGTTTCGCCGACAGCGCGGCCAATCCCCAGTATCACGGCAGCGACAATCCCCGATTTGGCTGCGGGGAGCATGACTGCGTAAATCGTCTGCCAATGGGTCATCCCAAGCGCCAATGCGCCTTCTTTGTACTGGCGCGGCAAGGCAAGTATAGACACTTCCGATATGCTGATCACTGTGGGCAGGATCATGATGCCTAGGATGATGGAGCCTGTCAATATGGACAGGCCCGGCCCACCGAACAGGTTCCGAACTGCGGGAACCACGAAAAGCAGCCCCCAAAACCCGTATACCACTGAGGGTATCCCTGCAAGAAGCTGTATGGCAGGCCTGAACAAGTTGCTCATCGCGGGCGGGGCGAACTCTGCCAAAAAAACGCTGCAGCAAATGCCGACGGGCACGCCTATGACAGCCGCCCCCAGCGTAACAGTGACTGAGCCGATGATCATCGGGAAGATCCCGAATTCCCCCCGGCTCGGCGCCCATTCCATCCCAAAGATGAATTTTATTATGCCCACTTCAGCTATGAGGGGCGCACCTTGGCTGATTATGAACACAGTAATCAGCGCCAACGCTGATATTGACGAAAGAGCCAGTGTAAAAAATATGCGCCCTGACAACCGTTCCTTAAACTTCTTCATGTTAATCGCCTTGCAAGGGAATAAGTCCCTCGTCCATCATCAGTTTCTTTCCTTCCGGGGACAGCACGAAATCAATGAACTGCATCGAGAGGCCTTCGGGCTTGGCCTTTGCCACAAGCAAAAATGGCCTGTACAGGCTGTAGTTGCCTTCCAGCACATTTTCCCGAACAGCTGCGACGCCGTTCAATTTTACAGCCTTTACCGTCTGATCAACCAGCCCTAGGGAGATGAACCCCACAGAATCCGGATCTCCAGCGACAATCTGCCTCACGGCGCCGTTGGAATTCTGGACGATGGCCTTGGGCGTAATCCGGAAGCTATCGCCCATGACTAGGTCTTCAAAAGCGCTCCTTGTACCTGAGCCTTCCTCCCTCGCGATGACGTGTATTTTGGCGGGTGTGCCCCCAAGCTGGCTCCAATTGGTTATTTCGGCAGCGTAGATGCCGCAGACCTGCTCCAAAGACAGGTCTGAGACTGGGTTTTTGGGGTTGACGATCACGGCAAGGCCGTCCTTTGCGATTACAACGGACCAAAGCCGCTCGTCTTCCTTGAGATCCCGCGAAGACATTCCCAAGTCAGCGGCGCCGGTTTCTGCGGCAGTGATGCCGGCTGAAGAGCCGCCTCCCTGTACATCGACGCTGTTGCCGGGATGCTGAATCGCGAACTCCTCTGCCAAAAGCTCAATATACGGCTGCACTGAAGTCGACCCGGCGACTACCACGCCCGAGTCAGACCTGCCTGAGCAGGAAGCTGTCAGGCACACCGACAAGGCCAGCACCAAGGCTACAGCTGCGAGTGTCATCTTTTTGTGTTTGCATGCTGTCATGTAAAAACCCCCGTCATCCGAACCGGCCTGTTATATAGTCTTCCGTGCGCTTGTCCTTCGGCGTTGAAAACATCCCTATGGTCGGGCCGTATTCGACCAATTGACCGATCCTGTCTTGACCGATCATCAAAAAGGCTGCCATGTCGGACACCCTGAGCGCCTGTTCCATGTTGTGGGTGACGATGATGATGGCATACCTTTCCATCAGGCTGAACATCAGCTCTTCTATTTTCATGGTGGATTCCGGATCAAGTGCGCTGCACGACTCGTCCATCAGTATTACTTCAGGCTCTACAGCGATTGCGCGGGCGATGCAAAGGCGCTGCTGCTGGCCGGGCGTAAGCTCAAGCCCCGGCTTCTTCAAGTCGTCCTTGACCTCGTCCCAAAGCGCCACTTGGGCCAAGCTACGCTCAACGATTTCGTCCAGCTGGCTTAGGCGCTTTATCCCGTGCTTCTTAGGACCGATCGCGATGTTGTCGTATATGTTCTTGGGAAAGACGTTGGGCCTCTGAAAGACCATGCCGACTTTTTTTCTGAGCGACACCACGTCGGCGTTTTTCCCGTAAACAGAAAGGTCGTCAAGAAGAACTTCCCCTTCGACCCTGACGCTGGGGATAAGGTCGTTCATGCGGTTGAAAACGCGCAGCAGCGTGGACTTGCCGCAACCGGACGGGCCGATTATGGCTGTAATGCTGCGGTCGTAAATATCCATTGTGATATCGCCCAAAGCGTGAAAAGCACCGTAGTACAGGTTTAGCGAGCGGGTCCTCAGCTTAATGCTTTGATTCGGAACAAGTTTTTTTTCAGCCATCCGTAACTCCCGTAAGCAACAACCGTTTTATTGCCGCAAAACAGCAACTATTGACTAGTATATCAAATTTTGCTTGAAAGTGCAATCAAGAAGCAGAATAATATGGCGAAAACTATTGATTTTATTTGCCGAATGAGTATATAATAACCACATTGCAGATAACGAGAATATACAGTATAATGAAAAGGAAATACTTTCAGGGAGAGAGATTGGAGCATGGAAAACAACAAAGTCAGGGTAAAGATTTACGGGCAGGAGTACACCATTGCCGGCGAAGAGACAAGGGAACGCATCATGAAGGTGGCGGATCATGTGGACGTTAAGATGCGGGAGGTTGAAAGAGCTGTCAAATCAGGGCAGGTGTCTGCCATTGCCGTGCTTACCGCAGTCAACATCGCAGATGAATTCTTCAAGGCAGCCGAGGCCGCTTCGGAACTGAGCAAAATGAATACCCAGCTTGAAAAGGACGTCAAGCACTATGTACAGATGTGGGAAGAGGCAAAGAGGAGCTTTTTGCAATACAAGGAGGACGCACAGGCTGTCACGAAGAAAAAAGAGACGCTTAAGGCCACGCTAAGCGAAAAGGAGCAGGAAGTGGCGAGCCTCAAGATTATGCTCGAAGAGGCAGAGGCGAAAGCAAAAAAAGACGTTGAAGCTGAATTCGAGAAACTGCAGGACAAGCTCAGAGATACGGAGAGCAGCTATTTTGACCTTCAAATGGAGAACGTCCAGATGAAAAGCGAGCTGGAAAGGCTCAAGCGGGTTATGGTAAAGAAATGAACCAAAAATCGTACCGGGTTTTGGAATACGACAAGATCATAGAGATGCTGAGCGAGCAGGCTGCGTCGGACATGACGAAAAAAATGACCTGCAAGCTTGCCCCTTACGTTTCTGAACACCAAGTGCGTGATGCGCAGGCAGAAACCACCGAGGCAGCCAGCGTCATTGCAATAAAAGGGAAACCTCCGCTTGGGGCGTTCTACGACATTGAAAACGCATTGCACTTGGCAAAAAAGGGCGGGACACTGACCATGCGGGATCTCCTTCAGGTGCTGTACAACATGAACACGGCACGGAGCATGGCGGGCTTCCTGAAAAGCGACTTGCAGGAATTTCCGATAGTGTCTGGTATACGAGACGTCATCTCGATACAGAGGAAACTCACTGACAACATCGACAGGTGCATTGTTTCCGAAGACGAAATGGCGGACGGCGCCAGTGCTGAACTGCGGAACATCAGACGGAGCATCGGGAGGCAGAACGAGGCCCTGAGGGCTAAATTGAACCAGATAATTAGCTCAGCGGCAAACAGGGCAATGCTGCAGGACGCAATAGTCACCATAAGGCAGGGGAGGTACGTGATCCCGGTCAAACAGGAGCACAAGGCGAGGTTCCCGGGCATTGTCCATGACCAGTCCGGGAGCGGGGCGACGCTGTTCATCGAGCCCCAGGCGATCGTCAACCTCAACAACGAGCTGAGGGAGCTGGAACTTGCCGAGAAAGTAGAGATGGAGCGCATACTGGCCGAACTTTCAGCGGAGGTGGCAGAATGCAGCAGCGATCTTTTAAACAACCAGGACTTGCTCGTCAAGCTTGATTTCATATTTGCAAAAGGGAAGCTTGCTGTCAAGCAGAAAGCCAGCGAGCCAGCAATAAACACAGAAGGCCGCATAAGGATGAAAGACGCGAGGCATCCGCTCATAGACCCACAAAAAGTAGTACCGGTCAACATCTCTGTGGGCGGCGCGTACGACACGCTGATAGTAACCGGCCCGAACACGGGGGGGAAGACCGTGACGCTGAAGACCGCAGGGCTGCTGTCGATGATGGCGCAGGCAGGGCTCCACGTGCCCGCCAGCCCCGGAACCGAAATTGCAGTGTTTCGGAACATTTTTGCGGACATTGGGGACGAGCAGAGCATTGAACAGAGCCTCAGCACTTTTTCGTCCCATATGAACAACATAGTGGGAATAGTCGAAAACACCGACTCGAGCACTCTGGTGCTGCTGGACGAACTGGGGGCAGGGACGGATCCAACGGAGGGAGCTGCGCTGGCCATATCCATACTGGAAGACCTCATGGGCAAAGGCGCAAAGACCATAGCCACGACCCATTACACCGAGCTGAAAAAATACGCGATTTCAAAACACGGCGTAGAAAACGCTTCCATGGAGTTCGACGTAGGCACCTTGAGCCCCACCTTCAGGCTTTTCATCGGGATACCCGGAAAATCCAACGCTTTTAAGATTTCCCAGAAATTGGGGCTGCCCGTTGGAATAATAGAAAAGGCGAAGACGCTCCTCGGCCGGGGCGACATACAGTTCGAGGAAATAATAAGCGCAATAGAGGCCGACAGGAAACACGCTGAAGCTGAAAGGGACGAAGCTGTATTGCTCGCCCTTGAGGCGAAGAGGCAAAAGGAGGAACTCGGCAAGAAGCGGGCGAAGTTTGAAGAACAGAAGGAAAAGCTCCTCGAAAGCGCCAGGGACGAGGCAAGGGGCATGATAGAGGAAGCGAGGGAGCTTGCTGCTGAAGTCCAAAAGGAGCTCAAGGAGCTGACCAAAGTGGAGAACCGCGGCGAGAGGCTCAAGCTGCTGGACGAGAACAGGAAAAAACTGAAGGACGCAGCCGGCAAATACCGAAAGAAACTGAAGCCTGCCGCCAATGCAAACCCCGCCAGCGCAGAGGAGCTCACGCCTGGGTGCCGGGTAAAAGTGGTGGCACTGGATCAGGAGGGTGAGGTTTTGACGCTGCCCGACGACAAAGGCGACATGATGGTCCGCATGGGTATGCTGAAGGTGAACGTCAATATTGCGGACATTGGCATAGTGGCTGACGCAGACGGAAGCCAAAACAAGGAGAAGCACGCGAAATACGGAGGAATGTACAGGCAGAAAGCCCAGAGCGTATCGATCAGCCTGAACGTCCAAGGTGAAAACCTGGACAACGCCAGGATGGACGTTGACAAGTACTTGGACGACGCTTTCATGGCAGGGCTGGAAACGGTGACCATCATCCACGGGCGAGGGGAAGGCATTTTGAGGGAAGGGCTGCACAGCATGTTCAAGACCCACAAGCATGTAAAAAAATTCAGGAAGGGGACTTTCAGCGAAGGGGGGGACGGCGTGACAGTCGTCGAGCTTTCGCGGTAACCATGTACATCGTAAGCGCATGCCTCACTGGGCAGAACTGCAAGTACAACGGGGGGAACAACGAATGCGGCTGGGTGGTCCGTTTTGCTCAAAGCCACAGTTGCGTATTGGTCTGCCCGGAAAACTGCGGCGGCTTGCCTACTCCAAGGCCGCCCGTTGAAATATCAGATGGGAGGGCGGCAGGCAGAGACGGGACGGATGTGACTGGCGAGCTTGCGGCAGGCGCAGAGGCGGCTTATGAAACGGCGCTTGCTGCGGCAGAGGCTGCAGGGGAAAGCGTCGAAGGGGCAATACTCAAGGCTAACAGCCCTTCCTGCGGGTGCGGGAAAATATACGACGGTACGTTCACAGGGAGGCTCATAGACGGAGACGGTTTTTTCGCCAAGCTCTTAAAGGGCAAAGGGGTTGCGGCGACTACTGAAGAGGAGGTTTTGAAATGGTAGACTACAAGCAAAGAATCGCAGAAATCATAATGCCGGCGGCAGGCGGGCTTGCTGCGGGCGAAATCAGGGAAATGGTGGAGGCGCCGGCAGACAGCAAGCTGGGGGATTACGCCTTCCCGTGCTTCAAGTTGGCGAAGGCTATGCGGAAAGCCCCGGTTGTGATCGCCAAGGAGATTGCTGAAAAAATCAAGGACGATGAGATTTTCGCGAAAGTGGAGAGCGTCAACGCTTATGTGAACATTTTCCTGAACAGGGAGCATTTCATGAAAAACCTGATTGGGGAAGCGCTCTCAAGAAGGGAAAACTACGGCCGGAGCGAAATGGGCAAAGGGAAATTGGCAATTGTGGAGTATTCTGCCCCCAACATTGCGAAGCCCTTTCACATCGGGCACATTAGGAGCACCGTGATCGGCCACTCAATTTACAAGATATACGATTACATGGGTTACGACACCGTGAGGATCAACCACTTGGGGGACTACGGAACCCAGTTCGGAAAGATGATTTGTGCTTACAGGAGATGGGGGAACAGGGAGGACGTGGAAAACGAGCCGATAAAATCCCTGCTTTCGTATTACATAAAATTTCATGAGGAATCGGAAAAGGACCCCTCCCTGGAGGACGAAGCTAGGGCGATTTTCACTAGGCTGGAGCAGGGCGACCCCGCAGAAGTTGAGCTTTGGCAGTGGTTTCGGGACGAAAGCCTGAGGGAATTCGGCAGGGTGTACAAGATGCTGGGGATCGAATTCGATTCGTATGCCGGAGAGAGCTTCTATTCAGACAAGATGGGCCGGATACTGGACATGCTCAAGGGCAAAGGCTTGCTTGTGGCGTCAGAAGGGGCGCAGATAGTGGATCTGGCAGACTATAGCATGCCGCCTGCGCTGATAACGAAGCAGGACGGGTCGACTTTGTACATAACCAGGGACATCGCAGCAGCCGTTTACAGGAAGGAGCACTACGATTTCTACAAAAACCTCTACATCGTGGCTTCTCAGCAGAACCTCCATTTCCAACAATGGATAAAGATCATCGAACTCATGGGTTTCGAATGGGCAAAGGACTGCGTACACATCCCCTTCGGGCTTGTCAGCCTTGAAGACGGGACGATGTCGACCAGGCAGGGCAGGGTCGTGTTCCTTGAAGAAGTCCTCACAAAGGCGGTAGAAAAAACAAGGGAGATTATAGTGGAAAAGGGCGTCAACACCGACAACATTGACGAAACGGCGAAACAGGTGGGGATTGGGGCAGTAGTGTTCAACGAGCTTGCCAACAGCAGGATCAAGGACTACGTGTTTTCGTGGGGCAAAGTGCTGAACTTTGACGGCGAAACAGGCCCCTATGTACAGTACTCCCACGCAAGGCTGGCGAGCGTGATGAGGAATGCCGGCGGCCAGGGGGTGGAGAGCTCTTTGGACATAGAAAACTGCGGGATAAGCTTCATAACCGGCGACAGCGCTTTCGAGCTCGCCAGGCTAATATACGACTTCCCTTCGGTTGTGGCGGACGCTGCCGAAAAATACGAGCCCTCTATTGTATCGAGGCATGTTGTGGACATCGCCCAGGCTGTCAACCGTTTTTACCACGACGAACACATCCTGGTTGAAAACCAAGAGGAGAGGAACGCGAAGCTGGCGCTTGTGTATTCCGCAAAAACAGTCCTTAAAAACGGGCTTGGCTTGCTCTGCATGGAAGCCCCGGACAAAATGTAGACGAAGTTGGAGGTGCGCAGAAAATGAGATATGAAGGCAGCGTATACCGGCCTCCCAGCGAAGCTTACAGTTTGATTGTTCAAGTTACGATAGGTTGCGCCCACAACAGCTGCACGTTTTGCAGCATGTTCAAGGACAAGAAATTCAGGGTCAGGGACGTGAAAGAAGTTTTCGAAGACCTTGACATGGCCAGAAAGTACTACAAGCGCGTGGAAAGGGCATTCTTGGCAGACGGCGACGCGCTGGCGCTGTCAACGGACAAGCTTGAAATGATACTCGACTATGCAAAAAAACTGTTCCCCGAATGCGAAAGGGTGAATGTTTACGGTTCCCCCCAAGACGTGCTTCGGAAAACTCCGGAGGAATTGAGATTGCTCAAGAGCAAGGGCGTGGAGATCATCTACATCGGCGCAGAATCAGGAAGCGACAAGGTGCTGAAAGACGTATGCAAGGGTGCCAGCAGGGACGAGATAATTGAGGCAGTCAGGAAAATAGAGGATTCGGGCATCAAGTCTTCAGTAACCTTCATTTCCGGGCTTGGTGGGAAAGCGGGCTGGAGAGACCATGGTTTTTCCACAGGGACTATGATAAGCCAAATGTCGCCGTCATACGCCTCCCTCCTGACACTGATGACAGACCCCGCTGCCCCGCTGCATGGCGACATCGAGTCGGGGAAGTTTGAGCTGCTCTCTGCGGAGGAAGTCGTGGAAGAGACGATGCTACTGCTCAGCAACGTGGATGTCGGAAGGAACTGCGTGTTTCGGAGCAACCATGCATCGAACTACATATCGCTGAAGGGCGAGCTGCCGGAAGACAAGGGCAGGATGCTGAAACAGCTGGAAAACGCGATGAACAATCCTGCGCGCCTCAAGGACGAAAGGTTCAGGAAGCTGTAAATGAAGCTCCTTCTCACTACGCTCAACTCTAAATACGTTCATTCAAACCTGGCACTCAGATACATGTACACTGTTGCAGTGGGAGCGTGTGATTTCATTGAGATAAAGGAGTTTACGATCAACAACAGCGAGGACTACGTCTTCACGGAGATACTGGCGGGGGAATACGACGCCGTCTGCTTTTCGTGCTATATCTGGAACGTGGAAAAGACGGTGTACCTTGCGGAAAACATTAAGAAAGCCCGGCCCGGCACTGTCGTTGTTTTCGGAGGGCCGGAAACGAGCTACCAGGCAGAGGAATTCATGAGCCGGCACAGATGCGTGGATTTTGTGGTCATGGGCGAGGGAGAGTACGCTTTCAGCTGCCTCGCCAGGGCGCTTTGCGAGGGGAGCGGCGAGTTTGAAAAAATCCGCGGGCTGGCGTACAGGAAGCATGGCAGGATCCTGGTGAACCAGAGGGCGGAGCTTCTGGTGTTTGACTCTGTTCCGTTCCCGTACAGCGTTTTGCCCTGCGACAAAGACAAGATAGTCTACTACGAATCTTCGAGAGGGTGCCCATTCGGATGCACCTACTGCATTTCCTCGCTGGAGAAAAAGGTGAGGGCGCTGCCGACCTCTAGGGTGCTTGAGGACATGGAGTATTTTCTTGCAAACGGCGTACCGCAAGTCAAGTTCGTGGACAGGACGTTCAACTGGGACAGGGCGAGGTGCAAGGAGATAATTGGGTACATTATGAACCGCGACAGCGGGACAACCAAGTTTCATTTTGAGATATGCGGCGAATTCATCGACGACGGTTTCATAGAATTGATCAGCGCCGCAAGGAAAGGGCTCTTCCAGTTCGAAGCGGGCATTCAGTCCACAAACAAAAAAGCGCTGGCAGCTGTCAAAAGGAGCGCCGCAGTGGAGAGGCTTTTGGACAATGTCAGGAGGCTCGCCGCATTGGAAAACGTCGATGTGCATGTAGACCTCATTGCCGGATTGCCGTTCGAGGACTATTATTCATTCAGAAAATCGTTCAACGACGCCTATGGCCTGTCGGCGGGATTGCTGCAGCTAGGATTCCTGAAACTCTTAAAAGGCACTGAAATTTGCGAAAGGGCAGGCGAATACGGGTATGAATTCAAGGACAAAGCCCCATATGAGATCATTTCGAACAAGTATATGTCGGCAGAGGACGTCTGCCGCCTGAAACAAATTGAGGAACTGCTGAACCTTTATTACAACAAGGGCGGGTTTGAAAGGGCTTTGAAATACGCGACGGAAGTGTTTTCAAGGACACCATTTGATTTCTATGAAGAATTCTCGTTTTTCTACAGCTTGAAGGGGTTTCACCACAGGGCGCACAAAAAAGAGGACATGTACAGGATATTGCTTGAGTACTCTGTGTGGAAATGCCGACAGCTCAATATGCCGGCAGGGGAATTTCAGCGGCGACTGGAAGACGACATGGGCGGCTTCCTCAACCCCGAGGCAGTCAAAAAGTTCAAAAAGAAAGGCTGGGGCTTGGATGAAACTTCCTGATGGGCTTGCTGAGAAAGCTGACGTAAAAACAAGGAAAGACAGGATCGGGTGCTATTTCAAAAAATACCTGAAGCAGTTCGTATTCGACGAGTTTTCTGAGGGCTACCTGAAAAAGGCTGGCGCCTGCG
>WRJK01000039.1 GCA_009782285.1 Clostridiales bacterium
GCTTCCGCAACCTGCTCAGGCGGCGGGCCAGGACGCTCCTTGCTATAACCGGGGTGACCGTGGGGACTTGCGCCATTGTCGTGATGCTCTCCATCGGGTTCGGGCTGGCGGACAGCTTCCAGAAGCAGATAGAGAGCTACGGCAATCTGCACATGATAGAGGTCTACAGCAGCGGCAAAAGCGTCGGCATGGCAGCGCCGGGCAGGGATGAGCGCGGGGTCATAAACGACAAGAGCATCACTGCCATGGAGAAGATAAAGGGGGTGGCGGCGGTCACTCCGGTGGCCAGCGAGTACCTCACCATCGCCCTGGGGAAGAAGATAGCGGGCACGGAGGTGATGGGCGTGAAGCCGGAGGTGCTGGAGAAGTTCAACTTCGAGGTGCAGGAGGGCCGTCTGCTGCAGGCCAGCGACAAGAACGCCATACTGTTCGGGAACCAGATACCCTACTGGTTCTACGACCCCAACAACTACGTCTGGTCGGACAAGCCCGCCAACGTGCTGACCGACAAGCTGATCCTGACCGGCGACTGGGACTACGGGCGGCGGCCATCCGCAGGCGGCGGCTCCGACGATCAGAAGGCGGTGTACAAGGAGTACAAGGTGAAGGGCGTGGGCGTGCTGGCCAGCGAGAACGACCAGTCGGCCTACAGGGCGTACATGAAACTGGACGAGCTTGAAAAAATTCAGGCTCAAGTCAGGAAAGAGCGAGGCGAGAGGGTGCTTCCCAGCGTGACGAAATCCTACGACCGCGCCCTTGTGTACGTGGGGAACATCAACGATTCGTCGGCTGTCAGCAAAGAGCTTCGGAACATGGAGTTCCAGACTTGGAGCCCCAGCGACTGGCTAGACGCCATGAAGCAGACCGCGAGGATGATTCAGGGCGTCCTCGGCGGCATAGGCGGGATATCGCTTTTCGTTGCAGCCCTCGGCATTACGAACACGATGATAATGTCTATCTACGAAAGGACCAAGGAGATTGGCGTCATGAAAGTCATCGGCGCAAACTTAAGGGACATCAGAAAAATGTTCCTGCTTGAAGCCGGGATGATCGGTTTCATCGGGGGCGCCTTGGGCTCAATGGTCAGCTGCCTCATTTCGCTGCTCATGAACACTGTGCTGCGGGACGTCATCGGCATGGCTCTCGGCTTTATTGGCGGCGGGTACGGGACGTCCATATCCATAATCCCTTGGTGGGTCGTAATCGCAGCGCTGGTTTTCGCCACTGCGATAGGCATGGCTGCCGGGTTTTACCCTGCTAGGCGCGCGATGAACCTGAGCGCCTTGGAGAGCCTGAGAAACGAATAAAGCCCACTCTTAGCTTCATGCAGAAAGTGCAAACACTCACCCGGGTACGTAGACTGCGTAGCCCCGCGGTGCTGCCCAAAGGTCCACTCGCCCCGAACCGCCAGTGTGCTTTTCCTGTGGCATGCTCTGATCCGCCCTGCTGTACCAAGCTGCAGGGACGAGTCGCATGTCGTTCCATCGCGTTTGAACTTCCGCGCCGTTCCAGCTGCCGCTGTTGTTCAGGACGAATACGAGCCCGGGTTTGCCTCCAATGCCTGTGCGTTGCATGATGTACAGGTTGTCGTCTGCAAACAGGACTTGCGTCTGGCCTGCGGCATTTTGCTCGTGTATCTTTATCAGCGCGTCGATGCCATTTTGATTGTCTGGTTGAGCCAGGTTCCAGTTGAAATAGTCCTGCCAGAACACGCAAGGATAACCCTCGTGGGTGAGGATGAATGCATAAGCCAGCAGCTTGTCATTGATAATAGGGGTGTCCCGAACCACGTCATGGTTCTCGACGAAAGTAACGGCTTGCCCTGGGCGGCTCCAAACCAAAACCCCGTGTTCGGCCAGAGTACGCAGGCTGAACCCATAGCCGTCGCACAAATCGCGCAAACGCCAGCGCAACGGAAAATCAAATGCACCTACCGGGTTGTCCGACCAAGCGTTTGTTTCGTCAAGCCATTCTCCGATCGTACGGTCGCTGTCCCAGCATTCGCCCACCGCGTACGGCTTAAAGCTTGTGCGCCCGCGCAGCGCACGCAGTTCCTGAATCGAACGGACCATCCAGCCGCCGTAGCCTTTCACCATGTCGTACCGGAAGCCGTCGAAACCCACCTCCTCCAGCAGCCATCGCGCATAATTGATCAGCTCCGTGTAAACGAACGGCGAGCGGTGGCATATGTCGGGCATGCCTTCAAACTGCCCTTCGTCCCATGTCTCGTATTGGTTCGGGTGAAAACATTTCCAGTCACGGGGGAACTTGCCGCTCTTCGGGGAAAACTTCGTCCAGCGCAGCTGCTTGTCTATCGGGTTCAGTTCCTGCGAATCAGCTCCGCTGTTGTGGTTGAACACAAGGTCGGCGTAGACTTGCATCCCTAGGCTGTGGGCAGACTTGATGAGATCCAGCAGCTCGTCCTTTGTGCCAAACCACGTTGGCACTCCCCCCTTCTGATCGAACTCTCCAAGGTCGTAGTAGTCGTAAGGGTCGTAACCCATCGACTTCCAGTAAGCCGCCTTGTTGACCGGCGGAAGCCAAAGCGCCGTGAAACCCGCCCGTGCCAATACCGGAAGCTTTGACTTTGTGAAAGTCCACCACTGGTTCTCGCAGTTCTCTTCCTTTGGGCAGTCCCAGTAAAAGCCTTGAAACATTACACCCATAATTCACACTCCTTTCGATATTTGCAATTACTTAATCAACTGCAGCACGCCTTCCAAGGTGGCATTTGCCTGCGAAGGCATCGCCTGCGCGGACTGGGCAAGCAAGCTGTTTTTGGTGAACAGCATCATTTCTTTTGCCATGTCCGCATCCCTGATGCGTGATTCCGCAGAAGCAAGGTTCTCGGTTGACACGCTTAAACTGTTTATTGTATGCTCGATACGGTTCTGCACCGAACCGTAGTAGGCCCGTACCGATGATACCCTGTCAATAGAGCCTTTTATCGCTGACACAGCGGCTATCGCGTCATAATACGTACCGACGCCTGCCGACGCCAAATTTGGCGGGCCGCGAAAAGCCCTGCAAGTCATGTTGAAACGCTTCACCATCAAAACATTATAGCCGTCAGCGGTGTCGCCTATTTGCAGGGGAATCGCATCGTCGTAGTCGTCTGGATCTGCGTATATGGGCTTCTGGCTTGCGATGATTTCAAAATCCGCAAGGATTCCGGTGTAAATTTTCCCAGCCAAGCGCTCACCTGAGCCGCTGTACCTGTCGCCTGTCCGCTTGTCGTCTACCAGTATCGTCGTGGGGGGCGTGCCTATTTGAACATCGGCAAAGTGATCAAGGTAAATCCTGCCCGTATTGGGGTTTGTGCTGTGCAGCTGCTCTATGATTGCTGCGGCGACATCTGCTCCATTGTGAAGGCCCTCAACAGAAACAGGCAAATAGTAGATGTTCCCCCCTCCGAGATGCGAAGACAAGATTTGCTCTTTCAAATAATCGGTGCAGAATATTATGTTTATGTACTCCTCTTCGCAGGTGGCGCAGGTGATGTTAAACCCCTTGCCTATCAGTCCCTCAACGTCTGCTGTAGTCTTTATGGAAGAAAAATCAACAGCCGTGCCGGGGCGCCCGGCAAGCGTGCCGCCGCTAAAAACTCCTGAAGCGCCCAGCAGCCCGTCCGCGTACCGGACTCCGTCAACAACCCTGAAAATCGACGCGGAGCTTGAGCTTGTTGAGTAAGTCCTGCACAAAACCGGAACCCCGTTTTCCATGCGCACCGTCATACCTGCCTGAGGCCATGCGATACCGTTCATTATGGCTATGACATCGTTGACGCTTGCTGCGCCAGAAATGTCTATCGGCGTAGCGCCTGCCCTGGTCGGCACCGACCCCATGCAAAACTCGTACTCTCTGTAAGTAGTTCCCGTACTTGACGTCATGACTGTAAACCCCTTGCCGACCAAGCCGTCAGGTATGTCTGAGGGCATGTCCGGAAATGCAGCAGTCACTTCGCGTGTGAAGTATGCAGTGCCGTTCAGCAGCAGGCTTTGACCGCCTCCCGTGGCCGGTCCTGTGTAGTTGACGGTCAGGTTTGACGCGTTCGTCACGCTGATGGTCGGCCTTGACCCCCCAATGGGGTAAGTAACGGAGTAATCACCGGAATTGATTATTGCGTTCGAGCCGGCGCGGCTGCTGACAGCAGCGAATATTTGTGCTTTTATCTGTGCCGGCGTCAATCCTTTGACATCAATCGAATAACTGCCCTGCGGGTAGTTGTATAGCGCTCCCGCCGGCGGGTAGTCTGAATTGTACAGCGTATACGTATAAGAAGTGCTGTTTACGACTATGCTGAACCGCTTTGGCGTGTCGGTGGCAAGCAGTGCGCTGTCTTGAGGGAAAACAACTTGGAAACCGCCGCCTGACTCGTTGGTCCCTGCAATTGGAACTGTAGCAGCGCCTAACTGCTCCGCTTGAACCCCTATCGGCACCGATGTTGACGGCGGATAGTATTCGCTGACGCTCAGTGTGTTCCATGTGCCGGTGGGCAGTCCGCCCCACTCTATTGTCAGCACGTTGCCGCTCCCCGCCCATGAAGCAGAGAGGTTTGGGCTTATGCTGTGGCAAGCGTCCACTATTGCGCTTCGCATTTCACCTTCCGTCATGCCCGGCTTGACATATATGACAGTGGGGCTTTCAAGCGCTTGGTTGTCGGTAAAGCTAATCGTCCCCAGCGTGCTGCCACCGCTTGCAATCGTTATCCTGTTGTCGTTGAATGCGGCCGTATCCGTTACCGGAAAAGCAACAGCCCCGAACATCTTAAAAGAAACGCTTGCTGCCGCAACGCTGCTGTAAGCATTTGCAAGGGTTTTCGGATAACCGTTTTCTCCTATCGTGTCAAGCGGAGTTTTTGCGTCGCTGCTGACCGTGCTTCCGTTGTAGACGGTTCCATCGCCGTTTGCTGTAACGTAGGGGTCGGTCTGGTTTCCCCTGTCCACATAACTCGCAACATGGTCCTCAAGCCGCGCCGTAAGCGTCAACGTGGTCTTGCCGGTATTCGGGTCGTGCTCAATTGCCACACTGCCTGCCTCAAGGGGCGGCCTTGCGTAATTCACCAAAAGCTTGATCGCGTCTTCCACGGTGCCCATGGGAGAAAACACTATTCGCGTACCTTCGACGGCCCTGTCGGCATACTCGGTAAAAGTGTATGTTGCCGCAGCATAGCCCGGCATGGATATCGATATAGATTTGCCTTCGAGGGACTTTATGTCATTGACATCAATCAAACCGCTGAGTTCGACGCTCACGCTTGCTCTTTCCGCATTTGCAGCCCGGTCGAATTCCTGATACGGGAAATCAATGAAATCAAGCTCCCCCCATTGCTTGATCTCGTAGATCGGCGCCACACTAAAATCTGAGACGTAGCCGATTATTTTGGGGTCTATGTCTTTGTCGAACACATGTATCCCGTTAAAATTGGTAGACAGGGATATGCGGTCAATTTCCGATTTCAAGTGCTGAAACTCGTCGTTCAAGGCTTTGCGGTCAACAGAATCGTCGTAGATGCCGTTTGCCGCCTGCAACGAAAGCTCTAACATGCGGTTCAGCATAATGTGTATTTCGGCTAGCGCCCCCTCTGCTGCCTGCACCAGCGAAATGCCGTTTGAAGCGTTGAACTGCGCTGTTTCAAGCCCCCGAACCTGTGCCCTCATTTTCTCAGAGACAGCAAGCCCTGCCGCATCGTCAGCGGCGCGGTTTATCCTATAGCCAGATGACAGTTTTTCTAGGTTTGCAGCCAAAGCACTGTTGTTGCCGCCTAGCTGCCTGTAGGAATTTAATGCCATGATGTTATGCTGGATGATCATAATCAGGATTCCTTTCCCACGCCGAAAACCAGAGCATTCCATTGCTCCGCATATTATATCGACAGAAAAAGGACAGGATAAAGAGTCGATTTCTATAAAGTTGCGGGTTCCACTTTCTTCATGGCAGGGAGCAGCATCCTCTCATACCTTAAACTCATGGCTCGCTCAAGATAGCCCTTCCTTACTTCGGATATTTGCTCTACAGAATGCACAATGCCAATAATTTTGTCCATGTCGATTTTAGGAACAGTCCTGACAATCGCTTTCGCAAGGCTGTCCGGCGGTTCGTTGAAAATCTCTTGGTATTGCACCCTTTTGCCACCAACAGAGTAGCTCGACCTTAAACGAAGCTCTTCGTCAGTAAAATCAGAATGCACAGATAATAGATTGGCCATCATATCGTCGTCGAGAGCAGCAGAAAGTGACGACCCACAATCGTAAATCGGGGCAAAAGTAACGAATCCATCAACTCTTTCCAAAACGCCCCAGTTGTCGAAATGCCTGTCGTCATTGCCAATGAGGGCGTCGATAACAAACATGTCCCAAAAGCTGCCGATAATACTGTCTTTGTTTTTTAGCAGCTTGCTGTTTTGTATTATGAATGTCACGTTTTCAATGCTTGAAAAAAGCTTGTCGATGCTCGATGTGATTTGGTTTGCTATTTTGGAAAATTCATAAAGCACATCACCGTTTTGAGTAAAATCTTTACAGCCAACAACTATGCGGCTTTTGCCAAACGAATCACTAAAGTAACCCAATACGGTTTCCTGCGTTGCAAATCCACACGCATTGAATATACTTGAACCTATGTGTTCCGAGAATTGGTTGTATTTATAGCGCAAAACGTCTTTGGATCTTCTGATTAGGACAGGGTCTGGAAATTTCACCATATAGACCTCGCCGTTATAGACAACCGTTGTTTTGCTTTCCAAACCAAGAAACTTGTTTAGCTTTTCATCACCCTCGTTAAAGTTAATCATCAAGCAGGTCCCTCATGTGCTCCCATATCTCATCCCGTTGAGCCTGGCTCAAAAACCCCTCAACTGCCCTGTGCTTGACCGTAGAGAACAAACCCCTGCCTTTTCTTTCAAAATCAAAGCGGTTGGACTTCGACGGGTCGCTTAAATATGTTTTGTGCGCGTTGTAAAAATCCGCAAGGTCTTCAGGCAAGCTCATCATGCCTGCAAAATCGCTAGGCTTGTATTTGTAATCGCTATCCATGTTACGGCCCCCCCACAAGCCATTCAACGCATCTTGCCACAGCATCACTGATTTGAAAAACCCCGCAGCCCTTGCGGCTACAGGGTTTGAGGCTGGTGCGCCCGGCGGGGGTCGAACCCACAACCTACTGATTCGTAGTCAGGTACTCTATCCATTGAGCTACGAGCGCGCGTCAGTACGCTATTAATTATACAATACGAGTTCGGCAATGTCAAAATGTATTTAGCAAATTCTTTAATTTTCAATGCCGCTTTCAATTTCGAGTTCAATTGACTGTACTTTGCACGTTTTTTTCCAAAAAGCCACGCCGTACAGCCTGACGTGTTTAACTCCGCTAGCAAGGAAAACATCCCGGTAGCTCTTCTCCTCAATCTGCTTCAGTGCATTCTCGCACATGCTAGGTATGTTTTTCTGCTCTTTAGCATGTTTGATTTCGATAACGATACCTATGGTGCCGTCATTTTTGGTTATCAGCAGGTCGCATCTCCCATCGCCTGCCTCCCGGTTGGATTTGACGCTCCAATCAGCGCACCCAATCAGTATGCCAGTCAGAAATCCGTGGTAGTAGCTCTCATAATCGTCAAAATAGCTGATGGTAGTACGCAGCTGATTCTGCAAAACCTCCTCGATAGCACCGCAGTCCCCGTCAAAAAAGGCGCGATACAAACGGACGAGTTCATTGCGGATGCTTGTTTCATTCAGCTGCTCTGCAAACCAATCCCTGATTTTTTCGATAAAGATTTCCCTCACTTCGAGGTTTGGTATGACCAACTCATCAAGTTTCGACCTTGCATCTTTCGGCGCTTGTGTCCTTGTCAAGTATCCTGTCAGGAACAACACGCCCCAGAGGTTGTCAATGCTTTTGCCTAGTTCTCCATAAGTCAGTGTCTCATTAACTGCTTTTGCCACCGGTTTTCCGGCTACGAGATCCTCGATTTCGCTTCTGGTTGTGCTGTCAGCCATGCCTACAAACAGTTTGACCATTTCGTTGGAGCTGGTGTTGTTCCAATAGGATTTTGGCTCAATGCCTGGATCCACCCTAAGCTCGCTGACATGGTTGACAATATCCCACGGGCAGTACACGTCAGTGCTTCCGAAGCGATAGCCGTTGTACCATTTGCGCAAATCGTCGTATGCAAACGAAAGGCTGTAGTCTTCAAGCAACTTCCTAACCTCGCTGTCAGTGAAGCCGAAGTGCTCGCCGTGTAGTTTGTTCGTTATTGTGTTGATTTTAAGGTTATTGACGCCAGTAAAGATGCTCTCTTTGGAGATGCGAAGGCATCCGGTCACTACCGCGAATTCCAGCGCCTCGTTTGTTTTAAAAGCTTCACCCAGAAAGATGCGCATGAAATCAACCATGTCGTCATAGTAGCCGTTGTGAAACGCTTTATCCAAGGGCACATCGTACTCGTCCACAAGCAGGATCGCCTTTTGGCCATAATGCTTCTTGAGCATGCTCGAAAGGAATTTCAGGCTGTCCTCAAGCTGCTGCCGTGTTGCCGTCTGGGTTTTTAAAGCGGTGAAATCACAACAATTGTCTTGGTCAATCATTTGGCTTTCTTCCAAGAAAGCCAGCCTGTCGCATTCATAGGAAACTTGGGAAGCGACCCGTCTCATCGCATCATCAAAGGTCCTCCCCTGCACACTCTTCAAGCTTAGGAAAACTACCGGGTAACGGTTCATGTAGCGGTCGCAAATGCTTTGCTCTTTCATGATGTCCAAACCGTAAAAGATGTCCCTGTGATCTGCACCGGCTTCAAAAAAAGCCTTCAGCATTGTCATGTTCAGAGTTTTGCCAAACCTGCGGGGCCGCGTAAACAAATTCACGGTGCCGCAGTTCAGCAGCAAATCCCGTATGAAGTTCGTTTTGTCAACATAGTAACAGTCCTGCTTTCGCAAACTCTCAAAAATGTCTGCACCCACAGGGAGCCTCTGATTCATGCAAATATCCTCCTTTTGCTAACGAAATTATCAAGCAGCGAAAACGAACTGTATCAGCACCATGTACAAAACGGTGCCCCCTACCATCGCAATCAAAATGTTCTTTGTGAATTTGTACAAGAGCGCAACGGCAGCGGCAGAAACGAATTCTGGTATACCGTGGGGCCACTTCATTGGGCTGACGTCCTTCAGGCAATAGACCACAAGCATTATCATAACTGCAGGCGGCAGTATGTTCCCTATGTAAGCAATTATTTCCGGCGTTTTCCCGCCCCTGCTGAAAACTGCGTAAGGGAAAACCCTTGCACCGATAGTAAGGGCAGCGATTACAAAGATGATTAACAGCGAGCTGCCTACCGAAATCCCGCTCATGTGCCATCCTCCCCGTCCACCTGCCTTTTTTCTATGCTCTTGCGCCTGATGACCAAGCATGCAAGGATCGCTGCCAGTGCGGGTATCATGAAATTCTTCGGCCCGAACGCCACAATGCTCAGTATCGAGCAGCACAGCCCTATCCAGAAAGGCTGGTGGGACCGCGCTTTTTTCCACTGGTCCATGCACAGGACAATGAAAAGAGCAGTCATCATGAAATCAACGCCCGTAATGTCAATATTAAGCATGGTGCCGAACAGAGCCCCCACAACGCAACCTGTTACCCAGTATATCTGATTCAGCATCGTGATGCAAAACATGAAGTTCTTATCGTCAATGCCTTCCGGCGCTTTAACGGTGCAAAGGACCGCATATGTCTCGTCCGACATGGTGTAGACCAAGTACCACTTCTTCCACCCCATCCCGGAAAACCTGCTTAGGAACGTCAAGCCGTAAAACATCATCCGGGTGTTCAGGATTACTATTATCAGCACAATTTCAAGAAGCGGCGCCCCTGTAGCCAGAAAGTTGACGGACATGTACTGGCCGGTGCCGGAATAGATGGCAACAGCGGACAAAAACGCCCAGAGCGCGTTGTACCCGGCTTGCGCCATGATGAGCCCAAACCCCATCCCCAGTGGGACGTACCCCAGCATAATAGGTATTGTTACCGGAAAAGCTTTCTTTAACGCTTCTTTCATAATGACATCCCAGTTTTCGTTTTGAAGATGATATTAGTATAACAGCAGCGTCCGTATTTGGGAAGTCACAATAAATAGTTTTGTCAGGATTTTTGATTGCCCCCTTGATTTCCCCTCCAAAACTGTGCAATAATATATCCATACCACTACAAACTACCAAGGAAAAACATATGGATTCTATAAAAAAAACCGGCATAGTTGCAGGAGCGGTCATCGGAGGCGTCGTTGGAGGCAGCATCTCCCTTATCGGCAAGATGGCGAAAGCGAAGATCGTTGACGACATCGGCGCAAGCATAACGAGCTCGTCCATTTTGACAGGTGCGCTTACAGGGGAGCTGGCGAGCGGCACGGTCGACGCCGTATCCGGGAAAATCACGAAGAACAAAGCAAAAACCAGCGAAGGCACAGGCGACCTCAAGCGGTGCGGCAAACAGGTTCTAAATAATTTTACTTCCAATGTCAGCTACGTAGTCAGCAGCGGCGACGAAATCAAGGACGGGATCGTGCAGCGGGACAGCAAAAAAATTGTTGAAAGCACGAAAAAGCTCGCCAAGCTGGCTGTAGTGGGCGCAATCACGGTTGGTGCCATAAAAATGGTTGATTCCGCTGATTCGGACAAAGAATAAAGATTATTCGCTCATTTTTTTGCGACAGATTTGGTGCGAATAATTTCGAAAATATAATTTATATCAACTTCGTCGAAGAACCGAAATATAAAATGATAACACATGACGGCTATAAAACAGACGACATCATTAAAAACATCTCACGCATCGACCCGTCGAAACGCTTTGTCGCTAATAAGACGCTCGTTTTCTTTGATGAGCTACAGGAATTTCCGGAGATTTCGACAGCCCTTAAGTTCTTTTGCATAGATAACAGGTTTGACGTGATTTGCAGCGGCTCAATGCTCGGCATCAATTACAGAAGAATTGAAAGCAACAGCGTTGGGTATAAAACCGATTATGAAATGCGTTCGCTTGATTTTGAAGAATTTTTATGGGCAAGAGGGTATGACAACTTGTTCGTCGCTGACATGCTTGAGCATATGATAAAGCTTGAACCGTTTAACAGTGTCATGTTTTCGACATGCAGCTCACTGTTCCTTGACTTCTGTATCCTTGGAGGCATGCCGGCAGTTGTACGCGAATATGTAGCAAAAGGGACTTTCCTGAGCTTCCGTTGAAAGGGAACTACGACGAAACAAAGCATAAAATCTACTTTGCCGACAGTGGGTTGCTCGTAGCCATGCTTGACGACGAATCGCAGGAAGATCTGAGGACTCGCTCAGAACTCTAATCGACAGCGAAAAGTACCATGACATAAATTGCGGCATCAAGTTTACAGGCGGCAACATCGGATACGAGGAAAACGTTTATACGTTTCCATATTTCTGCGCTTTTTTATTGAAACGGTACCTCCATGAGACGGATTTTCACTCAAGCTGCCCTAAGTCATAGGGCGTCTCTTGGTAGACGTAATAATTCAGCCAGTTTGAATACAGCAAGCTGGCGTGACTCCTCCACCTGAACATCACTTCTTTGTTCGGGTCGTCGTTTCTGAAATAGTTTTTCGGGACGTCAATGGGAATATTTTTCTGTAAATCCCTATAGTATTCAAGCCCTAAAGTCTCCTTGTCGTATTCCTGGTGCCCAAAAATGAAAATCTGCCTACCGCTGTCGGTCGCCAATATGTGCATGCCCGCCTCTTCCGATTCGGCGAGGATGCGAATTTCCGGGTGCTTCAACACGTCTTCTTTCTTGACGCCGGTGTTTCTCGAATGAGGAGCGTAAAACACCTCGTCAAAACCTCGCATCAATGGGTTGTGTGGCCTTACGACCTTATGCTCGAAGACTCCGAATACCTTACCGTCAAGCGGGTATTTATCTATGCCGTAATGGTAGTACAGTGCCGCCTGAGCCCCCCAGCAGATGTACATGTTGCTGTACACGTTCTTCTTCGAGAACTCAAGCATTTCGCAAAGTTCGGCCCAATAGTCGACTTCTTCAAAGGGCATCGTCTCAACCGGTGCCCCAGTCAGAATCATCCCGTCGAAACGCTCGTTTTTTATTTCGGGAAGCGTCCTGTAAAAGGTGTTCAGGTGATCTTGCGTAATGTTCTGCGAATCGTGGGAATCCATGCGCAGAAGGGTGAGCTCCGTTTGAAGGGGCGTATTGGCAAGAACCCTTGCCAGTTGGGTTTCTGTCGCGACTTTCGTGGGCATCAGGTTGACGACCAATATCTTTATGGGCCGGATGTCTTGAGTTATCGCCCTAGTGTGCTCCATTGTAAATATGTTCTCTTTTTTCAATATGTCTGCTGCGGGCAGTTTGTTCGGGATGATCAAAGGCATTTTTTTACCTCCCTCAAAGCTTGGTCGAAGTCTTCCTTGATGTCGTCTATGTTTTCGATCCCAACGGATATCCTGATAAGTTCCGGTTTTATCCCTGCCTTTGCCTGCTCTACGTCTGAGAGTTGTCTGTGCGTTGTGCTTGCAGGGTGCAGTACGCATGTCCTCACATCCCCAACATGAACCACGATGCTCGTCAACCGGAGCTTTTCCAAAAGCTCCTCGCCTGCTTTCCTTCCACCCTTCACTCCGAATGCTATGACGCCGCTTGCTCCTTTCGGCATGTACCTCCGAGCCAAATTGTAGTATTTGTCATGGGGAAGGCCCGGATAAGCGACCCATTCGACCATATCGTGCGAACACAAAAACTCTGCGAGCGACAAGGCATTTGCGCTGTGCCTTTCCATCCTTAGGTGCAGTGTCTGAAGCCCTTGGTGAATGAGGTATGCGTTCATGGGTGCCATGGTGCACCCAAGGTCGCGCAGGAGCTGCCCACGCATTTTCATTGAAAAAGCCACATCTCCGAACTTATTATAAAACTCAATGCCGTGGTAGCTTTCGTCGGGTTCTGTCATCCCCGGGTATTTCCCACCTGAATGCCAGTCAAAATTGCCACCTTCGATGGCGACCCCGCCGACGCAGCTGGCGTGCCCGTCAGCGTATTTTGTCAGGGAATGCAGGACTATGTCTGCCCCGTGCTCAAATGGCCTGCACAGCACCGGGGTGGCCAAGGTGTTGTCCACGATCAGCGGAACGCCTGCTCTTTTGGCCAATGCTGCGAATTTTTCAAAATCCAGCACTGAAAGCGCCGGGTTGCCCAATGTTTCGCCAAATACTGCTTTTGTGCCGGGCTTGATGAAAGCCGCCAGTTCGTCTTCCGTAAGGTCTTGGTCCACAAAGTCCACTTCGATACCCAGTTTTGCCAAACTCACCCCCAGCAGGTTGTGGGTTCCTCCGTAAATATTTGAAGCTGCGATGACATGGTCGCCTGCACCGCAGATGTTGAGTACTGTCATCAGTGTCGCCGCCTGCCCTGAAGACGCCGCAATAGCGGCCGTACCGCCTTCCAGCAGAGCCATCTTTTCTTCCAGTTTGTTTACTGTGGGGTTTCCGAGGCGCGTATACATGAAGTTTGCGCTTTCAAGATCGAACAACTCGGCTACGTCTTTTGCTTTATAGTACCGAAACGTAGTGCTTTGCGCTATAGGGAGGACTTGCGGCTGCCCACTGGCGGCATCGTAACTCCCATGCACACAATTTGTCTCAAAGGATTTGCATTTGTCTTTCATTTCAACTCCCCACTCCCAACTACCAACCACCAACTACAAACTACCAACCACCAACTACCAACTCCCCACTCCCAACTACCAACCACCAACTACAAACTACCAACCACCAACTACCAACTCCCCACTCCCAACTACCAACTAACAACTACAAACTAACAACTACCAACCACCAACTCCCCACTCCCAACTACAAACTACAAACTAACAACTACCAACTCCCAACTACCAACTCCCCACTCCCAACTACCAACCACCAACTAACAACCACCAACTACCAACCACAAACTAACAACTACAAACTCCCCACTCCCAACTAACAACTACCAACTACAAACTACCAACTACAAACTACAAACTAACAACTACCAACTACCAACTACCAACTACCAACTACCAACTCCCCTCCCCCAACTACCCTTTTTCTTTTATTACCCCTTTTTTGTATGCGGAAACAAGCATTTTCAGCTCCTTAACTTGGCGCTTCAATTCATCTCCCATGTCGGTGTCGGCTACTGTCATCCTTTCCCTCAAAGTCTCGACGATTTTTATTTCCGGCGAGTGGAACTTCTGTGTCCCGTCCTTCTGCATCCTACTGTACGGTTTGTGCTCTGCCAGGGCCAAAGACCTTGAATTGAAAATGAACGTGTACCCTGCGATCCCGGTGGTTTTCTGGTAAGCCTTTGACATTCCCCCGTCGATTATGAACAGGCGCCCGCCTCCCTTTGACGGGCTTTCGCCGTCCTTCAGCTTTACAGGGACGTGACCGTTCACTATATGCGAACTATCAGAGGACAAACCGAACTCCTCTAGGATTTTCTCGCAGATTTCTTTTTTTTCAATGAGTTTGTAATAAGGCGCGGTTTTTTCCTTGTGCGTCGCCTTGTCCGCGATGAAGCAGCGCTCAAACGTGGTCATCCTGTCCTTGCCGAACAACGGGGATTTGCTTCCCAGCCAAAGATACCACATTATATCTCCGGACAGCCCTGTTTCTTCCGAGTCCCCTGGGTCGAAGTACGCCCTGCGCACCTCTGTGTCCAAGTAGTCCAGCAGCGCCTTCCCTTTGTATTTCACATTGTTTACCGCACATTCCTCGAATTCGCCCTCATCGGTCATGGGGATGCATCCGTGGTAAAGCAGATTCCCGTTCACGCGGCTGTACATTGCCCCGTGGCTGTACAAAAAGCGGATGTGCTTCTGAAGCTTGGAGCTTTCCAGGAAAGACGCCTCCAAGGTGCTCATTAAAAGCTCCTCGTCGTCCGTAAGCTTGTACGGGTCATTCGGGTCTACCGTTGGGAAATTCTTGTCCCTGAGCGCATATTCCTTGCCGTTTATCACAATCGTCCCGTTTTCGTAGTCAACCTTGTCCAGCAGGAGCCTGTCTTCCATTCTGAATTCGGGATGGGCTTTGATCCTCTGGCCCTCAACTTTAAACTGGATGACCGTCATGGCTTTGTGCATTTTGGCGGCAATGCCCTCGTCCACAGGGTCGAAGATGTTCTTGTCCAAGATGTGCGGGTAGAAGAACTCGCACTGATCGTCCCCATAAGTGCTCAGGGCGAAACTGGCGAGGGGCCTTAAGTTGATCCCGTACCCGATTTCCAGCATGTCAAAATTGTTGTAGCTTACATTGATCCTAATGACGTTGGAAATGCATGCCCAATTGCCGGTGGCTGCGCCCATCCATACTATATCGTGGTTGCCCCACTGGAAATCCACGTCGTGGAATTCCAAAAGGTAGTCCATAATGTAGTCAGGGTGAGGCCCCCTGTCGTACACATCCCCTATTATATGGAGCCTGTCTACGGCGAGGCGGCTAATGGTATACGAGAGCTGGGTGATAAACCCTTCTGCAATCTGGCATTCGACGATGGAATTGATTATCTCCCTGTAGTAGTGCTCCCTGTTGCTCTCGTCGTCCGCGTGAAGGAGCTCGTCGATTATGACGTCGTAGCCTTTTGGGAGCCTTTTCCGTACTTTTGACCTTGTATATTTTGTAGAAACCGCCTTGCATGTTTCAATAAGCCGGAATATCGACACCCTGTACCAGTCTTCGATGTCGGTTCTTTCGTTTTTCCGCCTGTTTATCTCGGCTTCAGGGTCGTAAATGAGCGATGCCAGCCTGTCCCTGTCCTCCATCGACAAGGATTTGCCGAAGATGTCGTCGATTTTCGACCTGACTACGCCGGAAGCGCTCTTCATCATATGGATGAACGACTCGTGTTCGCCGTGGAGGTCACTGAAAAAATACTCAGTCCCCTTTGGCAGGCTGAGGATCGCCATTAGGTTTATGATTTCTGTGGATGCCTTTTTCGTGTCCGGAAATTCCTTTGCCAATAATGTTAAATAATGTACGTCGATCATTGCACAATCCCTTCATTGCTTGCCCCCTGCTGTTCGAGGGCATTGAAGCGGCTGTCCATTATTATTATGTCAACACGCCTGTTCCTGCTCTTGCCAGCAACGGTGGAGTTGTCTGCAATTGGCCTGAACTCGCCATAGCCTGCAGAGCTTAGCTTCTCTGGATCAATGCCGGCTTGGTCTACGAAAAGCCTGACCACGCTGGCAGCCCTGCCCCCCGACAGCTCCCAGTTTGTCGGGTACATCTGGGTGTTCGACGGTGTATTGTCAGTGTGCCCCTCGACCCTGATGTAGTTGTTGAGTTGGTTTATTGTTTCTCCGATCTTGACCAGCACGTCCCGGTATTCGGGTTTTATCTCTGCCACTCCAGGGTCAAACAGCACTGCGTCGTTCATGCTGACTATGAGCCCGCGGTCGTCTATTGACGTAGTGACTACGGCTTCAAGGCCGTTTGTGATCAAATACTGCTGCAGCTGGTCTTTGATGGCTTCAAGGCTCGCCCGTTCCATCTCGGCTGCAGCCTCGCCTTCGTCAGGCGACGCCACAGGCATGGGGTGCCCTTCACTGATGCCTGGGACAAAAGTCATGGCGGCGCCATTTACGATTTGATTTTGAAATGATTCTTCGATCTGAGCGTATTTCTCTGCATCTACGTTGCTGGCTGCGTACAGCGTGACGAACAGCGCAAGCAACAGCGTCAAGAGGTCGCAGTAAGGTATGAGCCAAGACTCGTCAGCATGGTCTTCGTGGGGTCCGCCTCTGTGTTTTTTCGACATGGCCTACACCCCCATCTGAGAAGTAAAGTTTTCTTTCTCCCTCTGCGACAGATAGGACAGCAGCTTGTCCTGCACAAGGTACGGGGGATCTCCGTTGGCAAGAGCCAACACTCCTGCTACCACTATTTCGTTGTTCAGTATCTCTTCTCGTGATTTTCTTTTGAGTTTGTTGGAGAATGGGTGCCACATGACGTAGCCGAAAAAGATGCCGTATATCGTTGCGACAAAAGCTGCGGCTATGGCGTGAGCCAACAGTTCCGAGTCGTCCATGTTCGCCATGGCTGCAATAAGCCCAAGGGCTGCGCCGAGGACCCCCAGCGTCGGCGAGTACATCCCTGCCTGGGCAAAAACCGTAGCCCCGCCGGCATGCCGCTTTTCCATCGCGCTGATGTCGTCTATGAGCACTGTCTCTATCTCGCTGCTTTTCACACCCGATACGAGAAGCGTGACGCCCCTCTTGATAAACGGGTTCTCCAGCTCTTCGAGTTTTTTCTCTATGGCAAGAATCCCGTCTTTCCTCACTATCTGCGCGTATTCGACAAACAGCTTGATGGTTTCGAGTTTATCGCCTGCTGCAGCTTTGCCTGAGCCGAAAATCTTCCCAAACAGTTTTGGAATCATCTTTGCCTCGCTCATCGGGAATGCATTCAGCACCGCTCCCACCGTCCCGAATATTATTAGCAGTATCGCAGCTGGGTTCGCAAGCATAGAAAACGGTACGCCTTTGAAAAACATGGCACCCAGCAGCGCTGCGGCTGCGCCAATCGTCCCAACCATTGTAGTCAATTCCAAAAAAATCACCTCACTTGAAATTTATTCCGTTACTTTAATGATACATTTTTAGTTCTTCCTTGTCAATGATTGAAGAATAAATTATAATGAAGCTATAATAAAATGCAAAATGCAGGAAAAGAATATGAGAGGAACAGAACATGTACGAGGATTTAAAGAAGATAATTGACGAAAGCAGCCATATAGTTTTCTTCGGGGGTGCCGGCGTCTCGACCGAAAGCGGCATCCCTGATTTCCGCTCCGAAAACGGCATTTACAAAGCTTGGGACAACTACGGCAAGCCGCCCGAAGAATTAATAAGCCGACCGTTCTTTGACAGAAAGCCGGACATTTTCTACGACTACTACAAAAACAACCTGATCTACCGGGACGCCCATCCGAACGCCGCCCACCTTGCCCTTGCCAAACTCGAAGCCATGGGCAAGCTCGACGCGGTTGTCACCCAGAACATCGACGGTCTCCACCAAAAAGCCGGGAGCAGAAACGTGATCGAAGTGCACGGGTCGGTGCTCCGGAACAACTGCGTCTCCTGCGGCGCATTCTACGACCTCGACTACATCATGGACCCTGCAAACTGCACAGGCCATGTCCCCCACTGCAACAAGTGCAACGGCATAGTAAAACCTGACGTAGTGCTCTATCAAGAAGCCTTGGATCAAAATGTTCTTTCACGGGCAATCAGCGCGATATCGAATGCGGACACGCTTATCGTCGGCGGCACTTCCCTCGTGGTGTATCCAGCCGCCGGCTTCATCGACCACTTCAAAGGCCGCCGCCTCGCCCTTGTCAACAAAACGGAGACGTCCTGCGACAGCAAAGCTGACGTAGTCATCCGCGACTCGATAGGCATAGTCCTTGGCAGTGTCGTCTAACCTGACAAAGCACTGTCTATTAGCATCAACAACTCAAGAGCGCTCCTGAAGGGCTCTTCGTCGTTGTCTTCCATCCAAGCAACCGAACCTTGCCAGCTGGCATTGTGCCTGAATATGATTTTCAGCCTGAACGTCGCCAGTTTGCCTTTCAGCGCCTCGAAATCAAGCTTGCCGTCAACGATCTTCGTCTCCCTGTCGACCTGCTTAAAAGTGTTGAAACGGCGTTTCTCGGTTGTTGCTTTTGGAAAACCCGTGTCGTCTAAAATGCCTTCAATTGTCAGCAACAGCTGCATAAGGTTGGAGAATCTCCTGCCGTCCTTGAACGAGCCATGAAAAACTGACCCTTCCATGCAAGAATCCTCGTACGAGTCGACACATATTAAAATTGTTTTGAGGCTTTCTGATACAGCCAATCTTCCTACCATAGGTGCCATTTTGGTACCTCCATACAATACTCTAAAATATTCACTATAAATACTATATCACAAGAAGGATACATTTGGGTTACATTTTTGAAAATAATAAATCACATTTTCGATGCAACAGAAATTTTATATGGCAAATCGGTTTTTTTGCGGCTCAACCATCAATTCTGAGTATTGCCGCCCCGACTTTTCTGAATTTTTCGATGAAATTTGAGTACCCTCTTTCAATATGGTAAACCTCGGTAATCTCCGTAGTCCCTTCCGCAGCAAACCCAGCAAGAGCCAGCGCAGCGCCGGCGCGCAGGTCGGTGCATATGACTTTTGCCCCCTCAAGCGGCTTGCCGCCGTGAAGTATGGCGTTGTTCCCTTCTATCTTGATGTTGGCGCCCATCCTGTTCAGCTCCCCCACGTGCATGAACCTGTTTTCGAACACTGTTTCGATTACGACGCTTGGCCCTTTCACTGTGGAAAGCAGCGCCATGAACTGCGGTTGCACGTCGGTAGGGAAACCTGGGTATGGAAGGGTTTTTATGTCCGTCGACTTGAGCGTCGACACATCGCCCCTGACCAAAATGCTTTCGTCGCTGCACTCAACTGAAACTCCGCATTCCCGCAGTTTCGCTGTTATCGGTTTTACATGGTTTGGGAGCACGTTTTTAATGAGTAGGCTCCCCCTTGTGATCGCTGCCGCTATCATAAACGTCCCCGTCTCGATCCTGTCAGGGATTACAGCATGCTTGCACCCTGAAAGCTCTTTGACGCCCTCGATTTTAACTGTATTCGTGCCTGCACCCTTGATCCTAGCCCCCATCTTGTTCAAAAAATTGGCCAAGTCAACTATTTCGGGCTCTTCGGCAGCATTTTCAATAATGCTTACCCCTTCTGCCAGAGCTGCCGCCATTATGATGTTTTCGGTAGCCCCCACGCTGGGAAAATCAAGGTACACGTTCCCGCCCCGCAGCTTTTCCGCTTTCGCCTCCACAAAACCTGGCTGCGGTGTGATCTCGGCCCCAAGCGCATGCAGCCCCTTCAGATGAAGGTCTATCGGCCGAAGGCCAATTGCACACCCTCCAGGGAGCGGTATCCTTACTTTGCCCGTTTTTGCGAGAAGCGGTCCCATGACAAGGATCGACGCCCTCATTTTTTTAACCAGCTCGTAAGGCGCCTCGTCTGAAACATTTTTCGGCGTACTGATTGTTATTTTGTTGTTTGAATAGTCTTCTGCCACGGAAAGGCCGACGCTCCTCAGCAGCTCGCACATGACCTCGACGTCTTTCAGGGCAGGCACGTCCATGATCCCGCACTCCGCACCCGCAAGCAGCGATGCTGCCATAATGGGTAGCACCGCGTTTTTTGACCCGCTTATGTCAATTTCCCCATACAAAGGCCCGCTTTTTTGCACCAAAAATTTTGCCAAATTATTCCTCCATCATTTAACATCGAAAAACCAAGGAAGCATAAAGCCTCTCCGCGATTGAAGAGGCTCTAGGGTTTAAATATCAGCTTACAGCCCCTGTATGTCTTTGAGGCAATCCTCGCAGACATTTTTATCTCGAACCCTCTTGACGTCCTTTGCGTTGCCGCAAAATATGCACGCCGGCTCATATTTTTTCAGCATGATATAATCTCCGTCCGTGTAGATTTCAATTGGGTCCTCTCGTTCGATGTCGAGGGTTTTCCTGAGCTCTATTGGCAGGACGATTCGCCCCAGTACGTCAACTTTCCTCACTATACCAGTTGCCTTCATTTAAAATTCTCCTTTCTTAAAAATGCCCTATAGCATAATTATACTCGTTTGTAAAATTTTAGTCAATAGCTTCATTCGTTCTTTAAGAGGTTTTTTAATGAGGCGAATGCGTTTATGATAGAAGTAAACGCAGATATTTTGCTTTGGTTGCCTTTTAAGATATCAGAAACACTGCCAACAGAAGCAGCGACCTCGCTAACTAATTTGTCGACCTCCTTTGATTTGTCTGCCGCTACCTTGGTAATAACCTCTGTGTTTTCAAGTATTTTGTTTGCCTGTTTGACAGTTACGACAAGATTTTTCATAACAACGATGGCATATGCAATCAGCACAACCAGCCCAACGCTTATCATCATTAAACATGCTTCTTTAAACGATATCGTATCCATCCTAAACCTCCATTGCCCCTAATACTTACATTATCACCCAACACTGAAATAATTTCAATATATTTTTGATAATTTTGGTATATTTACCTTTCATATATTGTCAGCCATCTCAGTTATGTGCATGTCAGTCCTTGAGCAAGTCCTTGATTTCCTTGAGCAGGTCTTCATCTATATCTTCAAACAAGTCCTTTTCTTTCTTGGAGTTTTTCTGAATTCTTGAAATCTGCTGCTTCTTGTACGAGTACACCTCCGCGCTTAATTTTTCAGGCTTTTCTGCGCTTTTTTCCTCTTGTACCAGACGAGCCTTGACTGTGCTCCCTAAAATGTTTGACTCTGTCACTATGGCAATGCCGTCAGGCGTTTTTATCCTCTCGCCTTGGTCCGGCATGCCTTTCCTCAATTCTGCGTATACTTCGTTTTCATACTTCAGGCAGCACATCAAACGCCCGCATATCCCAGATATTTTCGTCGGGTTTAGCGAAAGGTTCTGCACTTTGGCCATTTTAATAGACACAGGGTCGAACTCGGGGAGCCACGTGTGGCAGCACAGCCCTTTGCCGCAGTTCCCAATTCCGCCCACCATCTTTGCCTCGTCACGCACACCTATCTGCCTCAGCTCTATCCTCGTTTTGAACACCCCGGCTAGATCCTTCACAAGCTCCCTGAAATCCACCCTGCCGTCAGCCGTGAAGTAAAAAATGATTTTTCCGTTGTCAAACGTGTACTCCACGTCAATAAGCTTCATGACGAGCCCGTGCTTGTCAATTTTTTCTTGGCAAAGATACATCGCCCTCTGCTTTCGTTTTTCGTTCTCTTCATGTTTTGCTGCATCTTTTTCGTCCGCGACCCTAATAATTTTTTTCAGCGGCGCCACGACGCAATCGTTTTCTATCGCCTTGGGCTCGGATACAACTGTTCCGAATTCGAGGCCTCTTGCCGTTTCAACTATGACTTTTGTCCCGGCGTCCAGTTCAAATGCGTCAGGGTCGAAATAGTAGATCTTCCCTGCCTTTTTAAAGCGGACCCCTGCTACTTTTACCATTGTCTGCCCTCCATTTTAAGTATCATGTTGTTTAAAACATATGAAACATTCATCCCTCGTCTCAAATTCTTCCTTGCTTCTTCCAAGCAGTTCACGGCTTGAGCCAATGCCGTTCTGTCCAAGGATCCTTCCCTGATGCGCTTTCCGCACGCATTTTCCATGGCATCCAGCAGTTTCAGCGCATCGTCCCTGTTTTCGGACAAGCTTTTGATTTTCGCCTTGTTGACGTAGAAATGCTCACCCCGCACCAGCGATTCCACCAAGTTCTCAGCTTCTGCAAGAAGTTCCCCGTATTCTTCCGGTGCAAACCGGTGCCATTTAATAATGACGCAACGAGAAAGAACCGTCTCTGCCAGCCTTTCTATGTTGTCTGCCAAAAGAACGATCACGGTGCCTGGAAACGGTTCCTCCAAGGTTTTCAGCAACCGGTTCTGAGCTCTTGCAGTCATCGTGTCTGCGTCGTTTATAATTGCGATGCTGCGCTCACCGGCAAAAGGCTTCATTTTTAGTCTGGCTTGCAGTTCTTCCACCGCTTCGTCTTTGACACTGATGTCGCCTTTTTCCACATACGTCACGTCCTCATGGTTTCTGTGGCTTATTTTTCTGCACGTGATGCAGGAATCGCAGCCTGTTCCCGGCCGCGCACGGCAAAGCACCGCTTTTGCGAAACAGTCTGCCAGCAGCATTTTGTCAATGCCTGTTTCACCTTCGAATATGTATGCATGCGAAATGCTGCCTTTTCGGACAGAGTCTGAAATTCGCCTAATTAAATAATCATTGTTCTTAATATCTGCAAGCGTCATATTTTTCCTTTAGCAGCATCTCGAGGTGCCAAGCAACTTTGCTGTGGATTTCATCAACGCTTCCTCCTGCATCGATCCCTACAATCCTGCTCGGGTACAGCTTTTCCATTTCTTCGTACCCCCTGAAAACTTCGCTGTGAAATTCTGTGAGCTCGGACTCAAGCCTGTCCCGCGTACCTGCTTCAATCCTTGACTTTCCTATTTCAGGATCCAGTTTGAACAGAAAAGTCATGTCCGGCATGCAGCCTGCTATCGCGAATTCGTTTATCGCCGCCACCTTCTCCCTGCTCAATTTCCTCCCATAGCCCTGATAGACGATGCTTGAGTCGACGAATCTATCGCATATCACCACATCGCCGCGTTCAAGCGCAGGCTTGATCACTTCAGCCACATGCTGCGCACGGGCAGCTGCATATAAAAGCGCCTCTGTCCTGCAGTCCATCTCCGAATATTCTTTGTCAAGAACCAGCCCTCTGATTTTTTCACTTATGACAGTCCCCCCGGGTTCTCTTGTCGCTACGCAATTGTACCCCTTCTTGTCTAAAAGCATTTTCATTTGCGTCAGCTGCGTTGACTTTCCTGATCCGTCAGGCCCTTCCAATGAAATAAACACGCCTTTTTTCATCAAACTCTCCTGTTCGTTTTTTTCAGAACTTCATCAAGCAGTTTTGACACGAGCAAAACGCAGACGGCCAAGAGAGGCACACAGAGCAGCGCTACCAAAATCACTTTCAACTCAAACATGTGAATACCCTTCTGCGAATGTGTCCCCTGTATTATATCACATTAGCTTTGCGTCGGCAAACAAAAGCAAATAAAAACCATCGTTCCTTTTTTCCGTTTGTGTGGTATAATATGTATATTATGAAGTCGGAGGAGCGAATATGAACGAAACATCGTTGTTTTCCATCAAAGAGTTCTCGGAGTTCACTGGGGTGAGCCAGTCCACATTGAGATACTATGACGAAATCAGCCTTCTCCCCCCTGCGGCCCGGGGCGACAATTATTACCGCTATTATGAGCCGTTTCAAATTATACTGCTTAACTTCATCAACGTCCTCATCGATTTAGGCATCCCATTGACCACCATCAAGGAAATGAGCAATGACCGGACCCCAAAGAGCATCATTGAACTGCTTAGCCGCCAAGAGACGAAGCTCGATTCAAGCATACACGAGCTTTGGACCGCCTATACCATCATCCATACGTTCAGGAACAACATACAGGAAGGCCTCCTAGCCGATGTTGACGAAATTAGCGTACAGTATCTGGATGAAGCAAGGCTGGTCCTTGGACCCGAAACTGATTTTCAAGGCAAGGATTCGTTTTATGAAGAATTCATTAGGTTTTGCAATGCTGCCAACGAGCACAGAATAAACATGAGGTACCCCATCGGTGGATACCATCGTGACATAAAGGCATTCTTCGCCGCCCCTAACAAACCCGACAAATTCTATTCCCAAGACCCCGTCGGCAACACTGTCCGCAAAAGGGGTTCGTACCTTGTCGCCTACAAGCGAGGGTACTACGGCGTGTTCGGAGACATGCCCCAGCGGGTAGACTCTTATGCAAAAGAACACGGGCTTGTCTTCAACGGCCCTGTCTATATCGGATACCTTCTGGACGAAATCAGCATGGTCGACCCAAGCCAATACGTGTCCAAATTCATGGCAAGCGTTTCGCACAAAGAATAATGCTGTAAAGCAGCCTTTTCCCCTATTGTTTTCTGCCGTATAAAGCAAGGGCAGCCACCTACGTGGCTGCCCTTTGTGAAACCGGCAACGTCCTAATTTCCCAGGCGGCTGCCCGCCAAGTATCGTCAGCGCAGGGGAGCTTAACTTCTGTGTTCGGGATGGGAACAGGTGTGGCCTCCCCGCCGTAGTCGCCGGATAATGGTGCTTCTCAAACCGCAGAGGCGGTTTGCAAGAAGACCTTATGCAAGGCTTTCCCAAACCTTCGGTTTGGCTGAAAGCCACTGCGAAATGGTGCTTCTCAAACCGCAGAGGCGGTTTGCAAGAAGACCTTATGCAAGGCTGTGCGCCCTCAAAACTGAATAAGAGAAGGAAACCCAAAAAACCATTGGTCAAGCGATCGACCTATTAGTATCGGTCAGCTAAGCGCGTCGCCGCGCTTGCACCTCCGACCTATCGACGTGATAGTCTCTCACGGGTCTTACCATTTCTGGAGGAGATCTATTCTCGCGGGGGGCTTCGCACTTAGATGCTTTCAGCGCTTATCCCGGCCCTGCGTAGCTACCCGGCCGTGCCCTTGGCAGGACAACCGGTGCACCAGAGGCAAGTCCATCCCGGTCCTCTCGTACTAGGGACAGCTCCGCTCAAATCTCCAACGCCCGCAGCGGATAGGGACCGAACTGTCTCACGACGTTCTGAACCCAGCTCGCGTACCTCTTTAATGGGCGAACAGCCCAACCCTTGGGACCTACTTCAGCCCCAGGATGAGACGAGCCGACATCGAGGTGCCAAACACCCCCGTCGATGTGGACTCTTGGGGGGTATCAGCCTGTTATCCCC
>WRJK01000040.1 GCA_009782285.1 Clostridiales bacterium
TGTCGCCGTCGATGTCGAGGGTTTTCCCTATCGAGGCAGTGACCGGCACAAGCGCCCCCGCGAACGGGTCGACGCCGCCGTTGACGTTGTTCCACACCTGAACGCTGTCGAAGCCCCTGACGTCCGGGTAGTTGCAGTAGATGTCAGCGTACATGCTGGCAAACCTGGTGGCGTCGTAGCCCTTGCTCATCATCTCAAAGAGCACGTTCCTGTTGCTCTGCTTGAAGTCGTACACATAGGTGCCTGCAGGGAACAGTGTGCCGTTGTAATTGGCGTCTTTATTGGTCACGCTCACTTTGCAGCCCACCAGCATGGTGAAGTTGAGCGCCTTGATGGCTTCCGCCGGGTTGTACTGGTTTGCAGTGTCCACAGGGATGACCAGGTAGTCCGGGAAGAAGTTGAGCGCCTTGCCCGGGTTCATCGGGTCGCCCAGCCTTGGCCTGCCGACAACCGTCTCGGTGGTGTTTCCGCCCACCGTTATGCGGTCGATGAAGTACTTGTCGCAAGTCATTTCGTCCCTGTTCTCGATGCCGCGGAGCTTGTACTCGAGCTTGTTCATGACTGAGCTCTTGCGCATGCTTGCGTACTTGTTGTCCTCCAAGTGGCCGTTCCTGATGACGCCGTCAATGTCGGGCAGCGGGCCGTTCAGCAAATTGCCTTCGTAATACGCTGTATTGCCGTGCAGCAGGGTGTTGACCATTGCGTAGTTGATCACGTTGCCGGCCACGAAGGAGTCGGAGTTGGAACTGGGGAACTCGATGGTGTAGCCGTAGGTGCCGTAGAGCATGGCGTACATGGGTCCGTACACGTTGCCGCCGTCGTCCCAGTCGCCGCCGCCGCGCTGATCCCACGGAATGCGGAACTCGTCGTAGCCGGTGCTCCCCATAATGGCGAAGCCGCTCTGGTACGCCAGTTCAAGCATGTTGTTCTGGAGCAGGTCGTACTCGTAGCTCAGGGAGTGGGGGAAGGTGCATGGCTCGATAAGCATTTCGGCATGGTAGCCGTGCCATTCGTTCATCAGCATCGGATCCCACTTCGCTATGTCCTGAGTCAACGCAATCGTTTCGGGCTGCGTCGCAAATATGCAGTCGCGGTTCAGGTCCATTGAATACCTGTTGGTCCTTCGCATGGCCGCCTTGCCGTCCGGGTTGCTGCACAATGTGCTGACGAAGATGAAATTGTCCAGCGCCTCGCCGGTGTCGAAGACCTCTTTGACCCTCGAATCCGCCTGCGCGAACTTGCCGGTGTACCCGCCCGTAAGAATATGCGAGTAGTTGCTGTACTCGTATCCGGTGGCAGGCAAGCGGTACCTCAACGTCATGTCTTCTTTGCCAAACCTAGTATAGGGTATCTTCTGCCCTACTTTGCCGCCGGTGATCAGGTCGTCGATCAGCTTGATCATGGTCTCAGTGCCCGTCACTTCGTCAGGATGGACGTTGTTCTGGTATACAACGTTGATCATGTCGATGTCTTTGTCAGCAGCATCCCTGTATTTCGCCATCAGCTTTGCCGGGTCTGTGTTCATTTGTTCTTTGAACCCGCCCGGCCCCAAGTATGCATCAACAGTGCTCTCGTCTTTCGCGACAGCGATGTTCCACTGTGCGTTGTACCTTGCATAGTTGTTGTATTTCATATTGTCTGGATGACAGTTGTCCGTGAGGCCGTAGCCTATGATGCTGACTTCCACGTACACGTCGGTGGCGCGGTCGCCCTTTGAGAACCCGTTACGGTAGCCGGGCCCTGCCTTCTTTACATAACCTGCCGCCAGCACGCCTATGGGCTGCGCCTCAAAGTCGTCGATGGACATGGGTGCGCCGTTGATGGCTGAAATGAGGCTCTGGGCGAACTCGTTGATCTCTGTCCAAGAATAGTGCTGGTCGTAGGGGCCGATGTGCATGTCAGCCGCAGCAAAGACCTCGCCGTTCGCCACGGCAGCAAGCTTGTACATGCCGGTGCCTTTGCCGGTCGGGCCCGCTTGCCACCAGTCGCGGTAGTCACCGCTGCTGGTCGCACGGAAATCGCCCTGCGTACCTGATATGAAGCCCGCAAAAGGAATGTTGTTGCTCGGGTAGCTGGCTGCGTTCCAAGGGCTGTTGACTCTGAGGGCCGCAGTGAACTTGTAGCCTGCAACAGGGCTGATCGGGTTGCTGAGGTCCACCACTGTGGTGATGGTCTTGTTGCTTAGGATCATTATCGAAGTGCTGCCCAGCAGGTTGTTGCCGTTGCCCCAGGCACTGAGCGGAACGCCGCCGTAGGTGTAGCTGATGCTGTTGTTCAGAGTATCCATCTGCTCAGCAGTCAGCGGGGTAATGCCGTCCGCCACCACTTCAGCCAGCGGAAGGTAAAACTCGATGTTGAACACCCTTGGGTCCTTTAGGTTGAATTCTCTCCTCGTTGTGTAGTACTTGTCTGGGTCTTCGCCGTTTTCCTCAACGCCTTTGTAGACTTCCGGCCTGTACAGCACTTGCGTTGGCCCGCCGCTTAGCACTTCCACGTTTGAAAAGCCCAGTGCCGCAGGGTTGGTCACTGCCATAGCGCTGTAGATCGCCGGCGTGGCTTCTACATAGTCCATGTCCTCCGAAAGGACGAACGCTGCGCCCCCCTCAACAGGGTCGTTGTCAGCAAACGCAAACACGCCTGTCGAGCATACAAGGCCAAGCACGAGGGCCCAGCATAAGATAAGTTTTCCTGTTCTTGTGTGTTTTCTCATTTAAAAATCCTCCTTTTTCAATACATGCCTCTTTAGTTCTGTCGTTGAGGTTCGATTTTTTCAGCCTCGTTTTTGGGGAACGTGGTTAACCCAGATAGCAATTTTAAAACACCCCCTTTTGTCCCTTCTCTTTGACAATGTGTCGTTATACACATTATATATAATGTAGATTGGATTCGTCAAATATTTTTTCAACAAAAAAGCTGCTCCTAGGTTTTACCCAGGTGCAGCCCACAGCAAACGGCATCACTGTCGAACAGCTTCTACCCGAACAGCAGCGCTTTTACGTTGTCTTCTATGTTCCCTCCTGCAAATACAGCTTTGCCTCCGACAATTATGTCAGCGCCGGCAGCCTCCAGCACCCACACGTGTTCCGGCAGCACCCCGCCGTCGACTTCTATTTCAAAGCTGAACCCGTTCTCCTTGCGTGATTCGCTTATCTGGTAGATTTTGTCAATGACTTGCGGTATGAACGCCTGCCCCGAAAATCCCGGGTTCACAGCCATGACCATGACCAAATCCACGTTAGCCAAAACGCAGTCCAAGGCAGCGGCAGGCGTCGCCGGGTTTATCGCGACCCCCGCCTTGACCCCAAAGGACTTGATATGGCCGATTGTCCTGTGCAGGTGGGGGCACGCCTCTTGGTGGACGGTGATGGACTCGGTAGTTTCCGTCACAAAACTGCCGATGTACCTGTCCGGGCTTTCTATCATAAGGTGAACGTCAAAGGGCAGTGCCGATTTGCCGCAAAGGCTTTTCATAACGCATGCGCCAAAACTGATGTTCGGGACAAAACAACCGTCCATAACGTCGATGTGTATCAAATGAGCCCCGGCTTTCTCAACCGCCCGCACTTCCTCGCCCAGCTTGGAAAAGTCCGCCGCAAGAATCGACGGTGCCAGCTTTATCATATCCTACCTCCTGTTTTCTGCAATCTCCCTGTATATATCGCTGTAGGATCGGTACCTTGATTCACGTACGCCTCCTGCCGTAACTGCATCTGCCACTGCGCATCCGGATTCTTTTACGTGTGTGCAATTCTTGTATCTGCATTGCCCGTACAGCTCCGCTATCTCCGGGAAAAGGTGCATGAGCTCGCCTGCCGGCACCCCGTCAATGTCAAAGGACGTGAACCCTGGGGTGTCAAAGACCAGTGCACCATTCCCTGCTTCAAATATCTCGACGTGGCGCGTCGTGTGCCTCCCCCTTAGCGTCTTCCTGCTGAGCTCGCCCGTTTCTGCATTTGCACCGGGCTGCAGGGCATTCAGCAGGGTCGATTTGCCGACGCCCGAAGGCCCTGCAAAAGCGCATTTTTTATTTTCTAGGAACGGTTTCAGCCCTTCGATGCCGCTCCCCGTAAGCGCACTGGCGCAAATCACGGGGTAGACGCCTTCATAGGCCTCTTTGATCGCCCGGACCTTTGCGTCATTCGCCAAATCGGCCTTGTTTACGCAGATGACCGCCGCAGCTCCGTTCTTTTCTGCCATAGCCAAAAAACGGTCTATCGTCAAAAAATTCGGTTCCGGCTTCGATGCCGCCACCACAACGACAAAACAGTCAACGTTTGAAACCGGGGGCCTGGCGAATTCGTTCTTCCTCTGGCTGATGGAATTGATGACTGCGCTGCCATCATCCAGCGCTTCGATGGAAACCGTGTCGCCGACCATTGGGGATACGCCGTCCTTTTTGAACACTCCGCGTGCCTTGCACTGAAAAACCCTTCCTTCAGCCTTGACGTAGTAAAACCCCGCTATCCCCTTGACGACAAGCCCTGTCATCAATCGATTTCACCTGTATCGAAGTTCACGTTTCTCTTTATGACTGCTTGGCCGTCGATGATGACCGTAACGGTGCCCGTGCCTTTCCCTGTAAACGTTACCGTTTCACCCATATTGTCCTTTATCCTCTGCTGCTCAGTAAAAAGGTTCCTTGCCCCGTCCTCGTCCGACACCGTCACTGTAAGGAAAAACACTTGGTTGTCCACAAAGTCGCTGTAGTTGATCTCAAGGGACACCGACACCGGTTCGCTGGGCTCTTCAGGTTCGTTTCCTGCGCTGACTTTCAGTTTGACCGTTGCGCCTTTGGCCAGCGCGTTGCCTGCAGGGTACTGCTGCCACATAACTATGTCTTTTTCGTGCTCCTCGCTCTTTTCAAATTCAGGTTCGCCCAGCTTCAGGCCCGCTTTCTCAAGCTCTTCTTTTGCCTCTTCCATATCCTTCCCCACAAGGGCCGGCATCATGGTTTCCTCTTCGGCTTTCCCTTCGCTCACCACATAGTTTATCGTTGTTCCGGGTTTTGCCTCCTCGCCGGCTTCCGGGGTCTGGCTTATAACGATCCCTTTCGGCGCACTGTCTTTCCTCGTCACTTTTGGGCCGGCTTGGAAACCGTATTTTTGGATCATGAACAATGCGTCCTCATAAGGTATCCCCGTTATCTTCGGCACCGTGCCTGCTCGCGTGCCTTTGCTTATGTTTACGGTGACTATCATCCCTTCCTTGACCGAGGTTTCGAACTGTGGGTCTTGGGAAACAACCTTCCCTTCTTCGTATTCGCTGCTGATGACTTCGTCGCCGACTTGAATGTCAAGCCCCAAGTCGTTTAGCTCCTCCTTTGCCCGGTCATATGAAAGCCCTACGACGTAAGGCACCAGTATCTCTTGCACTTCCTCGGCGCCACCGCCTGCAATGAACGAAGCCAGCAATATGCTTGCCGGAACCCCACAAAGCAGCGCAAGTACCACCGCCAGCAGTTTCAGCTTGTTGAACTTGACCTTCGGTTTGCCTTTTTTGTCTTTTTTGCCCATTTTGCCGGTTGCCTCTTTCTCCCCGGTTTCTTTTTCACCGCCGTCTTCTTTGCCATCTTCGCCACTATCCGCCTGCCTGTCCTGCGCCTGCGGGGCGATCACCTGCCTTCTTATTCCGCCTACCGCTGCGTCGCCGACTATGCTCGTCACGAATTCAAGGTTGTTCAGCGCTTCAAGCATCTCGTCGGCTGACTTGAAACGGTTGACCTGAAGCTTGTCGGTGGCTTTCATGACTATCTGTTCGAGCCTTGGCGGTATCCCCTCGGCCAATTTGCTCGGCGGGACCATTTCGTCGTTAACGTGCATGAGGGCAACGTTTACTGGGTTGTCGCCGTCAAAGGGCACCCTGCCTGTAAGCATTTCGTACAAAACAATGCCCAACGAGTAAATATCCGACCTCTCGTCTACGTACGCTCCCCGTGCTTGTTCCGGGGAAAAATAGTGCACCGACCCCATAATAGTCCCCTCGGCGCCGATGAGCGTAACGGCGTTGACAGCTTTCGCTATGCCGAAATCCGTTATTTTAGGTGTGCCGTCCTGGGCAATTAGTATGTTCAGCGGCTTCACGTCCCTGTGTATGATCTGATTCTTGTGCGCTAGGCTAAGCGCCGAGGCAAGCTGTTTCGTTATTTCAATGGCCCTCATGTAGTCGATGGGCGCCTCTTCCCTTATGACATCGCTGAGCACTTTGCCTTCTATGAGCTCCATGACAATGTAATTGATGCTGCCTTCCCTTCCAACGTCGTAGACGCCAACTATGTTGGGGTGCGACAGGCTTGCAGCTGCCTGAGACTCTTTTCTGAAATTTTCAATGAATTTAACATCTTTTATGTAATCCGGCTTCAATATCTTGATCGCAACAAACCTGTTGAGCAGTTTGCATCTGGCCTTGTATACCACCGCCATCCCGCCGTCGCCTATTCTTTCAAGCAGTTCATACCTTCCCGCAAGGATCCTGGTACTCATCTGTTATAATTCCTCCCTATACTTTTATACAAATTGCCGTCATATTGTCACGGCCTCCGCACCGGTTGCCCTTGTTAACAAGATTGGTGCAAATTTCCATCATGCTGCCGCCCGCTGCCATGATCCCGCATATGCTGCCGTCACCTATTTCACCGTGAATGCCGTCCGTGCACAGGAGCAGTATGTCGCCCAGCCTGACGCCAACGCTGAAAAAATCGGGTACTGTCGACGCTTCTCCCCCTATTGCCCTGGTGATGACATTTTTCTTTTCATGGAACCGCGCCTCTTCTTTTGTTATGGCGCCTCTCTTTACAAGCGAATTGACATAGGAATGATCCTCCGTTATCTGGATCAGGGAACCTTCCCGGAAATGGTACGCCCGGCTGTCGCCCACGTTGACAATGTGCGCACTGCTACCAGCCAAGTACGCAATCGTCACAGTAGTTGCCATGCCAGTGTTTGAAGGCTGGATTCTAGACAGGTTGTATATGCTCATGTTTACTTTTTCGATGCAATCGAAGAAATAGGCTTTGATTTCTGACTCGCTAAAACTACCCTTGAGGGCGTTGTTCCTTGCGTATTCAACAATTTTGCTGATGGCTGTCCTGCTGGCTATTTCGCCGGCGTTGTTTCCTCCGACCCCGTCCGCGATGATGAATATGTTGCTTTCGGGAATCACAAAAAAAGCATCTTCGTTGTTTTTCCTTCTTAACCCCTTGTCGCTTTTAAATCCAATTTCCATAATGCTCCCGGTTTGCGGCGAGCTACAGGCCTGTTCTTGCTAAAGCCTCCGCTCTCCGCATCTTGCATATGAAGAAACCGTCCGTCCCATTTACGTTTGGCATCAGCTGAATAGCCTCTTCCTTTGCAAACGACGGGTTCCTCTTTATAAATTCCCCTGTGACTTTTTGGTTTTCGTTCGGGTTTATGGTGCATGTGCTGTATATGAGGGTGCCCCCGGGCTTCACGTACTTTGAAGAAGCTGACAGTATTTGGAGCTGCTTCGTCGGCAGGCTGTCGATATCGGCTGTACGCTTTTTGTATTTTATTTCCGGCTTCCTCCTTATTGTCCCGAGCCCCGTGCAGGGCGCGTCCACCAGAACCTTGTCCGCTTTTTCGACCATTTCAGAATCGACCCTGGTTGCGTCCCACGTCCTCGTCTCGACTATGCTAATTCCCAGCCGTGCGGCTTCTTTGTTAATCAGGCCAAGTTTCCTGATGTAGACGTCAGACGCGACGACCCTCCCGTCATTGCCCATCCTCTCCGCAATAGCCATTGATTTGCCCCCCGGTGCTGCGCACACGTCCATGACTGTGTCCCCGGGCTTTGGATCAAGCATGGCAGCGACGAACATGGAAGCCTCGTCCTGAATCGAATACATCCCGCGCTTGTACAGTTTGTTGTCGATAATCGCGCTCCCCTTCTTCACATGGATTGCATCGTCGCAAAGCGTCCCTTTTTCAACAACGCACCCGTTTGCTTCCAAGCTCTGTATCATGTCTTCGCTCGTCGTTTTGAGGCTGTTTGCCCTGACAACAAGGTCTGGTGCCGCGTTGCCCGCCTTCAACAGCTCTTCTGTAAAGTCGGCGTTGTACTGCCCAAGCCAAAGCTCAACGATCCAAGGCTCGTAGGAATATTTTACCGAAAGGTAGCGGACCTCGTCTTCGCTCCTGTCAGGCAAGCTGATCGCGTACTTGCCTTTGATGAAAGCTCTGAGGTTTGCGTTTATGAACCCCTCCCGGCCCCTGCAAAACCGCTTGGCAAGCTCTACGCTTTCGTTTACCGCAGCGTACTCGGGAACAGATTTCATGTGCTCCAATTGGTAAATTCCCATCCTGAGCACAATCCGGTCGCTGGTTTTGAGCTTTGCGCCTCCGTCAGGAACTGTTCGGTCGATCATATAGTCAAGCAGCATTTTGTTCTCAAGGACGCCGTAAACCAGCTCCCTTACGAACGCAGGCGATCCTGGCTTCCCGCAGATGATGTGATGGTTAAGCGCCAGGTTCGAATACGATTTTTTTGACTCCACGTCAGCCAGCACGAAATACGCTGTTTTCCTGTTTGCGTCCATTTCAATCACGCCTCCTTGTCGTTAAAATTGTCGTCGTTATATTTTACCTTAAAACAGTAAATTTTTCAATCTTATTCCCTTTTAAATATTCTTTAATTTTTACTCTCTTCTTGCCCGGCACCTGTATCCCCGTCACCAGCAAGGTTCCTCCCCCTGCCGATATTTCAATGCCGTCATCCGATACTTCTGTTATTGTGCCCGCCTCGTAAGAATTGGGCTTGCCCAACTGGCAGGCTTCCCATATTTTCACTTGCTGCCCCTTGTAGAGCGCATATGCGCCTGGCCAAGGGTCTGTCCCTCTGACGAGCCTGTCCAGCTCCACAGGGCTCTTGCTGAAATCCATCAACCCTTCCTTTTTTGAAATCATCGGCGCCCAAGTTGCTAGGCTTTCGTCTTGGGCGGTTCTTTCCGCTGTTCCGTTTTCGATCCTTCTCATTGCATCGGTTATCAGGTCCGCGCCCACAGTCGAAAGCTCGTCTTCAAGCCGGGATGCGGTTTTCCTCTCTATGGCTACCCTTGCGCTCAGTATAATGTCGCCTGTGTCAAGGCTTTCAGCCATGTGCATCACTGTGATCCCAGTCTCCTCGTCGCCTTCGATGACCGCCCGCTGAATCGGGGCTGCGCCCCTCCATCTCGGAAGAAGCGACGCATGTATGTTGATGCACCCGTGCTTCGGTATACCGAGCACTTCAGGCGGGAGGATCATGCCAAAAGCTGCAGTCACTATCATGTCGGGGCTGCAGCCCGCTATCCTTCCTATCGCCTCGGAATTCCCTTTCAGCCTCTCTGGCTGCAGCACTTCTACCCCTAGGCTGAGCGCCATCTCTTTGACTGGAGTATGCTGTATTTTGTTCCCTCTCCCCCTTGCCCTGTCAGGCTGCGTTACAACGCACACTACCTCGTGCCCGGCTCGCGCTATGGCAGACAGCGCCGGAACCGCAAACTCGGGGGTCCCCATGAACACCGTTCTCATTGTTCCGCGCCGTTTGCAGCTTGGTCGTCTTCGGCAGGGGCCGCTTCGGCTTCGTGTATGCCTGTCGCTTTGTCTGTGTACAAAATGCCTTCCAGATGGTCCATTTCATGGCTTAATGCGACAGCCATCAGTTCTGTCCCTTCATGCACCATGGTTTTCCCATGCCTGTCGAATGCTTCGACCTTTATGTATTCCGGACGCTCGACAGACCCAACGTAGCCAGGGAAGCTGAGGCACCCTTCCTCCCCTGTCTGGCTTCCTGATGATTCGATGATGCGCGGGTTAATTGCTTCAATTACCTCCCCGTTTTCATTTTCCACCACAAACATCCTTCGCAAAATGCCCACCTGCGGTGCAGCGATGCCTACGCCGTTCTGGCTTCTCATGGTCTCAATCATGTCGTCCAGGATCATTCGGACCCTGTCGTCGATTTCTGCAACCTCCCTGCAGCGTTTCCTGAGTATGTCGTCTCCGGCAAGCACGATATTTCTTAGCGCCATAGTTGTCCCTCCATCAAATAAGTGGATTCGTCATAAAAAACTGTACGGGTTAACGTCGATTCCCATGTTGCAGTTGCATGCCTTGTCATCCGACATGCCCTTCTTTACCAAAGCCAACGCGTCCATGTACAAATTGCGCTTCCCTTTTCCGGATTTTATCAATATCTGGTAGCGCGACCCGTCCTGTTTGAAAAACGGCAGCTCTTGGGGCGGGAACATGTCTTGGCCGCTTTCTTTTGGAAGCTCCCCCACCAGCCTTTCAAAAGCTTTTTCTGCCCATTGCCTAGCCTCTTCTTCGCTTTCGGCCGTAAATACGACTTGTATCAGATCTGAGAACGGCGGGTATTTCAGGAGTTTCCGCAAATTGATCTCTGCCCTGTAGAATTCGTCATAGTCGTGCGCCGAAGCTGCGGCCACGGCGTAATGCCCCGGCGTGTACGTCTGTATCACGACCTTTCCGGCTTTGTCCCTGCGGCCGGCCCTGCCGGCAGCCTGGGTTATGAGCTGGAACGTCCTTTCGGTGGACCTGAAATCAGGGATGTTGAGCGTCGTGTCAGCCGATATTATGCCCACCAGCCCCACATTGTCAAAATCGAGGCCCTTGGCGACTAGCTGCGTCCCTATCAATATCCTTGTCCTGCCTGCCTTGAAACTCCCCAGCACTTTTTCTGTGTCGCCTTTCCTCTTTATCGCGTCAAGGTCCAGCCTGCCCGTCGCAACGCCCGGGAAAAGCGCTTTCGCTTCTTCTTCAACTTTTTCGGTCCCTGCCCCAAAATCCTTGATGTGTTTGCTGCTGCACGCCGGGCAGGTTTCAGGCATCTTCTCCTCATGCCCGCAGTAGTGGCAAACCAGTGAACCTCTTGACTTGTGGTACGTGAGGGATATGCCGCAGCCTTGGCACTTCATTACGTGGCCGCATTCCCTGCAGCTTACGAATGTCGAATACCCCCGCCTGTTCAAAAACAGAATCACCTGCAGCCCCTCGGAAAGGCACCTCTGTGTTTCGCTGTACAAGCGCCTGCTGAAAACAGATTTGTTCCCTTTGGTTATTTCGGTGCGCATGTCTGCTATTTCAGCTTGGGGCAATGCCGTTTCGTTGAATCTTTTCTTAAGCGACAGCCTTTCGTATATGCCTTCATCCGCCCTGTATGACGACACCACCGAAGGAGTAGCGCTGCCTAAGATAACGATGCCTTTTCCCTTGTTTTGAGATTTCACTCTTTTGATGGCGATCTCCACTGTATCGTATTTCGGCGTCTTGTCGGACTTGTAAGTCGGCTCGTGCTCTTCGTCAAGTATGATGGCGCCGATATCTTCCAAGGGGGCGAAAACAGCGGATCTTGCACCGATCACGATCTTGACCTGCCCGCTCCGTATCCTGACCCACTCGTCATGCCTTTCGCCATATGAGAGCCTGCTGTGCAGCACCGCAATGCATTCGCTTCCGAACCGTCCGATGAACCTGTCAATTATCTGTGTCGTGAGGGAAATCTCGGGGACAAGCATGATTGCCGCCCTGCCTGATTCCATGCACTGGGAAATGGTCTGTATGTACACTTCCGTTTTGCCGCTCCCCGTAACTCCATGAAGCAAAAAGATGCTGTGGCTCCTCTCCCTGACGCAGCATGAAATCCTGTCCACTGCGTCTGCTTGTTCTGATGTCAGTGCCTTGATGTCCTGTATTTCCCCTGCGGCACCCTTGTACGGATTCCTTTTTTTCCCGCTTTTTGCGCCGGTCCCCACAGGCGTAAAACAGTTTACTGCGTCTATGTACCTGCACGCGTAGCGTTTTTTCATCCATATGCACGTCTTGACGGCCTCTTCGGTCAGGCATATCTGCTCGTCCATGGATTCGACGTACTTCAGGCCCTTGACTTCTTCCCCTAGCTCGCTTCGCACTTCAAACACATATGCGTCTTTAAGCCTGTTTCCAAGGCTAAAGGGGGCGACGACTTTCTGCCCGACTGACACGTTGTCGAAAGGGCAGCCGTATGTGTAGTATCGATCTGTTTTGTCGCTGTTGTTTGCTATTACCAGTTCTACATATTTCATTTTTCACCTATTGAGAATTCGCAGCCACAGTAGCCCTGCCTGTAGAGCGAATACTCCTTCGATAGTTCCAAGCTCCTCTGGTACCCCCCGCCCTTCTTGTGGTCCCGGTCGATGAACTCTACGCCGTACAGCAAGCTCAGCTCTCGCCCTGCTTGGCTTATCATGTCATAATTCTTGTGCGGGCTTACGCTAAGGGTGGACGCGAAGCAGCCGAACCCTTCGCGGCTTGCCAGCTGAGCTGTTCTCTCCAGCCTCATCCGGATGCAAACCCGGCACCTTTCGCCTCCCTCGCGCTCCTTTTCAAAGCCCTTTATTTCGTCATAAAAGCGTTCAGGCTCGTATTCCCCCTCAATGAGCGCTATATTGCCTGGCTTTTCTGCCCTGCCGTTGTACCCGTTGATCAGCTTCCCTTGGTTTTCGAGCCTTTTCTCATACTCTTCGCCGCTTGTTATGTTCGGATTGTAGTAGTGCACCGTTATTGCGTAGCTGCGTTCCAAAGCTTCGATAACCGAAGTGCTGCACGGCCCGCAGCAGCTGTGTAGCAGCAGCGTCGTCTCATTCACCATTCCCAGCTCCACTAGTGCCCTAGCCTTCCGTCGTGGTAATGCTTTCTGCACAATGACACGTACATTTCATTGCCGCCAACGACGATCTGCTTGCCCTGTTTGACGAATTTCCCGTCGACCACCCTCGCCACCATGGTCGCTTTCCTGCCGCACCAGCATATGGTTTTTATCTCCTCTATCTTGTCAGCGAAGATGAGCATGTAGTACGAACCTTCGAAGAGCTCATTCCGAAAATCGTTCTTGAGCCCGTATGCAAGCACGGGAACGTCACAGCTGTCGACTATTTCCACAAGCTCCTCCACGTGGTGCTTCTTCAAGAATTGGCACTCGTCCACAAGGACGCAGGAAATTTTCCTTTTTGCGTTTTCCCTCATGAAAAGATCGAGGATGTTTGTTTCGTCGTTCACCACCGTTGCTTCTATTTGGATGCCGATCCTTGACGTAATGAGCCCCGGGCCGTGGCGGTCGTCTATTCCCGGGACCAAAGTGAGGACCCTTTTGTCCCTCTCTTCATAGTTGTGCGCCACCTTGATTATCTCTATCGACTTGCCTGCGTTCATTGTGCTGTACCTGAAGTATAATTGCGCCATGCTCCCCTCCCGGTCAGATTTTGACCATTTCGTTTATTTTTTTGTCAATCGTATGATCCATATGCTCCCACTCCACTTTCTTGAACAAAGCCACGCCGGCGATCGGTATGAACGTCAGCATGAAAACAGGGAATGTAAATGTATACAGTATTTTTTTCGACTTTGGCGCATCGATATTGCGCCATTCGGTTATTGTCGGCAGCAAGCCAATAAAATACAGCAGGACGTACCCAAATGCCATGAAAGGCACCAGATAAATTATGCTTGAAGCCAATGCGCCCAAGGACGGGGACTTGGCGAAATTAACTAACAGCCTTGCGAGAATGCTGGTAAAATACACAAGTGTCAGAAGCAGCGCAGGGAAGATTGACATCAGCATGTCGAAGCAAGCGAAATTGCGCTTTCTTACAATCCCTTTGAGCAAATCCCTGCCGTAATTCCAGATTATCTGGTAGAACCCTTTGGCCCACCTCACCCTCTGTGTCCATGACTGCATGAAGTCGACTGGCTGTTCGTCAAAAAACACAGCTTTTCCGCAATAGCCGATTTTTTCGCCTTTTATTATCATGTCGGCCGTGAATTCAACATCTTCCGTGAGGGAAAAATAATGCCACCCCTCGTTGCTCTCAAGAATCGCCCTGCCCACTAAAAACCCTGTGCCTGCGACCAAACAGCTGGTGTTCATGAGCATCCTTGGGTGGTTGAGGTACTCCGAATCCCGGAGGAACCACAGCGAAGACCCGGCAGACACCCAATTCGAAGCGTAGTTCTTGGAATTTCTGTAGCCTAGGATCACTCTGTACCCCCTGCAGTACACCTTGTTCATTTCCCACAGGAAATCAGGGGAAGCGAGGTTGTCTGCATCGAATACGACGTATGCTTCGCAATCGTCCCCTCCAAGGATCTTGTCAAACAAAAAATTCAGCGCATACCCTTTCCCAATCCTGGCTGTATCGTTCCGCTCAAACACAATGGCACCCATGGCCCTTGCAATTTCAGCTGTCCTGTCTGTGCAATTGTCGGCAACGACGAATATGCTGATCAATTCATTCGGGTATTTCTGCAGGTTAATGCTTTCAATCAGGGAGCCGATGACTTTTTCCTCGTTTCTGGCTGGAATAACGACTCCGAATTTGTGAAGAGCTGTAGGTTCTTCAACCGGCCTGCCCCTGCCCCATTTGAAAAAAAGCATGCACACAATATAGATGAATTGATACAAGTAACACATGGCAAATATCAGCAAAAGGTAGTTTTCTGTCAAAAAAACAATTTTCATTTGAAATTCCTTTTTGATTTAATAAACCTATTTTATCATATATGATGAATAAAACAAGCCTCGCTTGAGATTTAACAGGGTTCTTTCATGTAAAATGTTAAAAAATAACTGTTCGGACATGGCGTCTGCGAACAGTTATTATTTGGTGCCCAGACTCGGAATTGAACCAAGGACACGTGGATTTTCAGTCCACTGCTCTACCTACTGAGCTATCTGGGCGTGTGGTGGGCCATCAGGGACTTGAACCCCGGACCTGCCGGTTATGAGCCGGACGCTCTAACCAACTGAGCTAATGGCCCCAAATAATTGCCCCGAGAGGAATTATAAAATATATCAGCCACAAAGTCAAGGCTTTTTTCATATTCTTCATATCCTTGACACAGCTGCACAGGACTGGGCCAAGTAGTCTGAAGTGTCCGATAGGCAAAACTCGTCATGCAGGTAAAAAATGTACACCGGGCCGACAATTACCAGCGAGTTCTTCGTCGCGTAATTTGCCATCCTGTCTGCCAAGTCGCCCAATTCGCCGTAATAGCCCCGGGCAAACCCAATCAAGTATTCCCCCGCCTTCCGGACATGCTGCCCTGAAGGGTCTATAGTGATGAAATTGTTCGGCCTCCCTGGTGCGCCCTGAAACGCTTCCATACTGTCGTAATACCCTCCTACCGGGTAGCTAAGGTTAATATGCAGCTCGGGCGCCTTGCTCACAAACCTGGCGAAAGGCTTGATAAAGGTGTCGTCGTCCTCGTACTCGTTCTGCGGCCAAAGAACCATCGCCTTGTCGTCCCTCCAAAGTATGCTCATCTGGTTTACATCGATATTCATGCCGTAATCAATCAGCTCGCGCCTTGTGTGGATGATTGAAAAGCGTTTTTGCAAATCCCGCATTTCCATGTCTATTGTTTTCTCTTGGGACCTTATCAGCTTCATGAGCTTGTCTGGATTCCTCTCTTTCCTCAGCTCGCCGATAGTTTTCAGAGGCACGTTGAGGTCGCTCAATGCAGTGACAAAATTCAGCGCCAAGACTTGTGGCAATGTATAGTACCTGTAGTTTGTTCCGGGGTTGCGGTGCATCGGGCTGAATAGCCCGATCTCGTCCCAGTACCGCAATGTCGTGATCTCAACTCCGGTGATCTCAGAAAATTCTCTGATCGATAGATTGTTTTTCATGCCTTACGGCCTCCTTTACGCCCCTTGACAAAAAAACCGCTTGGGAACTGAGCCTTGCGGTTGCATTTGGTCGGGGTGGCAGGATTTGAACCCGCGGCCCACTGGTCCCAAACCAGTTGCGCTACCAAGCTGCGCTACACCCCGCAACATATAAAAACATTGGTTTAATCAAGAATTGGCAGGGGTAGTAGGACTTGAACCCACGGCGCATAGTTTTGGAGACTATCGCTCTACCAACTGAGCTATACCCCTGCGTGGCGGAGAAGGTGGGATTCGAACCCACGCACCGGTAACCCAGCCTAACGGTTTAGCAAACCGTCCTCTTCGACCTGCTTGAGTACTTCTCCATAACAACAAATTGACTTGGCGGAGAGGGTGGGATTCGAACCCACGGCCCCTTTCGGAGTCACTGGTTTTCAAGACCAGCTCCTTAAACCGCTCGGACACCTCTCCATCGACGAGGCTGATTACCATATCTTAAAAAAAATTGGTGACCCATCCGCGGTTCGAACGCGGGACACCTTGATTAAAAGTCAAGTGCTCTGCCGACTGAGCTAATGGGTCAGGTGGCTGGGGTAGCAGGACTCGAACCTACGCATGACGGAGTCAAAGTCCGTTGCCTTACCGGCTTGGCTATACCCCATTCTTAAATGGCGAGCCCACAGGGATTCGAACCCCGGACACACGGCTTAGAAGGCCGTTGCTCTATCCTACTGAGCTATGAGCCCATATCGCTGGAGCGGATGATGAGAATCGAACTCACGCTATCAGCTTGGAAGGCTGAAGTTCTACCATTGAACTACATCCGCAAAAATTGGAGCGGAAGACGAGATTCGAACTCGCGACCCTCGCCTTGGCAAGGCGATGCTCTACCCCTGAGCCACTTCCGCATGTTTGGTGGAGGGAGGTGGATTTGAACCACCGAAAGCTCAGCTAACGGATTTACAGTCCGCCCCCTTTGGCCACTCGGGAATCCCTCCATGATGTTGTTTGTTGGAGCTGGTGGAGGGAATCGAACCCCCAACCTGCTGATTACAAATCAGCTGCTCTACCGTTGAGCCACACCAGCAAGCGTTGTCAATTTTCAATGGCGACCTGGAACGGACTCGAACCGTCGACCTCCAGCGTGACAGGCTGGCATTCTAACCAACTGAACTACCAGGCCGCATTGGTGGGCGCAATAGGGCTCGAACCTATGACCCCCTGCTTGTAAGGCAGGTGCTCTCCCAGCTGAGCTATGTGCCCCGGTTGGCTCCAAGGGTGGGGCTCGAACCCACAACCTATCGGTTAACAGCCGAGTGCTCCACCATTGAGCTACCTTGGAACGCTGCCAATAATGTGAACCGTTTTTTATCTTAGCATAAAATTGACCCTCTTGTCAATGAGAAATTCATAAAAATTTTACAAGCTCCAGCGATTCCGAAATTAATTTGCATGTGCCGGATGAAATGTCCTCAAGCAGCGACTTGACACGTATTGAATTTTCAGGCTCAGAGGAAAGTTTTAACGTTACCATGTCCTCATACAGTATTTCCTCAATGTTAAATTTTTCATTTCCGGCAGCACTCTTCACCCTGTTGAAAAACGTATAATCAAGCTTGACGGTCAAGATCAACATGTCCTTGACTTGACATACGCCGGCTGCGGAAAGGCCCAGTTTTGCGCTGCTGGTGTAAGCCCTTACCAGCCCTCCTGCCCCCAGCTTGACGCCGCCGAAATACCTGGTCACTACGACTACTACGTTTGTGACCCCTTCTTTGACAAGCATCTGCACAATCGGCGCACCCGACGTGCCTTGGGGCTCGCCGTCGTCGCTGGCCCATTGAAGCTGAAACTGATCGCCAATGACCATAGCCGGCACGTTGTGATCCGCATCCCTGTGCGACCCTCGCACCATTGCTATGAATTCGTCGGCTTCTTCTTTTGAGCTGGCCGGCTTCACATGAGCGATGAACCGGGATCTCTCAATCACCTGTTCGGCTTCGGCCTCATTTGCCACAGTCTTGTATCTGTTCATATTCTTTCAGCCTGCTGTAATCGGCACCTGCCACGCATGCGCTTATCCGCACCCCGTTTTCGGTATAGTCCATCGAAAACACTTCCGCCTTCTCGCAAAGGTACGAAGAAACCCCGCCCTTGTCGTAGGGTATCAGGAACACCGTTTTGATCCTGCCTGAAAAGAGTTTCTCCGTTATCCTTTCAAGCAAGCTCTCCATGCCGGCGCCCGTCTTCGCGGAGACCCCCACGCCTGGTGATGCCGTTTCGCCTTGGAGCAAATCCACTTTGTTGAACACTGTCAGCTTTTCTTTGCCCCCTGCGCCGATCTCCTTGAGCACCTGCTCCGTTACTTCGATATGGAAGTCGTGGCACTCATAGGAAACGTCGACTATGTGCAGCAGCAAGTCGGCATATTTAACTTCCTCCAAGGTTGCCTTGAAAGCGTTAACGAGGGAGTGCGGCAGCTTGCTCACGAACCCGACAGTGTCGATGAGTATAAATTCGTTGTTGTTGTCTGTCTTGATGCTCCTCTGTGCGGTGTCCAGGGTGGCAAACAGCATGTCCTCTTCAAAAACAGCCTTCTCAGCCTTGTCGGTCATCTCGAGGAGTTTGTTCATTATGGCGGATTTGCCCGAATTAGTGTAGCCCACAAGGGCTGCCACAGGGATTTCGGATTTCTCCCTCTTTGACCGCTGGACGTCTCTGCTGCTTTTAATTTTGACAATTTCAGCCCTTATGTCATCCATCCTCTTTTTGACGTGCCGCCTGTCGGTTTCAAGCTTCTTTTCCCCCGGCCCCCTAGTGCCGATCCCGCCGCCAAGCCGTGACAGGGATTTCCCGAATCCCGTCAGCCTAGGCAGCCTGTACTGCAGCTGGGCAAGCTCCACCTGAAGCTTGCCTTCGCCTGATACAGCCCTGGCAGCGAATATATCGAGAATGAGCATTGTCCTGTCGACGACCCTAACGCAAAGCAGCTCCTCCAAGTTGCGCAGCTGAATCCCGGAAAGCTCGTCGTTGAAAATAACCGTGTCTGCCTCCATGTATTTGCACATTTCGGCAAGCTCGGACACCTTCCCCTTCCCAATGAAAGTGGCTTTGACCGGTTTCTCGAGGTTTTGAACCATATGGCCCAGGACTTCGGCGCCTGCTGCTTCCGCAAGCCCAGCGAGTTCCTCCATCGAATATGCGATGTCGTCCTTGCCTTGGAGGCCGACCAAAACCGCCCTGTACGCCTCTTTGCCGATCACTTCGTTGTTCTCGTTGAATTTCAGCATAGGCTCCCTTGTGCCAATCACCTTAATTTCTTTAGGCCGTCCATGAACTTGTCGTTCAAAATCCTTATGTGTGTCCCTTTCATGCCAAGCGACCTGGTTTCAATGATGCCGGCGCTCTCCAGCTTTCTTAGGGCGTTCACCACGACAGACCTTGTTATGCTTGAGCGGTCTGCTATCCTGCTTGCGACCAAAAACCCCTCGCTTCCGCTTAGCTCCTGGAATATCTGCTGCACCGCTTCAATTTCAGAATACGAAAGCGTCCCTATGGCCATCTGAACAATGCTGTTCTTTCTCTGGTCGTTTTCAATTTCGATGGTTTCCTGCCTTTGGATTTCAAGCCCGCTTACCGTCGCTCCGTACTCCGCCAGCACAAGGTCCTCGTCGTTGAATTCGGGGGAATACCTGGTAAGAACCAAGGTTCCCAGCCGCTTCCCCCCACCTAGGATGGGCACCACCGTATGAAGCTTCTCAGATGTGTCGTAATCGTACTTGAAAATCTCGAGAGCCGCTTCCCCTTTTAGGTTGGCTTTGGTCTCGCCTATTTTCAAAAAGGCTTCGTTGTACTCGTTTGGAAATTTTTCGATTCCGGTTTCCGAATCCGTTATCGTCGAACTGTCCGAACGAATTTTGTAATGAACTCCGATGATTTTGCCCTTCTTGCTGGCGATGTAAACGTTTGAGTTCATTAAATCGCTGAATATGTTGCAGAGCTCGTTGAATGACAAAGCCCCTGTCACGCTTTCCTGCAAAACCCAATTTAGCTTCCTGACTTTTGACAATATGTCTGTTCCCATGATCTGTCCTCCTGACTTCCATCAATTTTGTTCTCAAAAACTCCTTAAATCTATTATACACCTTTTGTGATAAAAAATAAACATATTTAGATTTTTCCAAAAATTATTTTTTAACATGCAATTGGAACTATATCATAGGATGTATTTATCAAGGTCTTCCGGATGGATTTTCTCCCTGAATTTCTCCTGCACGTACTCCCTGTCTATGACAATATCGTCTTCCATCTCTGGGATGTTGAAGGAAATGTCCTCAAGGAGTTTTTCCATTATCGTGTGAAGCCGCCTCGCTCCTATGTTTTCCGTCTGCTCGTTCATCAAGAACGCCATGTTAGCTATTTCTTCAACAGATTCGTCTGTAAACTCAATTTTTATGCCCTCTGTTTCCAGAAGCATTTTATGCTGTTTTAGCAGCGCGTTTTCGGGGATCGTGAGTATCTGCACAAAAGAATCTTTGGTCAGATTTTCTAGCTCGACCCTGATCGGGAACCTCCCCTGAAGCTCCGGTATCAAATCAGTGGGCTTTGCTATGTGGAACGCCCCGGACCCTATGAACAGCACATGGTCGGTTTTTACCGGGCCGTACTTGGTGTTGACAACGCTGCCTTCGACGATGGGCAGGATGTCCCTCTGCACACCTTCCCTTGAAACGTCCGCACCAGTCCTGTAGCTGGACCCGGAAGCGATCTTGTCTATTTCGTCGATGAAAATAATGCCGTTCTGTTCAGCGTTTTTAAGGGCTTCCTCGGTCACCTGATCCATGTCAATGAGGTTTTGCGCCTCCTGCTCCCGCAGGATTCTCCTCGCGTCCTTGACCCTGACCTTCTTTCGCTTCTTCTTGGGAGGCATCATATCGCCAAATATATTCCCTATCGCAATGCTCATGCCTTCGTTGCTCATGTCGAGGGCGTTGCCCTTTGGCGTGTCGATGACTTCTATTTCGATGAATTGCTCCTCAAGCAGCCCGTCTTTCAGCTGCTGCCTTACCTGCTCCCTCGCCAGTTCGGTTTCCGTCGGCTCCTGTACCTGCTCGTTCATCTTTGACTCTTCGTACTGCTGTTTTTGGCTTTGGTACCCACCGCCGATCATGAAATCGAATGGGGTCTTCAAGCTGCTTGCCGGAGATGCTTTTTTCCTCCCTGGAATAATCGCCTCAATTATCTTTTCTTCTGCAAATTTTTCCGCAGTTGAATACTTCTCTTGAAGGCTGCTCTGCTTCGTGATGCGGATCGATGCTTCAACCAGATCCCTCACCATTGAGTCGACATCCCGCCCTACGTAGCCGACTTCCGTGAATTTTGTGGCTTCGACTTTTACGAATGGCGCATCCATCAATTTCGCGAGCCTCCTTGCGATTTCAGTCTTTCCTACTCCCGTGGGTCCCATCATGAGAATGTTTTTTGGCGTTACCTCTTCCTTCATGTCTTCGGGCAGCAGGCTTCTTCTGTACCGGTTGCGCAAGGCGATGGCGACCGACTTCTTGGCATCGTCCTGCCCGATGATGTATTTGTCAAGCTCTTGCACGATTTCTTTCGGCGTCATTTTATACAGTGTGTTTGCCATCTTTACCCCCTTATAATCTTTCAACAGATATGTTGTCGTTGGTGTACACGCAGATGGAAGAAGCGATTTTTAGCGATTCCCTTACAACTTCCTCCGCAGGCATGTCCGTGTGGTTGTAAAGCGCGTATGCGGCGGCATAGGCGAAATTGCCACCTGATCCTATGGCAATGAAATCCTGATCGGGGTCTATCACCTCCCCCGTACCGGAGATCAGCAGCAAGCTCTCCTTGTCAACTGCAATCATCAGCGCCTCAAGGCTGCGCATCGCCCTGTCCGACCTCCAGTTCTGAGCCAAAGCCACCGCAGCCCTCTTAAGGTTGCCCGCATGCTCTTCCAGTTTCTTTTCGAATTTCTCCGTCAACGTGAAAGCGTCCGCTACGGAACCTGCAAACCCAGTCAAAACTGTGTTTTTGTATATCTTTCTGACTTTTTTCGCTCCGTGCTTCATCACGGTCTTTTCCCCAGTGGTCACCTGTCCGTCGCCGCCGATGCAGATATCGTCCGGGCCCCTTTTAACCGCCACAATCGTCGTTGCATGAAAATCTCCCATTGCTAATCACCCTCCAATTTTGCGTTCACTCTTTGTATTTGCATTCGCTGTTTGAACAAGACAATGTACTGCTCTTCAACTTTTTTTCAACCAACAGGCTGCCGCACTCCTTGCACGCCTTGTTAACCGGCTTATTCCAGTATACCTGATTGCACTGGGGATATCCACTGCACCCGTAAAAAATTTTACCTGATTTTCCCTTCCGCTTAACGATGTCCTGTCCGCAAGCAGGGCACTTGACGTCTATTTTGCTCACTATCGGCTTGGTGTTCTTGCAGTCCGGATACCCAGTGCAGGCGAGGAACTCCCCAAACCTGCCGTGTTTGATGGCCATCGGCTTCCCACAGAGTTCGCACATGTCACCCGACAGCTGGTCTTCGAACACCACTTTTTCGATTTCGCTGTCTGCAACCTCGAGCTCGCCTTTAAGCGTGCCATAAAACTCGTCGATTATTCCCTTCCAGTCGGCGTTCTTTATTTCAACGTCGTCAAGCTTGTCTTCCAATTCGGCTGTAAACCCTGCATCCACGATTTCGTTGAAATATTTCTCCATCAATTCGGTCACTATAAAGCCCAGCTCAGTCGGAACCAAGGTTTTCTTGTCCTTTGACGCATATTTCCGGTCGAGGAGCGTCGCAATGATCGGGGCGTAAGTGCTAGGCCTGCCTATGTTTTTCTCCTCAAGGTCCTTTACCAAGCTCGCCTCCGTGAACCTCGACGGGGGCTGGGTGAAATTCTGTTCGCTCTGGAGATCTGACAGTTTCAGCTTCTCGCCTGAATTGAGTTTTGGTAGCAGCTTGTCTTCATCGTCCTTCTGTATATCTTTATACACCTTAAGAAAACCGTTAAACTTAAGTTTTGAACCAACAGCTTTAAAAGTGTATTCCCCGTTCAGTATTTCCGCCGAGACGCTGTCAAACACTGCGTCGCTCATCCTGCTTGCTACAAACCTGGACCATATTAGCTTGTAAAGGTTGAACTGGTCCTTTGTCAATGATTCTTTTATGCTGTCGGGGCTCATGTCCACGTAGCTCGGCCTTATGGCTTCATGGGCGTCCTGCACGTCTTTCTTCTTGTTTGAGTAGATATTGTTGCCCAAGTACTGTTTCCCGTAATTGGCTTCGACGTAAGCGGCGGCGGCGGCTACCGCTTCGCCCGATATCCTGACGGAATCCGTCCTAATGTATGTCACAAGCCCTATGGTTCCGTGGCCTTTCACCTCCACTCCCTCATAAAGCTGTTGAGCCACCTGCATCGTCTTTTTCGTGGAGAAATTCAGCTTGATTGAAGCTTCCTGCTGAAGGCTGCTGGTTGTGAAAGGCGCGTAGGCCTTCTTGGTTCTCTCTTTTTCGTCTATTTTCCCTACTGTAAAATCGTTGTTGGCGAGAGCAGCAACTATTTCGTCGTTTTGCTCCTTGCTGCCTATCGTAATTTTTTTGCCATTGTGCTCAGCCAATTTCGCCGAGAATA
>WRJK01000041.1 GCA_009782285.1 Clostridiales bacterium
ACTACCAACTACCAACTACCAACTACCAACTACCAACTCCCAACTACCAACTACCAACTACCAACTACCAACTACAAACTCCCCCCTACCAACTCCCCCCCTACCAACTACCAACTCCCAACTACCAACTACAAACTACAAACTACAAACTACAAACTACAAACTACAAACTCCCAACTACCAACTCCCCCCCTACCAACTACAAACTACCAACTACCAACTCCCCCCTACCAACTACAAACTACAAACTACAAACTCCCAACTACAAACTACAAACTACAAACTACCAACTACAAACTACAAACTACAAACTCCCCTAAAACTCCTCCTGTGTATCTCGCAGATTCCGTACTTTGCAATGCCTTCGTAGTGTGCCTTCGTTCCGTACCCTTTGTTGCAGTCGAAACCGTAATGCGGGTATTCCTCATGAAAGGAAACCATCATCCTGTCCCTTGTCACTTTTGCTATTATGGACGCCGCCGCGATGGAAACGCTCTTTTCGTCTCCCTTTATTATGCTTGTCTGTGGTATGCTGACATCCTTGAGGGCGACTGCGTCTATCAGCAGATGCTCAATTGCAGCGCCGCAGCTGGCTGAAAGGCGCTCCCCGGCTTCGCAAACCGCTTTTTTCATTGCCGACTTGGTGGCTTCCAGTATGTTCATCTCGTCGATGGCGAAATTGTCTTCAGCACCAATGCCCCATGCCAAAGCCTGCTCAATTATCAGGTCGAAAAGCTCTTCCCTTTTTCTGGCTGTGAGCTTCTTTGAGTCGTTGACCCCCTCCACGGAAAAACTTTCTGGCAGAACCACTGCCGCAGCGACTACAGGCCCTGCAAGCGGGCCCCTGCCGACCTCGTCTATTCCGGCAATGTAGCGGACGCCTCTTCTGAACAACTCATTCTCGTATTCCCTCACCACAAACCCCCTTCAAGCGTTATCTTCCCTATGGCGCCTGAGCGAAATTCATCCAGCAGAGCCCTGCTGGCCCGGTCATAGTCAATCCTCTTTCCGGGCAGGATAAACCCCCGCTTAAGCGCTATGCATTCCATGTTTTCAAGCGGCGCATCGTGCAGCCTGTCCAGCTTGTACCTTTCAACGAGCAAAGCCGGGCACTTTTCCTGCAAAACAGCCAACAGCTCCAAAGCCAACGTCTCCCTGTCTAAGATTTCGTCTTTTATCGAACCGCAAAACGCGAGGTGAAGCCCCGTTTCCCTGTCTTCAAATTTTGGCCACAGTATCCCGGGCGTGTCGAGCAATTGAATCCCGTCGCCCAAGTTCAGCCATTGCTTGCCCTTTGTGATTCCGGGGCGATCCCCGGTCATTGCGCTTTTTTTGCCTATCAACCTGTTGATCAGGGACGACTTGCCGACATTTGGAATGCCCACGATCATGAGGCGCAATGGTTTTTTCCTTGCCCGCCCGTTGTTTTTTTCTTCCTGCAGCTTGGAAAGCAGCTTCAAAAACTTCGGCACCCCGGTTCCGGCCACGCAATTCACGGGTATTGCAGCCGCTCCTGTTTTTTCAAGTGCCTTAATCCATTTTTCGTTTTCAACGTCGTCAGCAAGGTCGCTTTTGCACAGCGCAACAATTCGTTTTTTGTTCTTTAAAATATCGTCGATTACAGGGTTCCTGCTCGAAACCGGTATACGGGCGTCGATGACTTCAACGGCCACGTCGACAAGTTTTAGGTTTTCGCTGATGATTTCCCTAGTTTTTTTCATGTGCCCGGGGTACCAGTTTATGTTTTCGATCATTTCGTCACCGCCCTGCCGCGTTGCAAGTCCGCAAACTGCTAAAAGAAAAGGGAACGCTCACGTTCCCGGTAGGCTTTCTCAGCCTTTCGTCTTGATTTTTGCTGCCTTGCCTGTCCTCTGGCGCATGTAGTTGAGTTTTGCCCTTCTGACAGCACCTTTCCTTACGACTTCTATTTTGTCTATCTTTGGCGAATGCAGCGGGAACGTTTTTTCAACGCCAACCCCTGAAGCTATCCTTCTTACAGTGAAGGTCTCGTTGATCCCGCCATTCTGCCTCTTCAAGACAAACCCTTCAAATATCTGGATCCTTTCCCTGGAACCTTCTTTTATCTTGATGTGCACTTTCACCGTGTCGCCAACGTTGAACTTTGGTATGCCGCTTTTCATGTATTCATGCGTAACGGCAGTCATAATATCCATATGTTATTTCCTCCTTCCTCCCAAGACGTTCATGGCGCAATCTTGACGCGCAGCGGACCGCCCGTAATAACATTGAATATTTTAACACAAACTGCACCTCAATACAAGCATTTTATTCCTCAATTTTTTTCCCAACGTTTCCTCAATTTTTCCCTATTTTATCTCGTAATTTTACCTATTTTACCTAATTCATCCAAATCTTCTTGCAATTCTTCTGTGAAATGATATAATCTTTAGTAAGCAAGTCATATTTGAGGAGGAAGCATATGAGCCGGATTAGTGTGAAGGAGTTCGAAGAAAGGCTTGACCGCTGCTTTGTGGACTTCACTGTCACAGATTACAAGAATTACGTAAAAAGCAAGGCTGACCAGATTTCTCCCCACAACCGGGAGCTGTTTGTCGCAGAGCTTGAAAAAATGCGGAGGAACGAGGCTTCGCAGCGGAAAATAACAGAAGACGAAAAACCTGAACCGGGCTCTGACGAATACGTTGCGGCATGGTTGGAAAAGATAGAGGTTTTTCAGGAAATGTACGACGACCTAGCCAATCGCTATGAAAACGGCGAGTACGACGAAGACGAGTATGAAAGGATGTCGGATCGGTATTATGGAGGCAGCTACTTTTACGACGACGATTTGGATTTCGTCGATTTGAACGGGTTTGATGAATTGTGCGATGAAGGGTATGAAGTATTCATTGCCGCACAGGACCTGTTTGCTTCCGGGCATTACAACCACGCCAGAAAGCTGTATGAAAAAATGATCGAAGTAATGAACGGCATGGATTACGAAGTTTATTCGATTTATTCCGAACAGGAAGGCGTCTCTTTCATCGAAGAGCTCTCAAGGTTTATCCGTTGCGTTTACCTGACAGAGAGCATGCCAAGGCGGGCCGAAGCCATGTACGCCATAATGCAGAAGGAGATGTTCGACAGCAGTCAAATCAACCTCGGGACGGTAATAGAATGCGCGAGTGAAGAACTTGACGGGCTAAGCGAGTTTTTGCCGGTTTGGAGGGAGTACCTCTTGAACCAGCCAGTGACTGCAGATTCAAATTGCCTAGTCAGGGAAGCGGTAAAAATGATCGGCGGGGCCGAAGGGACAAAACAGCTTGCGTTGGAACGGGGAAAGCAGTACCCTGAAGCCTACTTGGATTGGATCGCGCATGAGAACGGCAATGGCAGGGACATAACGGACATATGCCTGCATGCCATGCAGCAACTGGAAAGCCCTGGCGTTGGGGTTGCAATTTGCGGGTACCTTGCGGAGCAATCAGAAAAAAACGGCGATACTGCAAACTGCCTTGTTGCGTGGAAAAAAGCATTCAGCTACAAAAAGAGCATCCGGCATCTCGTTAACATGCTAAAATACGCAAAGATTGAAAACTGCTACCATGAAAGCCTCACCTATGCGCTTGATGAAATCGGGAGCCTTCCCGATCTGGACGACAAGCGCTATTATACCTTTCACGTCCACCTCTTTGGCAGCGAGGTAGACGACGCTTACAGCATTTGCAAAGACGACGCTGAACTGGGGTGGTCATACAACATTTCAAATGTGCCGATAATCATGGGCTACTTGATGAAGCTCCTGTCAAAAGGCAAGCGAAAAGCTGAAATAGACCGTTTTTGGAAACACTATTCCCGTGAGCTGAACGACGGCTGTGAATACGACAACATTATAGAAGGTTCCATAGACGCCATTGAACTCAGCAGCGCACAAAAGGAAAAATACTACAAATGGTGCGAAGACATCTGTGGCAAGAGAGTCGACAGCATAGTTTCCAACCAGCACAGAAACGCATACGACAGGGCAGCCATGGCCTTGGTAGCCTGCAGCGAGGTCAAGGCCGTTTTATATGGGGCCCACGAAGGTTCGGCGCTAATTAACGAATACTTGGCAAAGTACCCAAGGCACAACAAATTTCAGGCAGCAGTCCGGGACAGCCGGAAATGACAAAACCCTTCAGGCGCGCGGGTGGGCTCTGTCGTATACATCCTTTATCCTGTTTTTTGTTGCGCTCAAATACACTTGGGTGGCTGAGATGTCCTCGTGCCCAAGCAGTTCCTGCAGTGATTTAAGGTCGGCGCCGTTTTGTATCATATGCACCGCAAAAGAGTTCCTCAGCGTCTGCGGCGTGATTTTGCTTTCCATCCCCACCTGTTTCGCGTACTCTTTCAGCAGCTTCCACAACCCCTGCCGGGTTATCCGTTCACCCATGTAGTTCACGAACAGCGCTGGGGTTTCTCCCTTCCCCGGCTTCATCAGCTTTGGCCTTGCTTCGAACAGGTATTCCTCCATCGCCGCCCTTGCCGGCTTCCCCATGGGTATGATCCTCGCCTTGCCGAATTCGCCTGTGCAGGTTATGAAACCCATGCGCAGGTTCACGTCGTCAAGGTTGGCTGCGATGATTTCGCTTGCCCTTATCCCAGTAGCGTACAGGATTTCCAGCAGCGCTTTGTCGCGGACGCCTTTAGCCGTACTCCCTGGCGCTGCAAGCAGCTTGTCAACGTCTTCTATTGTCAGGTATTCGGGCTCTTTTCTGGCCACCTTGGGCGATTTGATGTTTACGGTCGGGTTGGCGCCCACATGCGACAATTCCATCAGGTAGTTGTAAAACGTCCGGAGCGAAGCTGTTTTCCTGTTGATTGTGGCAGCAGATTTGCCGCTGTTTTTCAGATTGAAAAGATACGCCACCAAGTCCGTGTCCGATGCCTCTTTCAGGCCGGCGCCTGACTTTTCTGCCAAGTATTTCGAGAACTCCGAAACGTCGCGGCTGTACGCCTCAACAGTGTTTTCCGCCATGTTTTTCTGTTCTTTCAAGTATGTCAAAAAACCTTCCGCATATTCATACATTTTGAATCCCCCGTTTTTCCAAATGCGCTTTAGCCATAAGCACAGCTATGATAGTTTTAGAATCCTCAATTTCCCCGTTTAGCGCCATTTCGCAGAGTTCGCCCAAATCATATTCCATTACGTCCAGAGCTTCGTTGTCGTCAAAATCAGTTTCTCCCGGAACGAGCCCCGTACATAAGTAGATGTAAATGATTTCTTCGGAATACCCCACCGACGAGTAAAACTTCGTAAGCAGCACTACGTCAGATGCGGTGTATCCCGTTTCTTCTTTTAACTCTCGCACTGCTGTAACCAAGGGTGCCTCGCCTTTCTCCCGCTTCCCTGCAGGGGCTTCCAAGACCGCCTTTCCCGCAGCTTTCCTGTACTGCCTCACCATGACCATTTTATTGTCAGCTGTAATGGCTGCCAGGGTAACGCCGCCGTCATGCTCGACGATTTCCCGGTACGAGGTTTCGCCGCTCACAACCTTGACCGTGTCCCTTCTCAGGTTGAGTATCCTGCCTTTGTATATCATTTCGCTTTTCAGCGTCTTCTCTTCAAAAATCATAAAATGCCTCCATCGCCTTGTTTTCAGCTCTTCGTCATCGCTTTTGACTTGTCCGCTGCTGCCTGAAACCCAGCTTCTATTGTTTCCTCGAATTTCCTTTCCTGCAGTTCCCTGACCGCCTCGATTGTCGTCCCGCCGGGCGAGCATACGTTTGCCCTCAGCTTTTCAGGGCTTTCCCCGGCCTCCAAGACCATTTTTGCCGCGCCGAGGACCGCTTGGGCCGCAAAGGAGACAGCCTGCTCCTTCTCCATGCCGTTTTTAACGGCTGCCTTGGCCAAACTGTCAATGTACATGTACGTGTACGCCGGGCTGCTTCCCGAAACGCCTACCACGCAATGCATCAGTTCTTCCGTCACAACGTATGCTTTGCCTATCGACCCGAACATGTCAAGGGCAGCTTTCATGTCCTCCTCAGATACGTTGCCGTTTCCGCACACGGCTGTCACCGCTTCGCGCACCATTGCCGGGGTGTTGGGCATGATCCGGATTATCTTGGCGCTTGCCCCAAGGTGCCTCTCGATATATGTCATTTCAATGCCCGCCGCCATAGACACTAGCACTTTCCCCGAACTGAAAGATTTTGCGATTTCCGGCAGGATCGATTCGAAAGCGTCCGGCTTAACTCCCAGCACGACAAAGTCCGCCTTCCCGACAAGCTCGTTAATGCTGCCGCAGATCGAAACCCCTTTCCATTCCTTTATCATATTGAGTTTTTCAGCATCCTTGTCAAATGCGAGCGCATCGCTTGCGCTGTTTTTTTCCAAGAGCCCCTTGAGTATTGCCCCCCCCATGTTCCCAACGCCAATAAATCCTGTTTTCATAACATTCTCCTTTGCTTCCCGAAAAACACCGTGCCTCTTTCTTCCCCCCGCAGGGCTTTTTTTATGATGTCGCGTTTTCTGCCATTGAGCAGCACCAAGTTTGCCCCGTATTCGTTGACTCTTCTTGCCGCCTCGATTTTCGTTGAGATGCCGCCCGTCCCGAAGCTGCTCTTCCCGCTCATGTCGATTTCAGACACTATGCCGTCGATGTCGTATATTTCCTCAATCAGTTCGGCGTCGAAATGCGCCTTTGGGTCGCAGTCAAAGACGCCGTCGATGTCGCTGAGGACAATGAGCGTGTCCGCGTTCCACAGGTTTGCCGTCAGTGCGCTGAGCGTGTCGTTGTCTCCTATCTTGATTTCCTCGACGCTCACGCTGTCGTTTTCGTTTATGACGGGCACCACGCCTTCGTCTATCAAAGTGAACAGCGTGTTCCTGATGTTCAGCGTTCGAAGGCTGTCCCCAAAATCGTCACGAGTCAAGAGCAGTTGCCCAACATGCATGCCGTAATTGCCAAAATACTCGCTGTACGCCATCATCAGCTCCACCTGCCCAATAGCGCACAACGCCTGCTTGTAGTTTATGTCTCCCATTCGGCTCCATTTGTTAATCGCCCCCACACCGCATATCCCGGCGCCCGAAGACACTATTATTACCTGCTTGCCTGCTTCAATAAGCTCCTTTGCCTGTTCAACAATATTGAACATCGAATCTTTGTCGACCGCGCCCTCGTCGTTTGAGAGCACATTGCTACCAATTTTTAACACTATTTTCCTGCTGTTTTTTATTGCTTCCTGAATCGCACCCATTTTTGCCCCCCTGTCTGCTATCGGTTAACATAACACAGTATACTCCTTCTTGCTGAAAAATACAAGAAAAAAGCCCCTGTTATTCCGAATTCGATTGCCGAAAAAAATTAATAAAAATATTTTGATTTTTTTTCTACATCCTATTGCTTTTTTTTTCTCGATTATGTATAATGTTTGTGAGATTATCCCCCTGATGATCTCATTAATCTCTAATCCCAATACCCCTTTTGAACAAAATAGGCTGCTCCCCTGTAGCCTATTTTGTTTTGGTTTGATCTTTGGTATAATGTATATTATGGTTAGGTGGTGGTAGGTACGCATTATTCGGAAGAAGTGCATGTTCTGGACAAATACGAATCACTGGCTTTCGACATGTATTTTGGCGAAAGCCCGCTTTGCGTCCTTGACATTGAGACAACCGGGCTGACACCTGATACATCCCATTTTGTGCTGGGCAGCCTGATGGCCCTCGGAGACAGCGGGGAGGCATGCCTGAAGCAATACTTCGCGGAAGACCTGTCTGAGGAAAAGCAGCTTCTCGCTGAATATGCCTGCGAAGCCTCGAAATACGACGTGCTCCTGACCTACAACGGAAGGCATTTCGACATCCCGTTCCTTTTGTCGCGGGCAGACAAGCTTGAACTGGATATTTTTGCCATGCCGTACAATTTTGACTTGTACCGCGTTTTAGACAGTTATTCTTCGCTCCGCAAACTGCTCCCCAACCTGAAGCAAAAAACCGTCGAAGACTTCATGGGCCTTTGGCCATACCGGGCAGACAAGATAACCGGCCGCGAAAGCGCAATGCTGTATCAGAAATACTTGTACCTTAAAGACATCTATGAAGACCCTGCCGGATGCATGGAATTGATGCTGCTCCACAACCGGGACGACGTCCTGCAGCTTGGGAAGCTGCTCCCTGTGCTCAGGAAAACCGACCTTCACAGAGCCATGCACAATTTGGGCCTTCCGGCGGCCGGTTGTGGCAGAAGCCTTGCCACTGAAAAAATCCGGCTTGAGAAAAACTGCTTGAACGTCAGCGGGAGGCAGATCAAAAATCCAATGGATTTCTTTTCCTACGGGCAGGGCGACGACAACTGCACCATCAGATTTGAAAAAAAGCGCTCAGCTTTCGAAATATCTATCCCGTTGCTGAAAAAATCCGGGCTTGCCGTCATAGACCTGTTGAAGCTTCCCTGCGAAGTTTGCAGCGATATTGCAGAATTCCCGGGATATGACAACGGGTACCTTGTAATCAAGATCAACAATGATGTAAAATATAAAGAGGTCAACCACTTCTTGACAGTTTTTTTGAGAAAAATCCTGCAAAGCAGTGGAGCCGTATAAGGAGAGGAGAACATAGGATGAGTGCAAGAACTAAGCTTGACGCCGTATTTGAGCAGGCGTTCCCCGTCCCCTTCGACGACAGTTCGAAATTCGTGTTTTTCAGCGACATCCACAGGGGGGACGACAGCCTCTCCGATGAATTCGGCAGGAACAAGCACATATTCTACCATGCGCTGAATTACTATTACGAAAACGATTTCACCTACATAGAAGTAGGCGACGGCGACGAGCTTTGGGAGCACCCCAACTTTGAGTACATCCGCAGCGCACATACAACTACGTTCGAAATGCTTAAAAAGTTTTACGACGACAACCGCTTTTTCATGCTGTTCGGCAACCACAACATGCGCTTCAGCAACGAGGAGTACGTTAAAAACACCCTGTATGAAGTCTACGACGAATATCTGGGCAAACAGGTCGATCTGTTCCCCGGCATCACCGTGCATGAAGCATTGGTGTTAAAGCACAGGGACACAGGGCAGGAGCTGTTCGTGGTCCACGGGCACCAAGGGGGCCTCATGAGCGATCGGTTTGCGCCGATTCAGCTCTTCTTTGTCAGGTTTTTGTGGCGCTTCATGCACACACTCGGCGTCAAATATGCCGCAAGTCCAGCAAAAAGCAGGGCCAAGCGCCACAAAGTTGAAAAACTTTACACAAAATGGAACGAGAACCATGACACAATCATAATATGCGGCCATACGCACCGCCCTAAGCTGCCCTCACCCGGCGAGCCCGCATACTTCAACAGCGGCTGCTGCATGCACCCGAGGGGCATTACTTGCCTCGAGCTGATATACGGAAAATTCATACTTGTCACATGGAGCGTAAGCACAAAACGGGACGGTTCCATGTACATAAAGCGCACAGCTCTAAAAGGCCCTGAGCCAATAAAAAACTACACTCGCAAAACTACACAAGATAACCAATAGAAAGGCTGGTGAATTGATGGATTTTAAAGGATTTGCTGGAAAAGCAAAAGAAAGCAGCTTCAAAATGGCTTCGATTCCCTGCAGCGTCAGGGACTACGCCCTGTTGGAAATCATGAAATCGCTTGACGAGAGCAGCGGCAGAATATTCCGCGCCAATTCTGAAGACCTTGATCGTGCAAAGGCCGGCAATTTGCCGGGTCCGGTTGTCAACAGGCTGAAATTCGACAGCAACAAGCTGAAAGAGGTGTCTGCCGGCATTTCTGATCTGACGAAGATGCCTGACCCTCTGTTCAACATAGTCTTCGAACGGGAGCTGGACAAAGGCCTGACCCTCTGCAAAACCACGTGCCCCATCGGCGTCGTCTGCGTCATTTTCGAATCCAGGCCGGATGCGCTCATCCAGATATCCGCCCTCTGCGTCAAAAGCGGCAACAGCTGCATCCTGAAAGGCGGGAGCGAAGCAGCGAATACGAACCGCGCCCTCTTTGACGTCATCTACAACGCAGGCACAAGGGCAGGGCTCCCTGAAGGGTTCGCATCCCTTGCTGAAAACCGGGCAGACGTTGACGGGCTTCTGAAATGCCACGAGTCCATCGACCTCGTCATACCGAGGGGGTCGAACAGCTTTGTGCAGCACATAATGGAAAACTCAAAGATTCCGGTGATGGGCCACGCCGACGGCATATGCCATATTTACGCCGACAAAAGCGCCGACGTCGAAAAAGCCGTTGCTGTCATAGAAGACGCCAAGATTCAATATGTTGCCGTATGCAACGCAGTTGAAACCCTGCTTGTCCACAAGGATGCTGCGGCGCCCCTCCTGCCTGCCCTCAAGGCGCGTTTTGACCTTAAAGGGGTGGTGCTGAGGGGCTGCCCCCGCACGAAGGAAATCATCGACTGCGAAAGCGCCACGGATGAGGACTACAGAACCGAATACCTCGACTACGTCCTCTCTGTTAAAATCGTCGATTCGCTGGCTGCTGCAGTCTCGCACATAAACAAGTACGGATCCCACCATACAGACTGCATCATGACCGAAGACCGCGAAGCTGCCGAGGAATTCATGGCGGCAGTGGACTCCGCTGGCGTGTACCAGAATTGCTCCACCCGGTTTGCGGACGGGTACCGCTACGGGTTCGGAGCCGAGGTCGGCGTCAGCACGGGCAAGCTGCACGCCAGGGGTCCTGTTGGCCTCGACGGGCTTGTCAGCTACAAGTACAAGCTGTACGGGGACGGGCACATAGTTGCAGACTATTCAGAAGGCCGCAAGTCGTTCAATTTCACGCAAGCCCTATAAGCCTAGGCAGGAACAGGGACAGCGTCGGGACGTAAGTCGTCAACAGCAGCGTAGGCACCCAAGCTAACAGGATGAACCACATCGTCGGCTTAAGCATCTCGTTTATCGGTGCGCCGCCGACCCTGGAACCAAGGTAGAGGAACGGGGCGCATGGCGGCGTGACGCACCCGAGCCCAAGGTTCACCCCCATGATGGCTGCGTAATGGACAGGGCTTATTCCCAATGAAACGACTATGGGCAGCATAATAGGCGTCGTAAGCAGTATTGCGCTGGTGTCGTCCATTATCATGCCGATTGCTACGAGGAACACGTTGACCATCATTATCAGAACCGTCTGGTTTTCCGTTATGGAAGTCATGGCGTTCAACAGCATCCTTGGAACGTTTTCCTTAGTGTACAGGTTGGATAGGACCATTACGGAAAACAGCATGATCATTACAACCCCCGCAGTGGTGCCCGCCGAAACAAGGCTGTCCAGGAAACCCCTGCCTTTCAGCCCTTTGTAGATGAAGAAGCCCACGGGGATCGAATAGAGCACGGAAATCGCCGCTGCTTCCGTCGGCGTCATGAATCCGCCGTAAATTCCGCCAAGTATGATCACCGGCGCAATAATGGCTGGTATCGCCTTCAGCGTCCTCTTTCCCAGCTTGCGTGCAAACTCGCTCGGTGGCATTGGGTCTGCCAGAACTATGTCCTGGTTCTTCCTGAGCAGCCAAATGTTCGTAAGGCTGAGGCATATCACCAGAATGATGCCGGGCACAACCGTCGCCACGAAACAGGCGAGCACTGACTGCCCTCCGACGAATGCGTACAGGATCATGTTCAAGCTAGGCGGAATCAGCAGCCCAAGAAGCGACGCGCTGGATATCAGCGCCGAGGACACCCCCCTTGGGTACCCTGCCGCATACATCCTCGGCAGCATTATGGAACCTATGCACGAAAGCGTCGCCATTCCGCTTCCGGAGATGGCGCCAAACAGTGCGCAGGAAATAACCATGACGGCGCCCAAGCCGCCCTTAATGCGCCCTACAAGCATGTCTACAAGGTTTACAAGGCTTTCGCCTATCCCCCCCTTCTCCATCAGGCTCCCTGCGAGTATGAACAGCGGGATGGCAACCAGTATTATCGAGCTTGCCCTGTTGTAGCCGTACATCAGCAGGGACGAGTAGTCCATTTTGCCCAAAAAGATGATTGTAACCGACGACGCGAAAAAAGCGAACGGAATCGGGACGCCAAGCATCAGCACCGCAACCAAAACAATAATCGCTATCAGAACGATGTTCATGGTTTGGCACCCCCTTCCGCATCGGCCAAACAGGCCTCAGTTTTTGCAACATGCCTACTGACGAACTCTTTAATGTTGTCATACAGGTACACCGCGTTGTAAAAAGTCAGCAACACAAGCCCAAGCAGCATAGAACTCTGCCCCACGGCTGTCGGCACCCTGTACACCGGCGTCCTTGTGTCCATCTCGATCGTCCACAAGAGAAGGTGGAGAGCCCAGTACATCATGATCGCCCCAAGGACAAAAGTCAGGGTGTAGCGGACGAGGCGTATCAATTCTTTGGCAAAGCATTCCTTCATCATGACCTCAACGATGTCAGCGGTAATCTGGCTTTTCTCATAAGTGCCGTAGGCGCAGCCAATCATGTACAGCCAAAACGCGACAATTATAAGAATTTCTTCAAAGCCGTTGAAGTTGATGTTAAACCACCTCAAGATGCAAGCACCCGACACTATCAGCGTGGTGCCTATCGCTGTTAAAATAATGACAAAACGCTCTACTGAAGCCAATGCTCTCCAAAACGCGTTGTCCTCCCTCTTTTTTGCCATTGTCAAAAAAGCACCCCCTTTCAAACCGCTACAAGAGCTACTTCATTTTTTCAACTTCTGCCCTAAAGCCTGCGATGAGCTCAGGAGTCAAAACTTCTTCAAGCTTCGTCCATGTCACGTCCCGGACGAAATCGGCATTCTTCTGAAGCTGTTCTTTCGTGAATTCCACGACTTCCACGCCGTAATCGTCAGTGAGCTTCGCTTTGTAGACTTCTTCGTTGTCCCTTGCGTCCTTGATGCTCTGTACGCTCTGCTCGCGGAAAACGTCGATGACGATCTGCTGGTCCTCGGGGGACAGCTTCTCAAGGCTCTTTTCGCTCATGACATAGCTTGTAGCTTCTGCATGCAGGTAGTTTACGTACATTTTGGTGATAATTTCCCCGACCCAGGCGTAGTTCATGTTCGGGGTCCCGCCTATCCACCCATCGACTACCTTTGTCTGAATGGCCATTGGGACTTCTGCATAGGTAATGGTTATCGGGTTGTACCCCAAATCTTCCTGCACTATCCTGAAAGTGGCCATTGCGGGGCTCCTGAGCTTGATGCCTTTTACAGCACCCGGCTCGAACACGTTCGACGGGTCTTTCACGACCCCCATCCCGATGAACCCCTCAAGCACCCATCCGAGGAACCTCACGCCGTTCTGGGCTGTGAGCTCGGCGAACACTTTGGTCATGTAAGAATCAGGGGCGTAAAGCACCTCTGCTTCTTCAAAGCTTGTTGCGTAATAAGGCAGGTACGCCGCGCCCAGCCTAGCGTCGAGGGCGTCTGGAACCGTAATCTGCGCGATGTCCACGGTGCCCATCACAATTTCTTGGTACACCGATTCGTAACTGCCCAGCTGGCTTGCGCCGAAATAGTCGACAACAACCCTTCCGTCCGTCCTTTCTTTCACTTTTTCAGCCGCAGCTTCGTTGAGCCTAGTGGCTATGTGGTCAATAGGCGCGTCCGAGGCGAGTTTCAGCACTATGGCGTCGTTGCCCGAACCTCCGCCGCATCCCGCAAAAGTGCCGCAAGCAAGTGCCAAAATCAATGCAACTGATAAAAACCTCCCAATCATTTTGAATATCATTTCTTTTTCCTCCTCCTACAACAATTTGGTATGAAACCATTATGGAAATAATTATACATAAAATATATGATTTGTAAAGTAAAAAATACCCCTTGATATTGGCATGGATTAAGTTTATTATTATTTTATATTATTTTAACATATTTTTGAAGGAGAATGCAAAATGTTCAGGGAAATGCGAAGAAAAGACAGGTTGGCTACGGAAGAAACCGGTGTTGCGTTATTGAACGAATGCGTGTTCGGGGTTCTTTCCGTCCTTGGGGACGACGGCTACCCTTATGGGGTCCCTGTTAATTTCGCCTACAGGGACAACTGCGTCTTCGTGCACTGTTTTTTGGAAGGCCACAAAATAGACGCTGTTAAAAATCACTCCAAAGTTTGCCTGACAGCCGTGGGCGGCGAGGAAGTAATGAAAGGCCAGATAAGCACAAACTATACAAGCGTCGTAGCGTTCGGCAGGGCCGAAGTGGTCCCGCCGCCTGAAAACGACGTGAGGGAAACCGCTTTTGCCGCAATAATGGACAAGTACGTCCCCAACGAGCAGGTGCGCACTGCTGCGTACACAAAAGCCCACGAGGGCAATGCCGCCGTCATAATAGTCCACATCGAACACATGACATGCAAAAAAAGGGATATAAGGTGAGGAGAAACATGGACAGAGATTTCACTTCTGACAAAATAGCTGTGCTGATTGACGCAGACAACGCTCAACTGAAAGCGCTAAAGGCCATTCTCGACGAAATTTCCAAGTTTGGCCGGATAATAGTCAAAAAAGCATATGGAGACTGGAAAAACCCTTCGCTAAAATACTGGGAAGACGAGCTCAAGCAGCTGGCGATCAAGCCGGAACAGCAGTTCGCGTACACCAAAGGGAAAAACGCCACCGACTTTGCGCTGGTAATAGACGCGATGGACCTGCTCTATACAAACAATTACAATGCGTTCGTAATCGTATGCAGCGACGCCGACTACACACCGCTGGCTATCAGGCTGCGGGAAACAGGCGCCTACATATTTGGCGTGGGGGAAGACAAGACGCCGATTGCTTTCAGGAATTCCTGTGACAGTTTCCTTCTGACGAGGCACCTTCTTGGCAAACCGGAGGCGGCAGAGGAAGAAGTCGTCGTGGAAGACAGAATTGTGGAAGAACCGGTCAGCGGGGAAGCAGGTTCAATGGCTTACGACCTCTCGGAAATCCACAAATTGCTGAGGGCTGCCAGCGAAACCTATCAGGACGACGACGGCTGGGTAAACGCCGCAACTGCCGGAAACTACATAAAACGCGCCCGGCCTGATTTTGAGCTGAAGGCTTATGGCTTTTCAAAACTGTCTGATTTGCTGAACAAGCACAAAAACATGTATGAAGTCAAGAAGCAGTCAAACGGAAAGCTTAAAATTTGCTCGTATAAAATGAAAAACTAGTTTTTGGCGGCGTCAAACGTCAAGGTTATCCTAGTGCCAATGTCCTTCCGGCTGACAACTTCCACAGAGCCGCCATGGCGCTGGACAATCCATTTCGCTATGGAGAGCCCAAGTCCGCTGCCGCCGGTTTTTCGTGCCCTTGAGTCGTCAGAGCGGAAAAACCTGTCAAATATGCGGGGCAGATCCTCCGGCATGATGCCGATGCCGTTGTCGCTCACCGCGATTTTCACCTTGCCCCCCTCGGTATGAAGGGCGATCTTTACGCTTTCTTCTTCAGGTGTGTATTTTATGCTGTTGTCCATCAGAATCCTGAGCGCCTGCTTGATGAGCTGCGCGTCGCCAAGAATGTACGCCCCGTCCTCTACCTCGCAAGCGATGGCACGGGAAGGGGATATCATTTCGGTCTCGCGTATGACATCGCGCGCAATCGTGCTTATGTCCAACGTTTCGACCTCCAGCCTCAAGGAGTCGTTGTCCCCACGGGCGAGGAACAGCAGCTGCTCCACAAGGTCTTTCATGTTCTGCGCCTCGGATTTTATCGTGTCGATGGACTCTTGCAGCACCTTTTCGTCGTTTTTGCCCCACCTGTCCAGCAGGTTGGCGTAACCTTGGATAACAGCTATCGGCGTACGCAGCTCATGAGACGCATCGGACACAAACCGGACCTGCGAGTCGTAAGACTCGTTTATCCTGTCAAGCATGCCGTTTATGGCCTCCGCAAGCCCTGAAAGCTCCTTGTGGGGCGACTCAATCGAAATACGGGTTTCAAGCCCGTCTGCGTCAATTGAATCAAGCTTTTCCGTCAGGTCGCGAAGCTGTGTGCGGGAGACGCTCGACTGGGTTTTCCGCCTGTTAATGTTTTGCGTCGTCTCGGTTAGCTCTGCCAGTGGCCGCAGGGCGGATCTCGTGACCGAGAGCGATTTTCTGATTCCACCCAGCAGCATGAGCAATTCAATGACGTTGAGGGCTATGAAGAATATCAGTGACAGCCTCGCTGTTTCAGTGAAGTCGTATTCGTAGGCGGCGAAAACGTCGTCATCAGGCACCCAAACCCTGTAAGCCAGTTTGCTGTTCCACCAGTTGGCAGCATCGCGCTCGAAAATTAGCGTTCTGGTGACGCCGCTTTCTTTTATGAACGGGATTTTAACGCCGGAAGGCTCGGAATGCGACAACTCGTTATAGTTTTTTTCTGCCATCAGCTTATCGACGTGTTTTTCTCCAACGCTGAAAACGGCAACGGAAAAGAAAATCAGCAGAACAATGTTTATCGCCAGAAAATGAGAAAACGCGTTGCTGAAATGCCAGCGGCTTATTCTATTTGCTATTGAAAAATCAAGTTTTTTGTTCATCTTTTACCATGTACCCCACTCCGCGCACGGTGTGGATCAGTTTGATTCCGAACACGTCGTCGATCTTGCTCCTTATGTAGCGGACATATACGTCAACGACATTTGTGTCCCCCATGTAGTCGTAGCCCCACACCTTGTCGAGCAGCGCATCCCTGCTGAAAACAAGCCCCTTGTTCTCCATCAGGAATTGCACAAGGTCAAATTCCCTCTTTGTAAGCTCTACTTGCGTCCCCGCAAACTCCACAGTGTGCCGCAACGGGTCCAGCGCGACCCCGCAAGCTGTAAGCACCCTTCCCCCGTTTTGCACGGCGCCGCTTTTCTGAGCTGTCGCTCGCAGCGCTCTCCTTATGCGCGCCAGAAGCTCCTCAATTTCAAAGGGCTTCGTCATGTAATCGTCCGCTCCTCCGTCAAGGCCTGACACTTTGTCCATGACTGCGTCCCTCGCCGTCAGCATAATAACAGGTGTTTGCATTTCACGGCGTATCCTGCGCAAAACCTCCATGCCGGAAAGGCCTGGCAGCATTATGTCAAGTATGACAAGGTCAAAATCGCCGGACAGCGCCAAAGCAAGCCCCGTCCGGCCGTCATGCGCTTTTTGTGCTTGGTACCCTTCGTATGAAAGCTCCATTTCTACAAACCGCGCCAGTTTTTCCTCGTCCTCAATGATCAGTATGCGTTCGCTCATAAGAATTAATAGTCGCTCCCCATAACGTCCTTTTTTATGCTTTCTGCCGCGTTTGCCGCAGCGTCCATCACTTTGTTCACCCCGGTCTTGTCCAAGTCGGGGCCGCAGAAGAAATACCTGAACCCAAAGAACAGGCCCACCACAAGCAGCGGGACAACCACCCAAAACGCGACTATAAGAAGCAGCACCAAAACCGTCACCGGCACCTGCATGATTGTCTCGCCACGCCTCCGCACATCAAGCATGTGAACGTTGCCCTTTGCTATCATTCTCCCGCACCATCTGAAAAACCTTCCCAAAAGCGTTGAGAACGATTCGCCTTTCTCCTTTGCCTGCGCCTTTTTTTCTTGGTAGTCTTCATGTTTTGGCAGCGACGTCGCATAGCTTCCGCCATTTTCCGGGGCTTTCACCTTGCCCTGCTTTTCAAGGCTGATGATGGCGTCCAGCATGTCGCCCGACGCAGCGTCCAGCGCCGCCTTTGCTTCAGTGTAAGTCACGTTCGCCTTTTCCCTCAGCTTTTCAATTTGTTCAATAGTCGACATAATCAATTCCTCCTTTTTGTGTTGTTGATTGATTATATCCCAGCATTCTGTGACGGCAATTGGGAAAAGATTAAAATCTGATTAAAATCTATCTTGCAGCCGATTTCTGATGAAAGTTATGCAGCCGATTATGCGAAACAACCGTCCTTTATGATATATTCAAGAACCGATACCGCTTCAGAATACGGCAATTCCTCGAACAGCAGTGCGTCGGTGATTTGGTTGTAATCGGATTTATATACATCTTCACTCGCAATTTCTCGAAGAAGCTCCTGTACGTCAACACCATCTTGCGCTGAAAAACAAGTGGTGCGCGGTTTTCGGGCATCGCGGACTTCCTTAACCAGCATCATAAACTCACAATTGAATACTATTTTGGGATACAGCTTGTACAAGTCGTAAATATGCCTTGAATGGTTTGCTGTGTGGCCGTCCAAATAATAGTCTGCAATGGCGAAGACCTTGTCAATAAAAGTTCGCTCTTTTGCTTGCACCTGAACAATAAACGGTTCCAAATTGTATTTTTTAACTTCACTTTCTAATTTTTGCGCTAAAAGAAAATCGCATGTCAAGCTTGCTGCTTCCATTGTTTCTGTTGGAAAAGACTTGATGAAAACGTCGGTTTCCACAACTAGGTACGGTTTTAAATAGCCGAATGTGACCGATGTTTTATAGTTGACTACATAACGGTTGAATTCTCTGCGGCTGCGTATCTTCTCAAGGTTTTCCAAGCTGAAGCCCAATTCCTCAATGCTCGAAATAACATCCTGTTTTAACCGTTTACGCTGCCCTTCGGTCAGTTTTGCCGCTTCAGTGCGCACATTCATGTCGATGTCTTCCGAAAAACGGTTTATTATTTTATAACATTTTGACAGGGACGTACCGCCTTTGAAAATCATATCCGGCCGTTTCTTTATTATGTTTTTCAGAAAAAGAGTGACAAAATAATCTTTTTCAACAATACCTGCATCGGTTATCCCCAAGAAGTCGGCTGTCGCTTCAATGTACTGCCCAAATGCACCCCTGTCCTCATGCAAGTTCATAGGCGGCACCGCTTTCCATCATATTTTTCATCACTTTCGCCGGGAACAAGCTCGCATACCGCATTACATTTTCTCTTGTCACGCCTGATGCCTTTATGTACTTGCAGAGCATGAACTGCTCGGTTTCATCCATTGCGGACGGCGTAATGATGTTCATCAAGTCAAGAAATTGCAGTGTGCTTGCATTCTCTTTTGTTATGTCCGTGCGGCTGCGTCTTGCCCTAGTGCGTTGATTGCCGACCATTATGTCGCGGACCCGGGTAGTCTCTTTGTTCGTTACGATTTCAATCAGGCTTGGGACTTGCGTAGACAGTGCTGTCATGTTCAACAGTGAAAGCCCTGTTATATAGCCATACACCTCATCCCCGTCAGCTATAAAACGCCGTTCAATCACTTTGCGAGGATTCAATTTGGAATCTCCCCAAGGTGTCTTTTCGGGGAAATAATAAATGCCTTTGCAAAAGCGGATCAATTCGCCGTTGTCAACCAATTTCTTCAATTCCAAAAAAATCCATGCACGGGAGTAGTTTTTATACTTGATTTCTTTCACATAGATTGGCTCGTTATAGCCATATATTTTTTTTAAATACTCGCTGAACATCAAACCACCTCACCTTGCATTGCGCATTCCCATAGTCTAGTTGTTATTGTACTTGTTTCTACACTATTTGTCAATACAAATATAACGATTAAAACAGTTGGATTTCCCATTGGCATCTGATATAATCTACTTGCGTGAAAATGGAAGGTGATGAAATTTGGAACCGCTAATAAGGGTAAAAAACGTGAGAAAAATATACCGCATGGGTGAGGAACGGGTGGTAGCCCTGGACGACGTCAGCCTTGACATAAACAAAGGCGAGATAGTCTGCTTCCTCGGCCGGTCCGGTTCCGGCAAATCGACCTTTCTGAACATGGTCGCCGGGCTGGAAAAGCCCACTCGGGGAGAGATCTACGTCGGAGGCGTCCCTGTCCACAAGCTGACCGAGGAGCAGGTCACTCTCTTCAGGCAGAAAAACATTGGGTTCATCTTTCAGGCGTTCCATCTTATGCCTATGATGACCGCCCTTGAAAACGTCAGCATGCCGCTTATCTTCAGGGGTGTGCCGAAAAAGCGGAGAAAAGCCATGGCGAAAGAATCCCTAGCCGCCGTGGGCCTTTCCGGGTACGACAACAGGAAGCCGACGCAGATGAGTGGCGGCCAGCAGCAGCGCGTGGGCATCGCAAGGGCGCTGGCCGGGCGCCCAAAGATAGTGTTCGCGGACGAACCAACAGGGAACTTGGACACAAACACTGCAAAGGACGTGATGAACCTGATAATCAAACAAGCAAGGCATCACGACCAGACTCTGATACTTGTTACCCACGACAGCGGCGTAGCCGAATACGCTGACAGGGTTGTGACTATTGAAGACGGAAACATCTTAAACATGCATATGAAGGGACACGGGGGAAACGATGGCAAAGAAAACTAGAATAGCAGCCTTGATTGCTTTGGTACTGGTGGCAATGATTGGCTTCAATGTGCACGGGGCAGAGCCGGAATTGAACATAACGCAATTGAGCGGGGACGCTGCAGAGCCAGGCAGCAAAAATGTCCACTATGATTTTTTGGTTAGGAACGACGCCTACGCAGACTTTGATTTTACAAGCGCAGCTCTGGCCTTCACCAATTCCAAGGAGCTCACTATACAGCAATTGCAGCCGATAAGCGGGACTGTCAAGCCGGGGGGGACGATAACCATCGCCTTTCAAATGGACATTGGCAAGCAGGCAAGCGCAGGCTCAAGGGCGTTCCAAATCGCCTTTTCCCATTCAGACGGCAGCGAAACGGTTTACGACGAGTATTTCCTCATGTTCATCATGGACGACAGCTCCTCAGACATACTGAACCCGGACGTGCCGCCGTCAGCCAGGACCTATCACCCGGCGCTTGATTTTTCCCACACGACCGGGGTTGCCAGCGGGTTCTCGCCCGGAAAAAGCAACACCGTTACCTTTCAAGTGCACAACAGGGGCGACACGCCCATCCGCAACTCGGAATTCATAATTGAGCTTCCCGAAGGGATGTCAGTATTCAACGCAAGCACGGCTTCCTACGTTGGGACAATTTCCATCGGGCAAAGGGTTGGGAGGTCATTCAACGTAATGGTCTACGACGACCTTGAAGGCGGCAGGGCGTACCCGGTCACGCTGAAAGTGACGGGGACGGACAGGGCAAGCAACGCGGTGAACCTGGAGCGGACGTTCTACATACCTGTGACAGGGGCAGGCTCTGGGGCAGTCAGGGACATTGTAATCGAAAATGTGAGCCTTCCCGCCGAAACTGCGGTTGACGAGGATTTTACGATGACGTTCAGCGTGAGGAATACCGGCTCCGGGGCAGTCAGAAACATCAAAGCTTGCGTGGAGGTGCCGGAGGGGGTAATAAACAAATCAAATGCAACGTTCGTGATTGACAGCATTGGTCCAAGCGAATCGCAGCCTTTTTCCGTGACCATGTCTGCAACATCAGGTTCAGGCAGAAGCTATCCGATCAAGATCGCAGTCGAGACTCTAAACGGCGACCTAAGCGACGTAATCAAGTATGCCAGCATCTACGCCAAGGGCGGCGGCGAAACCGCCAAGACCCCTCAGCTAATGGTGGAGCAGTACAGCTACGGCGGGAGCTCCGTCATGGCAGGGAAGGAGTTTTTCCTGAACATGGGCTTTTTCAACACGTCAGCAAAAGAGCTGTCAAACATCAAAGTCACGATATCGTCAGACGACGGTACTTTTGTGCCTGTGGACAGCAGCAATTCGTTTTTTGTGGAAAACGTCACTGGCGGTGGGCATTTTTCCAAAACCTTGGTGCTTCGCGCGAAGCCTTCCGCAGAACAGAAGACGACGGCCATCACGGTTATGATGTCCTACGAGGACGGCGAAGGCGGGGCGTTCACGGCTGAAGACACCATCTCAATCCCTGTCATGCAGGCCATGAGGCTTTCAGTGGACGAGATTGTTCCGCCCTACGAGTGCTACGTCGGGTCGCCGGGCTCCTCAACCCTGCAATTCTACAACATGGGGAAGACGACCCTGAACAACCTGATGGTCAACGCAGAAGGCGACTTCGACATCATGGAGTCAAACAGCTACTATGTCGGGAACATGGAGGGCGGCAACAGCGACAGCTATACCTTCGTGTTCATCCCTAAGGAAGTCGGCCCGATGGAGGGGAAGATCGTGTTCACTTACGAGGATCTGGACGGCGAACAGGTGACCTACGAAGCGCCCTTCCTGTTTCAAGTAATGGAAATGCCGGAGTATGAAGACATGTACCCATGGGAGCCGGAAGAAAAGCACACCCCTTGGAACTTGATTATATTCGGAATCGCCCTAGTGCTGGCGGCAGCGGGCATAATAATATGGCGGAAGGTGAGGAAAACCAAACTCAACAAAAAACTGGAAATACAGGACGCCTACTTCAACGCAGCCCTTGATGCAGACAGGAAAGGAGCCGGCGAATGAGCAACTTCGACATACTCGAGCTTTGCTTCCGCAACCTGCTCAGGCGGAGGGCAAGGACAGTCCTGGCGGTTACTGGCGTTGTGGTCGGTACATGCGCAATCGTCGTAATGCTTTCCATAGGCTTCGGCCTCGCAGCCAGCTTTCAGGAGCAGATCGAGAGCTACGGAAACCTCCACATGATAGAAGTGTACAGCGGCCGCATGGGTGGCCCTGTCGCTGTAGGCAGCGACGACAGAGGGGTAATAAACGACAGGAACCTGGCCAAAATTGAAAAAATCAAGGGCGTGGCTGCAGTTACGCCTGTTGCAAGCGAATACCTCACCGTCGCCATAGGGAAAAAGGTGGCGGGCACCGAAATCATGGGCGTCAAGCCCGAAGTCCTTGAAAAGTTCAACTACGAGGTGCTGGAAGGCCGCCTTCTCAAGGAGACCGACAAAAACGCCATACTCTTCGGCAACCAAGTCCCGTACTGGTTTTACGACCCGAACAATTACAGGTGGACCGGTGAGCCGACGGACGTTATGACAGACAAGATCATTCTGAGCGGCGACTGGAATTACGGGCAGAAGCAGCAGTCGGGGGACAGCGGCGAGCAGAACGTAACATACAAGGAGTACAAGGTCAAGGGCGTCGGGGTGCTGGCAAG